>NZ_JBYOJV010000006.1:1042-348388 GCF_057798835.1 Cupriavidus sp. 291-E7
GGCCAGGCTCCCCTCCTGGTATTGCTTGCGCCACGCGAACACCTGATTGGGATTGAGCCCGTGCCGTCGGGCGACCGCCGAAACCGTGGCTCTCGGTTCCATCGTTTCCTGCACGATGGCGAGCTTTTCTTGAACTGAACGGCGCCGCCGCCGCTCAGGTTCGGTCAGAACTTCGATGCTTTCCACAATTTGCCTAGGCTTGAAACTAGTCACAAGACTACCTCTTATTTTAAGAGGTGCCGGGTGTCCTGAGATTCAAGGGGCCGCTCCATTTCCGTACCAATCTGGAAACCGCAACTGCACCATCAATCTCGCGTGCAACTGCGCGACTGATTCAATGTCACCCAGTTCGATTTCTACAAGTTCGTGACGTGCCATGTTCCCCCCTAGAACAGGGTCTTTAGTACATGCCGGATGACGGGTCCATTAAATTTCCCTTCCGAGGGAGTGACCACCGTTGAGAATTTCGAGGATCTGCTTAGTGTCGGAAGGCATCGGAAGTCGCCTTTGGCGCTGCCCTCCTGGCCGGGTAGTCCGGGGACTGAGACCGGCCAGGAGCGGGCGGTCGACATCCTCGGCAGAATTGCACACAATCCGGCAATACGGTCTAGCAAAAGCGGGGTTATTGAAGCGCGTTCGATCACTAAACGATCGGTCGTCGGTCATCAGTAGGGCTCGCGGAGAATTGGACTGCGTGGCTCGCCGATCAATGGCAGTCCGGTCTGCTGGCTGTTGGATGAGAATGCCTAAAAATGATGCCCTGAGAACGTGCGGATATGCCCATTTGCCATGCATGCGAGTTGCTCCCATCTCAAGTACAAGAATCCTGCGATGAACCAGATGACCCATATGTCGTTTGTGAACAATGTCATATCCGACTGATGGGCAGGTCGCTCCGACCCGTAGAGTGGTTCAATCTGACTAAGAGGCATGGATGGGAGAAATATCTTCTCCATGACGACTTCTACGATCAGGATGGGGAGGCCATTAAGCCGCTTGATGATGTAGAGGAACCCCAAAAATACCCAGCTCCTGGGCTGGACCAGTTTCGTGACTCACCGGAACTGCTTCTGGATTACTCGACCACCCGATGGGCGCTGGATGAAAGCGTCCAGGCTGCGTGGCGCGCATTGCCATCTGAAGATGTTGCGCGCTGTTTGCGCACACAGCTCACGACGCCAGGCAGCTTGACACGATGCTCCGTGGCACTACGGGTAGCGGCATTGATCGGGCCCGAATGCGCGGACGTGACGGAATTGGCGTGGCAACTCTTTCCGGAGCGCGCATCATTTAGAAGTCTAGTGGATGCGACCGTGAACTGTTTGCCCCTCGAAGCAGGCTTCGAGCGGACGGCTGCGGCACTCCAACAGATGTCGCCCGAACATCGTTCGCTGCATTTTGGAACTTTGGCCCAGTTCCGCTCAATCAAAACGCTGGACTGGATCGAAGCTCACGTCCCATCTGGCGTCACCGAGTCTTGGGGAAACCTAGCCGCGGCCTCGAATCTGAGTTGGAGGCGAGCCGAAACCTGGTTCAGGTCTGGCCGGCCTCTGAGTCTGGTGGCTCTCGATGCCCTTTGTGCAATCGCGGATCCGCGAACCGTGTATCTTCGCCAAATCCGACCTGTGCTCATTGATCCCCCGAGCGAACGTGAATTGCGCGAGACGATTCACGTATTGATTGAATCCGACGACGCTATACGTGTAAGGCAACGGTCCGCGAAGATACTGGAGTCGACAGCAAATCTCGTTATCTAGACAGGGAACGCTCGGAGCGCAAGCAACCGACTGTTGCAGTTGAACGGTCGCTTGGTGACAGAACGAATATCCGCTAAGGGTCGGTCAGAACCGGCTGGATGACTGGCGGCCAGCACGGTACCGCTACGAATGGCTCATCGGTCCGGGATTGCTGTCGGTGCACGTACCGCCCACCGCCCGACGTCGGTGTTCCCATCGAAACGCGTGCAGGCAGTAATATGAGCGCTTCCTCCCTCGACTGGAAATACCGCGATGCAAGTATTGGTTGACGCAGACGCCTGCCCTGTTGTTGTCAAGGAAATGTTGTATCGGGCCGCGCAGCGAGTCGAAGTGTGCGTCACGCTGGTAGCAAATACGTATATGCGCACGCCGCCGTCTCGCTTTATCAAGGCACTGCAAGTGCCGGCCGGCTTCGACGCTGCCGATGACCGTATCGTCGAATTGGTCAGCAACGGTGACCTCGTGATTACGGCGGACATACCTCTTGCCGCCGCCGCCCTCGAAAAAGGCGCTTATGTGCTCGACCCACGAGGAAGCTGGTTTAGCCGTGAGAACATCCAGGAGCGCCTAACGATGCGTGAGGTGATGGACCAGCTCCGCAGCTCTGGCATCGACACCGGCGGTCCGGCGCCATACGCCGCACAGGATAGCAAGGCATTCGCTGGCCAATTGGATCGGTTCCTGGCACGCCATGCGTCTCCAGGTGCGACCACCTGAAGCGTGCAACCCACAGCAAGCTGGAGCTGGTAGTGTGGTTCCGGGAGGTCTCTTGCCGGCCAGGAACTGCCATTGCCAATTTGGTCGGTCAGCGTCCGTTATGCATCCATGAACAGACCCTGCAATCGTCGACCACAAGGCTAGGACCGGGTGACCGGCCCGATCTCAATGCGCCTTGCTCGTCCGCTCCGGGCATTCTTTGTGGCTTATGGCTTCTTTGGCGGCACATTCCCATCATCCGACCACAAATAATCCTTAAACATTTCTTTGTAAACTGGGTGCATTAGGAGAACCTTCTCTCCGATAAATGCCGCCGCCTCAGCGAACGTCATATTCATCAACGTCCGATTATGAATTTCATAGGCTCGCAGCATCGGCTTGTCGGGATATTTCACGAGCAAGCATTCCTTCTCTGCGTCATATTCGAACTGGATACCTTTGGAGGTCATAGTGGTGTCTCAAAACGAGATAGTCGTGTACGAATTCCCGCTGTTCCGAAACGGAGACATTCTGCATACCGGTTCATAGCCGATCTCATGCAAATTGCTGCGCCTACTGAGCCATATCATCGATCGAGTACCGGTCCTTGTTGGGTTAGGACATAGCCCGAAGCTGCGCGGTAGATGGCTATCGCACTGATGTGGCACCGCAACCGGAGTTGGCCTACCGGCAACTGACCTTAAGACTACGATTGCCAACAGCAGCACTCGGGTGTTCACCCTCGTTGGCCAGGGAACGCTCCTGACAGTCCGCGCGCAAGATCGCAGGCGTCATCCCAAAGACGGCGCGTCAACACCCCAGCGTCTTCCTCGCGGGCAAGAGCTGCCGCTTCTCCGGACCACAGCAGCGAGAGATCGTCTTTTCCCGCCTTCTCGAAGATGGCGCGTACCGGATCGATCGCACCGGTAGCGCGTGGGAACGCCGGGGCCTCGGGGTTCATCGGTCCCTGCTCACGCATGAACCGCGTCATCTGCCCGCGTGCCGGCCGTCCTGTGTAAAGGTTGGTGAGACGCGTCATGTCGTCGCGCCCAGCGCGTATCGCCGCGCGGTGCAGTTCGGACCGGCCGGCCTGAGGCGTCAGCAAGTAGGCAGTACCCAGTTGGACCGCGCTGGCGCCGAGCGCAAATGCCGCTGCTATGCCTCGACCATCGGCAATGGCGCCAGCGGCAATGACCGGCACCTTGACCGCGTCCACCACTTGCGGCAACAGCGCAAAGAGGCCCGGTTGGGCGCCGATGTCATCGGTCAGGAACATGCCCCGATGGCCGCCGGCTTCCGCGCCTTGCGCAATGACAGCGTCGACTCCACGCGCCTCCAGCCAGCGCGCCTCCTCGACCGTGGTGGCCGATGACAGGATCGTGGCGCCCGTGGCACGCACGCGCGACAGCAGGCTCTCCTCCGGCAGACCGAAATGAAAGCTCACCACCGCCGGTTGCATCTCTTCCAGCACCTCGCACATCGCCGCATCGAACGGCGCCCTCCCGGCTGCGCGCTGTGCGGCAGACAAGCTCAGGCCAGCTTCCTCGTAGTACGGTGCCAACCGCGCCACCCACCGTGCCTCGGCTTCATCGTCCGCATCGGGCGGCGTGTGGCAGAAGAAATTGACGTTGAACGGGGCCGATGTGGCCGCGCGGATGGCCTGCATCTGTTCTCGAAGCTGCTCCGCACCAAGCGCTGCGCAGGCAAGCGAGCCGAGCCCACCGGCTTCGCTGACGGCAATCACCAGTGGACTCAGGGAGCCCACCATCGGCGCCTGAATGATCGGGAGGCGGGACGGAAGCATGCGCATAGTGTTCTCGGACAGGGGATCAGTCTCGTGCGACATTGTGCCCGATTCGGCAGATCCAGACGTTCCCTGACGCTCCCTTCATCAATCACGGGCTTCAGTTCTTCAGCCGGTCTCTCGTCTCGAGTCGCCTACGACAATCATCTCCATTGGGGCCGAGGTTTTCGGCCGATTCAGCCCTTCTGTGCTCTGGTGACAAATGCCTAAGGTCGGTCTGGGAGCGCCTACGGTATCCTCCAAAAGAAAACAGCCGACATCGTCGGCTGTTTTCTTTGCGGGCGCGCCTGTGGCGTCAACCCGCAGGCCTACTGGCTACTGGCTCGCGATTACTGCTTCTTGACAGCGGCTGCGGGCGCGGCGCTTTCTGCCTTGACCGTAGCCTTCTCGGCCTTGGCCGGCGCAGCAGCCTTCTCGGCGCTCACCTTGGTTGCCTTGGCGTGCTTGGCGGCGTGCTTGTGGGTCGCGGTAGCGGCAGGCGCTTTCGCAGCCGGCGCCGTAGCTGCCGGAGTGGCCGGCGCCGCGGGAGCGACCGTGGCGGCAGCCGGGGCAACCCCTTGAGCAAAGGCGGCACCAGTGATGGCGAAAGCGGCAACGGCAGCAAACAGCTTCTTCATGATCGACAATCCTTCTGAGAGGTTTAGGCGCTGCGATGTGCCGCGCTTAGCCAAAAAACGGGGCAGCCTCACGCTCAGTTGACTGCTAACTCGTGACAATCCGTAAGGATTGTTTCTGCAGAGGCAGGGCGCGTTACAGACGACTAAACGTGCCGCTATCAAGGACGACCATCCGTACGACGCCCTTCTGCAAAAGGGGCCGCGCTATACTTCGCGGCGATGCGTCTAGTGCATCCCCACCCCGCACCACGAGAACCCGCCTTATGACCGAAGCCACCGCCCTGACGCCCGACGAACTCCAGGAGCTTGACGATCTGCTGGACGACCTGCGCCAGCGCGCTGATGAAATCCCGCAATGGGAGTTCTGCGACGGCTTTCTCACCGCCCTGGTCTGCACGCGCCGCCGCATCCCGGCTGCCGACTACCTGCCCATGCTGCTGGGCGACGGCGCGGCGCTCGACGTGACCGAGGGCAGCCCGCTGCCGTTGCTGCCGGCGTTCCGTGAAGCGGCCCAGCAGACCCGCTTCATGGAACTGTGGCAGCGTCGATGGAACGAGGTGGAGCATCAGCTCGACCAGCCCCTGGAGACGCTGGAGGACGAACACACCTTCCATCCCGAGGTCATGGACATGCGCGGCGCCATCTTGAGCCTGCCCCAGGAAGAGCGCGCGGAGATAGAGGGACGGGAAATCCCGTCGTTTGGCCAGGTGTGGGCGCTGGGCTTCATGTTCGTGGTGGAGAACTGGCCCGAGGAATGGGCCGCCCCACGCGACAAGGAAGCCGCCCAGTGGCTGGACGACGCGCTCGACGCCATTGTCGCCCTGACCGAGGCCGACACCGGCCAGCCCGAGGTCTGCATGTTCAGCGAGGATGGCCCGCCCAGCACCAGCCAGGCGCGCGTGGAAACCTTCGGCGAGGCGATCTGGGCTGTCTACGACCTGCGCCAGATCTGGAAGAGCCTGGGCCCGCGCGTGGAGGCCGCGGTGAGGGGCGACCAGCCCGGCCGCAACGACCCGTGCCCTTGCGGCAGCGGCAAGAAGTTCAAGAAGTGCCACGGGAAATAACGGATTCACAGTGTCAGCCCCCATTCATTCCGACGACGGGCCGATACTGCTACAAGCTAACCCTTTCGGATCCCGTCGCGTCACCATTAGGCCGCCCCTCCAAAGCCTCAGAAAATGTGCCTGATCCCGGCGACCACGCCGGTCTGGTTGACACCGGGCGCCACCGTTCCGCCGTTCACCACGCCGAGCGTGGATGCCCCCTTGTTGTCCATGAACGAGGCGTTGAGGTAGAGGTCCGGGCGCTTCGACAACGTATAGGCCATTGCCAGGGCATAGCTCATGGCATCGTTGGAAGAGTCGCGGCGGTCAGTGCGATAGACGCCAGCGCGCACCACGAACGCGGGCGTGAAGTTGTATGACCCGCCAATCCAGTACAGATGGGCGCGCAGCGACGGCGTGGCAATCGTGCCCTGCAGAAAGCGATAGCCGGCCGTGGCGGTGAAGGCTCCATCGGTCCACAGCAGGCCGGTGGCGTAACGCCGTTCGATGTTTTCTGCCGACGCGGCCGAAGTACCGCGCCGTTGGTCGTAGGCCAGCACCATGCCAAGCTTGCCAATGGTATACGACGTGCCTGCACCGATTTCCTGTCCGATGCGAGGATTGCCTGGCACTTCGCTGCCGCTGGCGATCGTCGAGTCGTAGCCCGCGCTGTACATGCCGGTGATGGTCAGGTTGCCAAAGTTGCCGGTGTACTTGATCGCGTTGTCCGCACGGTTGGCAAACTGCGCGTCCTGCGCCAGTAGCCCGTAGCTGGTGTAGCGCACGGGATCGAGCGGCACAAACAGATCGTAGAGCGTGTTGATCTGCCGGCCCAGCGAGATCAGTCCCCATTGATTCTGCAAACCCACGTAGGCTTGCCGCCCGAACAGGCGACCACCCTGCCCTGACGTGCCGGTGTCGCTGTTGAAGCCGCTTTCCAGCACGAATACAGCACTGAGCCCGCCGCCCAGGTCTTCCTTCCCGCGTAGGCCCCAGCGCGATCCGGTCACGTTGCCGGGCGACAGGCGATACACAGAGCCAGAGCCGTTGGTACCTGCATGGTTCAGGAATTCGATGCCCGTATCGACCAGGCCATACAACGTGACCGCGAGGCCACCGCCATGATGCAGCGTGCTGCCATGCCGGAACCCACGCGCACGGCCATCCGCAAGGAAGCGGATCGTGTCGCAAAAGCCGCGCAGATACGCGACAAGGCAGCGCCGCGCGCCAATCCGCAAGCGATACCGAACCATGCGTCCACGCAGGCCGTGGCGCTCAATGCAGGAGCCAATCCATGAATCGCATTCGGTATGGCCTGTTTGTCGTGGCAATGCTCGCCGCGCCCGTCATGGCCCAGCAACCATCGGCGCCTGGCGCCACGCGCGCGAGCGACGCGCCGGTGGGCGAGACCACGCGCACACTGCTCGACATTCAACGCGATGGCTCGCAAGCCGGGCCGATGCAGCCGCTGACCGGCGATCAGGCCGCGCTCGGCTACGCACGCTACATGCGCAGCTTCACGCATCCGTTGCCGGAGTTCTTCACCACGATGGCCACGGGGAGCCCGTTGCGCGGCGGCGCCGGCAGCCAGCAGCCAATGAACGGACAGTAGCCGCCTGTCATGCCCGCGCGTGCCAGCATCCGTCGCCAGCGCGGCGCCGTCAGCCTGATGGCGCCGCGCTGATTGCCACCGTGGCCATCGGTGCCCTGGTGTCGATCGATGTCGGCTTCCTGTTCTACAGTCAGCGGCAGTTGCAGAAGTCGGTAGACCTGGCCGCGTTGTCCGGTGCGCAGCAACTCAAGCGTGCCGATGAGCTGGACACCACCACGCTCAACGTCATGGCATCGGTGACGGCAGCGGCCAGCCAGAACGGCTACAACCATGCGGTGAGTCCGGATTGTGCGGATGCGTCAGCGGGCCAGGGCGATGGCATGCGCGCCTGCCTGGGACTTTGGGACCCAGCCGATCCGGCAAACGGCGATAGCGTGCGGCACTTCAATGCCGGCTACGACGCCACACGGGTGTCGCCCAATGCCGTACGTGTGCAGGCAACGCTGACGGTGCCGTTGATGTTCGTGCTGCCGGGCGGACAGTCGCGGCAGTTGCACGCCGAGGCCATCGCGGCCGGCAGCCCGCCTGTTGCGTCTTTTTCCATCGGGAGCGGTGTACTGAACCTGAATTCCGCGAGTGGCGTTCTGGGGTTGCTGCTTGGCAATACCGTCAGTCTTTCAGCCATCGATTGGCAGGGTCTGGCGAGCGCCAATGTCTCGCTTGAGCAACTGCGACTGCAGGCCCGGGCGGGCACGGTGGACGAACTGCTCAACACCACGCTTTCGATCCGGGAGTTCTATGCCCTCGTTCTGACTGCCGCAGGCAAGCAGTCCCTGCTTGGCGCGGCGCTCGGTAGCCCGGAGACACAACTGGGACTCAACGGCGTGGGCACCAATCTGACGCTGGCGCAACTGCTCGATCTCGGTGTGCTGACGCCGGCCGCGTCATCGGCTGCCGAGGTGGCCGTCAATGTGGCGTCGTTGCTGACAACGGCCGCTTACGTGGCGCGGGGCACCAGCGCCGTGGCGCTCAATATTCCCAACCTGACCGTGCCGCTTGCGCCGCTGGGCAGCGCTACCGGAACCGCGTCACTGACCGTCATCGATCCACCCAAGGTGGCGGTCGGCCCCGCGAAGCAGCTTGCCGACGGCTCATGGAAGACCACCGCGAGCACGGCGCAACTGGGCCTGAACCTTGCCGTGCACGCCAATGTCGGCCTGCCGCCGCTGGTGTCCGCCAGTGTCGATCTGCCGCTGCTCCTGAAAGCCGCCAAGGCCAAGGGCGATCTGACCGCCATCCAATGCGCCGCCACGCCAGCCCAGCGGACCGCGACCATCCGGGTCGATCCAACGCTGCTGGAATCGTGCCTGACCGACAACCAGCGCGAATGCACGCCGGCCAGTCAGCGCACGCTCGGGAAGGTCAGCGTCCTGACGCTGGCAATACCACCGCTGATTCCGGAAAGCGTGGGGCAGGCGAACCTGATCGTGTATCCGAAGCGACAGAGCGCGACGGTCACGCCGGGCAGCGACGTCGTTCTTCATCCCGGCGCCGAGGCTTCCACATCGGCGGTTGCGCCAGTCAGCCAGACCGTTGGCGATCTGGTGCGAAATCTCAATCCGGTTTTATCGGTGGATCTGTTCGGCCAGAAAGGACTCGGCCTGGCGCCGGGTGACCTGCTGACACCGCTGATCGTGCCAGTGGGCGCTTTACTCAATAGCGTTGCGATGTGGCTGTTAAACACGCTGGGTATCGACATTGCAAACGCCGATGTCCGGCTCAACGGCGTGGACTGCAACAACGCCGAACTTGTGTTTTGAAAAGTCTTGACGACCATGAAAGCAGAGCGCTGGGCCTACGAGAACCTTGAAGTCCATGTGTGGGAAGGCCAGTACGAAATCGCCGACCGCGTGGCGCGCTTCCTGACGCCGCTAGGTGCCGAGGTGGTACGCGCGGGCGCGCTTGACGCGTTGCCCCACGAGGCGCGCGTAAAGCCGTGTATTGCCGTAATCAGCGCCTCGGCGATCGGTTCGGCCAAGTTCACGCTGGACTGGGAAGCCGCGCACGGCATGCCCGTGATCTGGGTTGGCGCGCCGGACCGCGAGAACGATCCGGGCCGCTTCCGCCGGAGTACGCGCATATCCTGCCTCATGACTTCAACGGTGCCGATCTGCGCAACCAGATTGCCAAGCTGATGCCACAGCTGTTGGCCGCGGCCGAGGCCCGGCCCGATGTGGCGGACCTGGTGGCGGAATCGGCCGCGATGACGCAATTGCTTGAGCAGGTGGACACTTTCGCCAACTTCGACAGCAACGTGATGCTGTATGGCGAGACCGGCGCGGGCAAGGAGCGCATCGCGCGCCTGTTCCACGAACGGAACAGCCACTATGGCAAAGGGCCGTTCGTGGCCGTGAACTGTGGTGCCATCCCGGACGGACTGTTCGAGTCGCAGTTCTTTGGTCATGCCAAGGGCGCATTCACCGGCGCCATGTTCGCGCACCGCGGCTTCTTCGAGCAGGCGACGGGCGGCACGCTGTTCCTGGACGAAATTGGTGACCTGCCGCTGTTCCAGCAGGTCAAGTTGCTGCGTGTACTGGAAGAAAATGCACTGACGCGGCTTGGGTCGACCATTGCCGTGAAACTCGATTTCCGGCTTGTAGCGGCCACCAACAAGGATCTGCGCGAAGCGGTGCGCGACGGGCGCTTCCGCGCGGATCTTTATTTCCGGCTGGCCGTGATCGAATTGCAGATCCCGAGCCTTGAGGATCGCGGCCCGGGCGACAAGGTCGGGCTGCTGCAATCCTTCCTGCGCCATATGATGGGGCCGGCCACGTACGATGCGCTGCCGCCGATGCCGGACTGGCTCAAAGGCGCTGTGGGTACGGCCTACTTTATCGGCAATGTGCGCGAGCTGCGCAACCTGGCCGAGCGCGTGGGCATCACCGTGCGGCAGTTCGGTGGCTGGGACGAAGAGCGCATTCGCCCGCTGTTTCGGGGGCTGCGCCCCGGCGCGTTCGACGGCACCGAGCGCGGCGACCCGCGCGGCGATAGCGAGGAACGCCGCCGCATCATCGCCGCGCTCGATGCAAACGGCTGGCGCCGGCAGGACACGGCGGCCTGCCTGGGCATCAGTCGCAAGGTGCTATGGGAGAAGATGCGGAAATTCCAGATTGCCGACAGCGAAGCGGAGCCGGTCTGACAGCCGCTGGCTTCCTGCACAGGTTTCGATCAGTCGTGTGCGCCGTAAGGACTGGCCCCCGCACTTTCCGCCGATATCCCAGGCAAGGCATGTTGTTGCTCACCCCGGTTTGCGTCGCCCTCGCGCACGCGGCTTTGCATCTTGCTGCCCGGCCCAGGCCGGCGACGACAAGTGTTCGGCAAAGTAGTCCGCCAGCGCCGTAATCTTTGCCGGCCTGGCACGTGCCGAGGGCGTCACGAAATACAAGCCTCCGCGCGTGAGGTGCCAGCCATGCAGAAGCGTCTCCAGCCGTCCATCGGCCAGATACTCGCCGGCCATGAACTCCGGCAGTTCAGCAATCCCCTGCCCCGCTAGCAGCATTGGCAGTAACGCTTCCGAGTTGGTCACCCGCAACGGGCCGACCGGTGTCACCGGATGTTCTTCGCCCGCGTCATTGACGAACCGCCACACATCGCTCCGCGCACGATACGCATAGGAAAAGCATGTCCTGCCGGCGAGGTCGCGGGGATGGGTCGGGCGGCCAAAGCGATGCAGATATTCCGGCGCAGCGACGACGATCTGCGAAACGGGACACAACTGCCTCGCAATCAACGAGGAATCCGGTAGTGCGGCGATCCGCAGCGCGGCATCGAATCCTTGCGCCACGATGTCTACCGTGGCATCGGACAGATGCAGGTCGATCGACACTTCCGGGTAGGCTTCGAAGAAACCGGGCAGCAGCGGTGCCACCCATCGGACGCCGAAGGACATCGGCACCGCAAGCCGGATCAGCCCGCGTGGCTTGACCGACAGTTCTCGGGCGACATTCTCCGCGGCCTCCGCCTGCCGATAGAGATCGCCCGCCTGCTCGGCGATCGTGGCGCCGAATTCTGTCAGCGCCAGTTGCCGGGACGTGCGATTGAAAAGCCGCCCGCCGAGCCGCGCTTCGAGTCTGGCGACGCCGCGCGACACGGTCGCCACCGAAACCCCCATTGCGCGGGCGGCCGCCGCAAATGACCCTTCCTCCGCAACCTTGGCGAACATGGCCAGCCCTTCGAAATCCGGAAACTTCGTCATTTCATTTTTGCAACGATGGTTTGCGATCAATTCTATTTCGAAAAGTCGAGTGCGTCGATATTCTTCTCACATCGCATCACCCTTTCAGAACCTTCTGACATCAGACAAGGAGAAGCATCATGACCGGCAAGCTCGCAAACAAGATCGCACTCGTCACTGGCGGCACGAGTGGCATCGGATTGGCCACGGCCAAGCGCTTCGCCGCCGAAGGCGCGCATGTGTATGTGACGGGTCGCCGGCAGGCTGAACTCGACGCAGCCGTCGATGCCATTGGCAACGCGACTGGCGTCCGGGTGGATTCGTCGAAGCCCGAGGAGCTGGATGCGCTGTACAAGCAGATCGGCGCCGAGCGGGGGCGCCTGGACGTGCTGTTCGCCAATGCCGGCGGCGGTACGATGGTGCCGCTTGGCGACATCACGGAAGCGCACTACCACGACACCTTCGACCGTAACGTCAAGGGCACCCTGTTCACGGTGCAAAAAGCGCTGCCGCTGCTGGCCAAGGGCGCATCGGTGATTCTGGCGGGGTCGACGACCACCATCGAGGGCACGGCCGCATTCAGTGTCTATTCCGCGTCCAAGGCGGCCATCCGTGCTTTTGCGCGTAGCTGGATTCTGGACCTGAAGGACCGCGGCATCCGCGTCAACACCATCAGCCCGGGCGCCACGCGCACGCCGGGTCTGGTGGAACTGGCCGGGCCGGACGCCACGCAACAGCAGGGACTGCTGGACTATCTCGCCTCACGCATCCCGATGGGGCGTGTGGGCGAGCCGGCGGAAATCGCGGGGGCCGCCCTCTTCCTTGCATCCGACGATGCAAGCTTCGTGAACGGTGCGGAACTGTTCGTGGACGGCGGACAGGCGCAGGTTTAAGGGCAGCCGGCGGCGACTTGGGTCGCCGCCGGCAGATCCTTACTTGGGAGCAACTGCCCAGTAGGTGCGAGCGTTCGTGAATTCACGGATGCCCGCGGCGGCCAGTTCTCGGCCGTAACCGGACTTCTTGGTACCGCCAAACGGAATCCGCGCGTCCGATGCCGTGATGGCATTGATGAACGCTGCGCCGCTCGTGATTTGCTTGGCAACGGCCAAGGCCCGCTTGTTTGAGCCCGCCCACACGCTCACGGACAACCCAAACGGGGTTGCGTTTGCCAGTCGCACGGCATCGGCATCATCCTTGGCGACGGCGATGGCGGCCAGGGGCCCGAAGGTCTCTTCATCGAACGCCGCCATACCCGGTTGCAGGTTGCCCAGGACCGTTGCTTCGTAGAAGTTGCCCGGCCCTTCCACGGCCTTGCCCCCAGCCAGCAGGACCGCGCCCGCTTCCAGCGACTGCTGGACTTGGCGATCCAGAGCGTCACGCAAATCCTGACGCGCGAGCGGTCCCATCTGGGTTGCCGAATGGGTTGGATCGCCAACGACCAGGTTCTTCGTGGCTTCCACGAAACGCTCAGCGAACGCCTTGGCGATGCCTTCGGAGACGATGAATCGCTTGGCGCATACGCAACTTTGGCCGGCATTGTGAAAACGCGCCTTGACGGCCGCGGCCACGGCTGTCGTCAGATCCGCGTCGTCCAGAACGATGAAAGCATCCGAGCCACCCAATTCCAGGACGGACTTCTTGGACGCGCGTCCCGCGGCAGCGCCAACAGCCGCACCAGCGCGGTTCGAGCCCGTCAGCGTAACGGCTGCAATGCGATCATCCTGGATCAGTCCGTCGATGACCTGGGGTACCTGCGGTTCGGCCACGACCAACGTAGTCACCACGTTCTTCGGCACGCCGGCATCGAGGAACAATCGCTCAAGAGCCAGTGCGCAGCCCGTGACATTGGGTGAATGCTTCAGAAAGACG
The DNA here is from genome assembly GCF_057798835.1 of Cupriavidus sp. 291-E7. Taxonomy (NCBI): domain Bacteria; kingdom Pseudomonadati; phylum Pseudomonadota; class Betaproteobacteria; order Burkholderiales; family Burkholderiaceae; genus Cupriavidus; species Cupriavidus sp. 291-E7. The sequence goes on from NZ_JBYOJV010000006.1 coordinate 14,615, forward strand.
CCGTTGCCTGCGGTAATCGCCGGAATAGCGAATCGCATCACCTGCCACACCGGGAAATTCCAAGGCATGACGGCCAGTACGAGGCCGATGGGTTCATAGCTGACCCAGGCATCGACGCCATCGATATTGACCTTCTCATCAGCCAGGATGCGCTCGGCATTGTCTGCGTAGTAGAGCGCTGTGACTGCGGACTTCTCCATCTCACCGGCGGCCTCCGCGCCAACCTTGCCCATCTCCGCAGTGATCAGTTCAGCGAACGACTTGCTTTGCCGGCGCAGTTCTTCAGCGAGGCGGCGCACGGCCGCGACGCGGACTTCGAGCGGCTGTTTGCCCCACGCCGCTGCGGCAGCGTGCCCGGCATCGACAGCGTGTTCGATTTGCTCCGCACCCCACCCTTCGTAGGTTTGAAGGGCTGCTCCGGTGCTCGGGTTATAGGTCGTAATGGTATTGGTGTTGGTATTGGTCATGGCTATCCTGTCTGCCAGTATCGTTCGGTACCTGCGCCTCGAAGCCACTTTCGCGCGGGGCGCTATCGTTGCTTCAGGCGTGGTGGAAGAGCTGGGAGCAGATCGTGTTGACCTGGCTACCCTTCACCACGCAGCGATCTGCTGCCTTGCGCCATTCGGCAAAATGCGGCGCGGCCCGATGGGCGTCGATGGCCGCCTCGTCGTCATAGAGTTCATAGAACATGAAGTGATGCGGATTCTTCGTGTCCTGCGTGACATCGAAGTACTTGCAGCCGACTTCATCATTGAACGTACGTGTGGCGTTCTCCTTGATTGCAGCAAGGAATTCTTCGAGGCGTTCCGGATAGACGTCGAGGGAAACAATCAGGGCGATCATCGATAAATCCTTTTCAGGTGTTGGCGGCCGGAAGTGCCGTGCCGGTTTCGGTAGCAAGCTTGACCATGCTTTGCCAGGTGGTATCGGCAAGTGAGATGCCGGCCTCTTTCAGATGAACCGTGTTCCGGTCCTCAAGCTCGCCTGGGAAAAAGATCTCTTCAATACCGTGGGCCTTTGGAACCGATTTGACCTCGTCGATCAGCGCCTCCATACGCTGCTCGAATTCAGCGAGCGGCATGGTCGATTTGACGTCGATCGTGATCAGGAGGTGTCCGCAGCCGCTGGGGCGGTTCGCTTCATAGGGGCCTGCGACATTGGAGCCGAAGTGGCTGCCAGTCAACACACCGGCAAGGACGTCCATCATGAAGGAGATGACGTAGCCCTTGTGACCTGCCATCGGCAGAATCAGGCCGTGAATGGCCTCCCTGGCATCAGTCGTCGGTACGCCGTCTTCGTCTGCCGCCCAGGTATTCGGAATCTCGACGCCGCGCTCGGCAGCGAGGTAGATCTTGCCGCGCGCCACGGCGGTGTTCGCGATGTCCATCACCGCGACGCCACGGCTGCCGGCCGGCGCCGCGATGGACCAAGGATTCGTACCGATACTCTTGGCCTTGCCGCCCCACGGGGCCATAGCGGGGCTGGCGTTCGTGGCGAACATCGCCACGCAACCCTCCCTGGCCGCCATACGCGTGAAGTACGCAGCCGTGCCAAAGTGGTTTGAGTTGCGGACGCCGACGGCGCTGATGCCGTGCTGGCGAGCGCGATGAATGCCGAGTTCGACGGCATTTGCCGACAGTACCTGGCCAATGCCGTGGTGACCGTCCATGACAGTCACCGCGCCGCCGTCCATCACGATTTCAGGCTTTGTGACGGCCGTCATGACGCCGCTGCGCAGGCGCTCTACATACCAGGGCAGACGGAGCATGCCGTGCGAGGAGTGGCCCCAGAGTTCCGCGACCACCAGGCTATCCGCCAACAGGTGTGCGTCTTCGGTAGGGACACCGAGGGATTCAAGAACCGCTGTCCCGAAACGGGTCAATGCTTCGGCGTGAACGGTGGTTGGCATGTCAATCTCCAGATAATGCGATGTTCGTTTTTCGGGTGACGACCGGGCCGGTCAGATGGGATAGGCGCCGGTCAGTCCGCCCACAATCAGCATGACCAGCCCGACCGCAACGGCGCGCCAGATGGTCTTCCTGGCGTGCTCACCGAGCTCGACCTTGGCGAGGCCTGCAAGCAGAAGAAAGGAAGGCACAAGCGGACTGGATTGGTGCAGAGGCTGCCCGACGATTGCGGCCCGCGCCATCTCTACTGCCGAGATACCGTAGTGCGAGGCGGTCTCCGCGAGGATCGGCAGCACGCCAAAGTAGAAGGCGTCGTTGCTGGTAAAGAAAGTCATCGGAATGCTGATGACCCCAGTCACGATAGCCAAATGGGGTCCCCAGGACGCCGGGATGATTGCCACGAGCCACTTGGCCATCGCTTCAACCATCCCGCTTCCGCTCAGCACACCCGTGAGCACAGTCGCCGCAAACACCATGCCGACCACGCCGACGATGCTCGAAGCGTGAGACTTGATCTGCTCGGACTGATCCGCCACGCGGGGGAAGTTGATGACGAGTGCAACGGCCACGCCAATCAGGAAAACCACCGGCGACGGAATTACCTCGATAACGAGGAGCGTCATCACGGCCAGCGTCAGAAGCGCGTTGACCCACACGAGGTGCGGACGAGCATGGGGGCGCTTGATAATGTGCCCGTCATTCGAGAAGGGCGCGGAAAAGTCATCGTCATCCTTGCACGACGACGCAGCGGATGCGTCCACGCGCATGGAGGCCATGCCGCCAGGATGTGGCAGGGTCATGGCACCCGCCTGGGTACCGCCGAAGCTCGACGAACCGGACGTAGCCGCCGGCCGCCGCGCACCCGAGCCCAGTAGACCAGAGTCAGGCTGGATGGCAAGAATTCCGAGCCGCGTACGTTCCGCCCGTCCCAGCACGTATGCAAGAAACAGCAACGCGCACACGGAAGCGAAGATCGCGGGTGCCATCGGCACAAAGATGTCCACGGGGTTCAGCTTGAGTGCCGCTGCGGCGCGTGCGGTAGAACCACCCCACGGCACCGTGTTGAAGATGCCATTGGCTGTCGCTGCGATACATGTCAGCACCCAGGGGTTCATGCCAAGCCGGAGGTAGATCGGCAGGAAGGCCGAAGTCACGATGATGAACGTCGTCGAGCCGTCACCGTCGAGCGACACAATCGCGGTGAGGAGCGCCGTGCCGATCGCAAGACGGATCGGATCATTGTGGACGAATCGCCGAATCAGCTTGATGAGCGGGTCGAACATGCCGACGTCGATCATCATGCCAAAGTAAATAATGGCGAAGAAAAGCAGGCATGCCGTCGGCGCCACGGTCTTGATGGACTTGATGATCGACTGCCCAAGGTCGAGTCCTCCACCAGCGATCAGCCCAAAGACGATCGGCACCAGGATGAGCGCTGCCACCGGCGTGAGCCGCTTGGCCATGATCAGGGTCATGAATGCGGCAATCATGCCGAAACCGAGAATTACCAGCATCGTTGTCTCGCGTCGTTGTCTGGACCGGCAGGCGGGTATGACTTGCTAATTTGCCTGTGGGGACTGACGAGACATTGGCTCGTCGGCCGGTCATATTTTTTGAGGGCGCACGAGCCCTTCGCCCCGGCTTGATCCGGGTCGGTTCCTCGCGCTGCAAGGTCCGCGGTTATCGGCCGCAGACCTGAGATGGAGCTATCGGCGTTGCAAGATCAGCGCTTGCCGTGTTCTGCCGAGACCGGGTTCGTGGCGCCCGTTTCGGTCAGCGTGCGTGTCGCGTCGACCGTCGCGTAGATCCACATGATCTTCATTGGCTCGGTCTTGGACACGTTGCGGAAGCGGTGGTTGACGTTCGGCGGGATGAAGGTGACGTCATGCGCCTTGAGACGGTACTCGAGACCATCGATATCCAGGATCGCCTCACCTTCCATCAGAACGACGCTCTCCTGGCAGTTATGGCTGTGGAAGGGGATCTCCACACCACCATCGAACGACGTGTAGCCAGTGATGAAGCTGGTCGTGCCCAGTTCACGCGAGACCAGCGGCGTAGTACGTGCGCCACCGCCACGCTCATGCGTCGGCAGCGTTTCGGGCTTCAGGAGGACGGCGCCGGAAGGGGTCTTGCTGGTCATGCTTTGTCTCCGATCTGGATTTGCGGTCGGCTGCGGGTGAGCTGGCTGCGTGGGGAAGAATCACGACGCAGAGCGATAGCGCTTTGCATCCCGTGCCGCGCGCAAATCCCATTTGCAGCGCTGCTTGGCTGAACGAAGTATAGCTTTTTGTGATTACATAATGCAAAGAGGAAAACTTAGGCGTTTACCCGCAGCGCTGTGAAAGATAGGCGCTCAAAGTGATTACAGCGAATCGGCAGCCACCAAGAAATGCACTTTGTGCATCAATAATTGAGATTAGGAGCGGTCGTGCGCGCATCCCGCTCGGCACGGGTCAAGGCCCCCCCCCGAAGTCGCGCTCAGGACCATAGACGGCACGGATGGGGATGGAATGTGCTTGGCCGCCGCGCTGACTGCGGCAGCCAAGGGAGAAGCAGAAGCGGCGTTGTCGAACCGAGGCGGTCCTGGAAGTGCTCTATGCGTTAAGAAACAGCAATAGGCAGAGTGCGCGCGAACGCGTTGGTCAGGCGGCGCTCTTGAACACGGACTTGCTGCGCACCTTTCGTTGACGAGCGCCTTCGAGGTGCTCCCGCATCAATCCCGCCGCCTTCAAATTGTCTTGCGCGGCAATGGCGTCGAGGATAGCCAGGTGTTCGATCGCCTGCTCCTGGCGGGGCTTGCGGTCTTTGGCCTGCCCGTACTCGATGAGTCGTCGTAGCGAGTCCATTCGCTTGATGGATTGCACGAGAAAACGATTGCCCGACCACTTGGCAATCGTTTCGTGAAAGCGACTGTTGGACTCGAACAGCTCGATCGGTGTCATGGTCTTGTACCCGCCTTCCACAATTGCGCTCTGTTGGCGGCGCAAGGAGGCAAGCTCGACAGGATCGGCGCGGAACCACGGGCTCAAAAGCCCCGTGGGTTCCAAGGCAGTCCGATAGAGGTAGCTTTCCTCGTAGGCCTGTGCCGAGTCGATCATTGGCAGAAACGTCCAGCCATGCCCGATGGAGCGTTCGACCCACCCCTCCTCCTGGATTTTGGACAGCGCCTTGCGCAATGCACTGCGCGCGACATTGTATTGCCGCATCATGTCGGCTTCGGTCACAAAGTCCGGCAGTGCGCCGCTTAAGCGGTCTTCCGCGATCTTCAGATGCAGCGGATCGTCAGGCTCCTGCGAAAGCTCCTGGGCGATCGCCGACAGATCGGTGGCATTCTTGTTCAGGAAGAAGCCGCGATTGTGGTCATGGACAACCGCGCCAACCTCCACAAGATAGCGCAGCGCAACATTCACTGGTGACCGCGACACCCCGATCCGTTCGGCCAGAACACTCTCCGCAAGGTGATCGCCGGCACGAAGCGCGTCCAGGCGCGCCAAGGCAACGATTTCCCGCGCCACGCGAGTTTGCAGTTGAGAGAGATTCATGGTTCGACCGGCGGTTAGAGGTAGGGCCACCGAGTCATTTGGGGCACCCGGCGTCAACGATTCAAATGGCATTTTGCCATGACAACCGCCAATCGCCCACGCTCCCACCAGATCAGTCAATGCGCATCCCCAGCTGCTGGATCAGCTTCGACCACTTGTCGTTTTCCTTTCGAATCAGGGCAGCGAATTCGGCTCCGCCGGCTGCGGTCGGCTCGTAGAGTTGGCTCCGCAGCTTGTTGGCGTTCTCGGAGTCCTTCAGCCCGGCCAGAAGCGCCAGGCTCAGCTTTTGGCTTACCGCCGCAGGCGTTCCCTTCGGCACAACCGCCCCCGCCCAGGAAGTTGCCTCATATCCCGGGACGGCTTCCGCCATAGCGGGTACGTCGGGCAAGGCGCTGGCCCGCTTTGCCGAAGTGACAGCCAAGGCCCGAAGTTTGCCGGACTTGATGTGCGGTAGTGCGGCAAGGGGGTCCGCAATACATGCATCCACTTCTCCCCCCAGAACCACCACGACTGCCGGCGCACCGCCTTTGTAGGGCACATGGACAAGATCGATCTTTGCCAACGACTTGAGCATCTCGCCGCCCAGGTGATTACCGCTACCGTTGCCGGCGGAGCTGTACGCGAGCTTGCCGGGCCTGGACTTTGCCAGCGCAATGAACTCCTGCAGATTCTTCGCCGCCACATTCGGATTGACCACCAGGATGTTGGCCACGGATGCCATCCACACGAGGGGATCGAAATCGCTCACCGAGTATCCCGGCCGCGAATACAGGTGCGGGTTGAGCGCCATCGTCGACAGGTTGACGAAGGTCATCGTGTAGCCGTCGGGTGCGGCACGGGCGCCAAGGACCGTTCCGATGTTCCCGGCGGCCCCTGGTCGGTTGTCAATCACGATAGGCTGCCCCAGCAACCCTTGCGCTTTACCTTGGACCGTCCGGCACAGCAGATCCGCGCCACCGCCAGCAGCCTGCGGCACGATGAACGTAATGGGTTTCGAGGGAAAGGCGCTCTCTGCCATCGCAAGACGCGGGGACATCGAAGCAATGCCGGCCAGCGGCGCCGCAAGAATGCCTTGCATGAGAGTCCGACGGCGTTGGTTGGGAACGGAAGTCATGTGTTGTCTCCTGTTTGACTTTATTTGCTTATCTCTTTTTATGATCAAAGAATGCATAAAACCGGGTGGCAATCGATCCGTGGACGCCGGGCGCGATCCGCGTGGCCTCTTCGCCACGAAATTCAGTAAATCTAGGGTTTACATAGGTAAATTTCGCTCGATCAGGCTTTCCAAGCGAGTGGATTGCCAGCGGATCGCTTGCCGAAACTACCCCGGCGGCGATCTTCACTATTGCCTTTCAGGATTCATAAATGCATTTACGCGCATCATTGACACGCGCGCGGATCAGGACGAGACATGCCAACGATTGCTTATACGGGTTGCCGCACGACGGCTAAACGCAATGCACGAGGCCAGGGGATCGAAGTGTTCCTGCTCGACGGAGAAGGAAGGTGGACCCACCAGCAGAGCGTTGCGGGCATGGTCAATCCATCGTATCTGTTGGTCGACCAGGAGCGGCTTCGTCTTTTCTGCGTGCACGGCGATGAAAGCGAAGTCAGCGCATTTCGCATTGACGAGGCCAACGGTTCCCTGACCAGGCTAAATACCCAATCCACGCAAGGCACCAACCCGGTCCACCTATGCTTGACCCAGTCGGGCACCGACCTTGTGGTCGCAAACTATGCGAGCGGAACGGCCGTTGCCCTTCCTGTCATGGACGACGGCCATCTGGGTCCCGTCGCGAGCACCCTCCACTTCACAGGCCAACCCGGGCCGAACGCTGGTGAGCAGCGTGGTCCGCACCCCCACCAGGTATTGCGTTTGCCCGGTACAGACCGCTTTGTCTTCCCTGACAAGGGGACCGATGCCATTTGGTTCGCCGAGTTCGACGGCATCCGCGGAACTTGGCGGCAGGACTCCGTTCGTCGCGTTGCGGCTCGCCCGGGTGCCGGCCCCCGTCACGGGATCCTTCACCCATCTCGCCCATTGCTCTACATCGTCAACGAGCTGGACTCAACGCTGGCTACCTACCAGCTCGCTGAATCGGATTGCAAACTCGTTGGGATGTCGGACTTGCTGCCAAGCGGCTTTAAGGGACACAACCAGGCCGCAGGCATTGCTTTGAACCAAGCCGGCGATCACCTGTTTGTGAGCAACCGTGGGCACGAAACGCTTTCGACGTTGGCCATTGCCCCTGCGACCGGGATACCGCAATTGACGGGATGGGTGCCCTGCGACGGGAAGATTCCGAGATTCATCACTCTCGGTCCAGCGCAGGCCGGTCTCGTAGTCGCACATGAGGGATCGGACACCATCCGCATCTTTCCATTCCATGACGCGTCATGCCGAACCCCCTTGGGAGCGTCCCAGCAAGTAGCCAGCACCGGCAGCCCAACTTGCGTGGTTTTCGTGGCGCTCTGACGCACGTATCTCGGCAGGAGTACTCGATGCCTTCGCGCCTGACGAGATGACCGCGAAGTGACACCGTGGAACCGACGGCTCCGGCCATGAAGCGTCATCCCGTGTTGTAAGCGTCTAACACCCCCACCGCAGGCTTGGCTTCTCGATACCGTCTGATGTTATTTTGGCGGCGTTCCAGGCTCCGGCCTTGCCGGATTCAACGCAACGATCGACAGCAACCATCGAGGAGACGCCGTGAATCGCCACAAAGCGACCACGCTGAACTGGGCTGAAATTCGCAGCGATACCGCGGTCACGCGGCACTCGACGATGGTGGAGCTCGTGGGCTGGATGGTACCGCTCGATCCAGGCGTGGAGGCAGTCGACTACTTCTTGCTGGCCGCGGAGGAGCCTTGCTGCGGCAGTTGTCCGCCGTGTGACCCACTGACCAGCGTGGAAGTCTTCGCAAGTGGCAACCTGGCGCTTCACGCGGGATCTGTTCGTCTGCGCGGCCGCCTCGTGCGCCTGCACGATGATCCCTCTGGCTGGTGGTATCGGTTGGAAGATGCGGAGCTGGCGCTAACGCCCGACGCTGCCGCAACCTCCACGCTCAGGCCGAATCGGCGGGCGTTTCTGGCTCTGGGGGCTGCTTTGGGCCTCGCAGCCTGCGCCTCCGGTCGATCTTCAAACCAGTCCGGGCCGGGCGAATCCGATTCAACGCCGTGGCACCCATCGGCCGGTCTTGTCACGATTGATATGCACAGCCATGCGGGTCGCATAACGGTGTCGCGCGATCCCGCGATTGGCGCGCATCGTCCGTTCACACCAGTCAGCGCGCCAATGATCGCGGGTGGCATGAACGTCGTTTGTCTTGCGATCGTTACGGATACCCTTGTCACCCGTGTTTCCGCCGATCGTCGACGCTTCGAAGCGTGGCGCAAGCCGGAGCCTGGCGAGCTTTATAAGCTTTCCCAGGATGAATTCGCGCGCGCGAAGGCGCTTGTCGAGCATGAGCGGCTGAGCATCGTCACGCATGCGAGCGCACTGACGTCGGCCGACGCAAACGGACCTCGCGCGATCATTGCGGCAGAAGGCGCTGATTTCCTGGAAGGCAGACTTGAGCGTGTCGACGAAGCCTTTGCACTTCATAGTCTTCGGCACCTTCAGTTGACGCACTACCGGGTCAACGAACTCGGCGATATCCAGACTGAAGCCCCGGTTCATGGCGGCCTCAGTGATTTCGGCGCCGACGTGGTACGCCGCTGCAATGCGCTGGGCATCGTCGTCGACGTGGCACATGGAACCTTCGATCTTGTAAAGCGCGCGGCCGCGGTGACGACCAAGCCATTGGTCCTATCGCACACAGCGCTGGCCACGCGCGTCAATGGACGCAGTCGCCTGATTTCCGCCGATCATGCGCGGGCAGTCGCCGATACGGGCGGCGTGATTGGTGTGTGGCCAAACTCCAGTACGTTTCATGACCTGCAAGACATGGCACTTGGCTTCAAGCGCATGGCCGATGTAGTGGGTGTCGACCACGTAGGGTTGGGTACCGATATGCTCGGATTTATCTCCCCGCCTGTTTTCACCAGCTATACGCAATTGCCTTCGCTCGGCCGCGCCTTGCTGGCTGCCGGCTTTTCCCAGCCCGAAACGGAAAAGATTCTGGGCGGAAACTATCGGCGCGTCTTCGCGGCTACGGTGCGGAGCTAACCAGCATGTCGTAGTTCCGGCGCCTCCCATTGTCAGATTTCGCTGACAAACGGTCGCCATCAGGCGGCATAGGCTAACGCTTGCCGCCAGCCGCACCGCTCGGCGAAAGCATGTCGATCAGGGCTTGCATATAGCCGCGTACAAACTGGTCGGCACGCAGGCTGATGACCGCCAATGATTCGGGGAATATATCGGTCTCGATCATCGCCAGGTCAGTGTCCCTGTCTGGTTCCAGCGCCATCTGCTGAAGTACGGCAACGCCCAGGCCAGCGGCAACGTATGCCTTGACGACATTGGCATCGGTAGCCCTGACCACAACACGTGGGGAGAGCCCGTGGCGCTCGAACTCGCGTAGCACCTTCCAGCCTGAATTGAAGCGCTCGTCGTAGGCCACCAATGGGTATTGCGCGATGTCCTTGAGCGTGACCTTCTTCCGCCGCAATAGAGGATGGCCACGGGGCACGATCAGGCAACGGCGAATCGGATAGGCATCGAGCGTGACGATGCCCTCGGGCACGCTTTCTGGCAGCGTGGAGATGCCAAGGTCCACAGCGCCTTCGCTAACCCATCGCAGGATTTCCGTGGGTGTGCCCTGCGCCAGTTCCAGATCGACCTCCTGAAAGGCAGATCGGAATCGCTTGATCACATCGAGCAGCGCATACCGGGCATGGATGTGTGTAGTGCCGATACGCAGCGATCCGCTGTTCACCGTCTGGGCAGTACGCGCGAGATTTGACAACGCGCGCGTGTCATTCAGGACGCGCCTGGCAAGCGCCGCCGCTTCCTGTCCTGCATCGGTGAGGCCAACCAGCCGGTTTCCGCGCCGCACGAACAAATCGATACCGATCTCGTTCTCAAGCGCACGAATCAGCTTGCTGACCGCAGGCTGCGTGGTGTGCAGCGCTTCCGCCGCGCCCGAAACGCTCAGCTTGCGGTCAATCACGGCCTGGATGCAGCGAAGTTGTTGTAGCGTCATATCATGCCATTTTGGTAATGATTGTCTCCAAACATGTCATTTTACAGAATGGTTTGATCGACCCAGAATCACTGCTATCCCGTTTCATGACAGAGGCATCGGCAATGACCAGCAGTGTTTTCGACCAGGCCATTCAGCAGCACATGTGGAGCACAGACGAGATGCGCGCCGTATTCTCGGAAGAGAATCGGGTGCAGAAGTGGTTGGACTTCGAGGCAGCGCTGGCGCTGGAACAGGGAGAGCTGGAGATCATCCCAAAGGCCGCGGCACGGGAAATTGCCGCGCGGGCGCGTGTCGAACACCTCGACCTCGACCACCTTGCGATGGAAGCTCGCCGCATCAAGCATCCGTTGGTGCCGGCGGTGCGCGCTCTGCAGCGCTTGTGCGGCAGCGACGTGGGAGAGTTTGTGCATTTCGGCCCGACGTCTCAGGACGTGTACGACACCGGCATGATGTTGCAGGTCCGGGAAGCGCACCACGTGCTGACGCGAGACTTGGCCGCGGTGGCGCGCGTGCTGTACCAGCTTGCCGACACGCACAAGCGTACCCCGATGGCCGGCCGCACGCATTCGGTACAGGCTTTGCCCATCACCTTCGGCCATAAATGCGCGATATGGCTGGCGGAACTTGGCCGCCACAACGAGCGACTCATCGCGCTGGAGGCGCGTACCTTTGTCGGCCAGATGGTCGGAGCGGTTGGCACCAAGGCGTCTTTCGGCCCGCACGCCATCGAGCTGGAAAAGCGGGTCATGGCGCGCCTGGGATTGAATGTGGCGGAGATAAGCTGGCAGCCAGCGCGGGACCGCCTTGGCGAGTATGTCGGGGTGCTCGGACTGCTTGGCGCGACGCTGGGCAAGATCGCCAATGAGATCATGAACCTGGAATCCGACGAAGTTGGCGAAGTGGCCGAGCCTTTCCACGAAGGCAAGGTGGGCTCCTCCACCATGCCCCATAAACGCAACCCCGCGGTTGTAGAGACGGTCGTCACCCTGAGTCGCGCCATCCGCTACAGCGTGGCGATGATGCACGATGCGCAGATGGTTGAGCACGAACGCGATGTCGCCGCTGTGCGGATGGAGTGGAAAGCGATTCCCGAAGCCTGCATGATGACGGCGGCCATGCTGGACATGATGCATCAGGCGCTGTCCGGTCTGACGGTGAACACTGACAGGATGCGGGCCAACCTGGACCTGCTCGGTGGATTCCTGATGTCTGAGCGGGTGATGTTCGCGCTCGCCGAGAAAGTCGGCAAGCAAAGCGCGCATGAGTTGGTCTACGCCGCCTCCATGCAAGGCATGGAGGCTGGCATCACCTTCGAGCAGGCCCTGTTGCGCGACACCGCGGTCCGCGACGCACTGGATCCCTCGTCACTCAGGCAACTGCTGGACCCGTCCACGTATGTAGGGTTGGCGCCAGCAATCGTTGAAGCCGTCCTCGAAAGAACCCGCGCAAGCGGCTGGCTCAACTGATCGCACCAAAATCAAACATAAACGGAGACCACGCAATGTTGAAAGCCGCCAAACACCTGGGAAGACTTGTCGCAATGACGCTATGTGCAGCCGCCTCGGTGGCGCATGGCGCACAAGCCGACGCCTATCCAAGCAAGCCCGTTCGCGTGATCGTGCCGTATGCCGTTGGCGGCGGAGGCGATATCGTCGGGCGGCCGCTGGCTCAGTATCTTTCACAGCGTACCGGACAGCGTTTCATCATGGATAACCACGGCGGCGCAAACGGCAATATTGGTATGGACATGGTGGCGAAGGCGCCCAACGATGGCTATACCCTGGTACTGGCGCTGACTGCGCAACTCGCCGTCAACCAGAGCCTGTACCGCAAACTTCCGTACAGCCCCGTCAACGATTTCGAGCCAGTGTCCTTGCTGGCTTCGGCGCCATACTTCCTGGTGGTGCACCCATCGGTGCCGGCGCACAATCTGGATGAATTCATCAAGCTGGCCAAGGCCAATCCGCGCAAATACACGTATGGATCGTCGGGCAACGGCAGCGGTCCGCACCTGTCGATGGAATTGCTGAAATCAAAGGCGGGCATCGACCTCGTGCACGTTCCCTTCAAGGGCGCCGGGCCGGCCATGCCCGCACTGCTGGCCGGTCAGGTGAGCGCCATGTTTGCCAGCTATGGGCTTGCGGCGCAGCAGATCAAGGCAGGCAAGCTGCGGGTACTGGCCGTGTCGACCGCAAGTCGTGCAGCGTCGATGCCTGACGTTCCCACCATCGCCGAAGCCGGCGTGCCCGGCTACGATTCCAATGTGTGGTACGCGCTATTGGCGCCGCGCGGCACGCCGAAGCCGATCATTGCGCGCCTGAACAGCGAAATCGCCGCGCTGATCAAGAGTTCGGATCTGCGCCAGCGCTTTCTGACCGACGGCATCGTACCGGTCGGTTCCACACCGGAAGAACTGGGCGCCTATATCAAAACCGAGAGCGCCAAGTGGGGGGCCGTGGTGCAGCAGTCGGGCGCAACCATCGACTAATATGGCCCGTCGCTGTCAGTAGACGCGAGCGAATTCGCCGGAACATGGCGCACGCTCGCCGCGCAGCCGGCCTTTGTCACGCACCGCTACGGCAACAGCATCCGCATCGGTGCCAAAGCAGCCGGCCCGCTTCACGCCCGCGTTGCTGGATGTTCCGTGCCCGCACCGGGTGGCGGCCCGAGCCGTGCGGCGAATACCTGCCGGCAGATATCGAGGAAATCGCGACTCAGGATGTTGCCTTCGGCCTGCAGCGCAGTGGCCGCGATGACGGGCAGCCGAACATCGGGAATCAGCGGCACGGCGCGCAATCCCAAGGCCTCCGCACCCTGCGCGGTAGCCGCTTCGACGATGCCGACCCGCTTGCAGCGCGCGGCAAGCGCCATTACCGAGTGATAGGACAGCGCCTGCACGCTCGACTTCACGTCGATGCCGAGATCACGGCAGGTTTGCGCAAGCAGTCGCCCGATAGGATCGTCCGGGTCCGGGCCGATCAGCGCATGCTCGCCGAGAAAGGCCAGATCAATGGCATTGACCGGTGGCAGTACGCTGGGCGGGCCGATGCACATGAGCCGGCTCATTGCCAGCAGTTCCTCACGCACCGCTGGATGCGGCACGTTGTGGAACAGGATGCCGATGTCCGCGTCCAGCAGCGCGAGGTCCACCGCCGCCTGATCGGAGTAGATGGCGCGCACGGTGATGTGCGCGTTCGGATAGCGCAGCGTCATCTCGGCAACGGCATCCGCCACGAGTGTCTCTGCGAGCGCTGGCGCCGCGATGATGCGCAGGGTATCCGAACGCTCGCCACGCAGGTTCTCGGCCAGCTTGCGAATTGCACCGAGCTGCGTGTCGAGCTTTTCCATCTCCGGATACAGCTGCAGTGCCTCCCGCGTGGCGACAAGACGCCCGCGCACGCGCTGGAACAACGCGTAGCCGAGCTGCCGCTCAGCGCTATGCAGAATCTGTGTGACGGCCGGCTGGCTCAGGTTCAGCAGCTCGGCCGCCGCGCTGAGCGTGCCGGTGACGCGAATGGCATTGATGACCTCGATATGGCGCAGTCTCATCGGCACTTCTCCCAGTTGCGGCTTCGGTGACGACTATGCGCCTGCGCCACCTATGCCTTCTGCGGCAGCGCGCCATCCGCGGTCTCGTCCGCCGTATCGGCCATGTCGGCCGAAAATTTAGCACGTTGCCGGCGGAAGAAAACCAGACAGACAAGCGCTAGCGCCACGGTTGCCATCACGTAGTAGGCAGGAATCATCTTGCTCCCAGTCACCTTCGACAGCCATGCGCACGCCAGCAGCGACAGCCCCCCCACCACCGTGAAGTTGAGGTTGTGGATCAGCGCGAGGCCCGTGGTGCGCGTACCGTGCGGGAACAGCTCCGCGAGGAATGCCGGCATCGCCCCCTGGAACACCATCACGCAAGCGGTCAGCCCCGTCACGCAGATCACGTAGACCGGCACGGTCGGCACGTTCACCATCCAGAGAAACGCTGGCACGGTAAGTACCGCGGTCAGCAGCGTGCCGAGCGTGATCATGGCAAGCCGGCCATGACGATCGGACAGCGCGCCGAACACCGGTGGCAGGAGGATCTGCGCAAGGGCATAGCCCATCGCGCCATACATTCGAGTCCGCGACGGACAAGCCCAGTTCCTTCTGCGCATAGAGCGGGATATAGATGCCGAGCAGATAGTTGGTCGAGGCCGCCAGCGAGTACACGCCGATCGCGCACGCGATGCGCGCCTTCGCGGTGGCCAGCGTCGTACGTACTGGATTCGCTTCATGGCGTCCGTTCTTGAACTCCGGCGTCTCATCGACGCGGCGACGTAGCCAGTAGCCGAACGGCACGATCACGAGGCCAAGAATGAACGGCAGCCGCCACGCCCATGCAGCGATCTGCTCGCTTGGCACCGAAGCCGTCAGCACGTACGTCACCACGCTGGCCAAGCCCGTGGCCAGCCCGATTCCAACCACCTGAAAGCTGGCGAAGTAGCCACGCCGATGCCGGGGTGCATGCTCGGTGACGAACGACACCGATGTCCCGAACTCACCGCCCGCGGAAAAGCCCTGCAGGAACTTTCCAGCCACGAGCACGACCGTGCCCGCGAGGCCCCACGCGGCGTACGACGGCGCGAACGCGATCATCGCTGTGCCAACGCCCATCGCCCAGATGGTCAGCATCATGCCGGCCTTGCGCCCATGCCGATCGGCATAGCCACCGATGACGAGCGCGCCCAGCGGCCGCACGAAGTAGCTCACGCCAAAGGTGGCAAGCGTCACCAGCAGCGAAGTGTAGGGATCGGCCGTGGGAAAGAACACCCTGGCGATATAGACGGCAAGAAAGCCGTAGATGAAGAGGTCGTAGAACTCCAGCATGTTGCCGACGAGCGCCGAACCAATGACGCGGCGAAGGCGGCTGCGGGTAGCCTGATCGAGGGTATGTGTTTGCGACATGACGGACTCCGGTGTGTTCGACGGGGCCGCCATCAAGCGGTCAGGAAATCGAAAGCGGTCAGCGCGAAGGCTTCCGCGAGCGCGCGCAACTCGGTAATCGACACGTGTTCGTCGGGCGCGCCCATGTTGCGCGGCGTGAGCCCGCAGACGACGGTCGGTACACCCGCGCGGCGGTACAGCCGCGCATCGGAAGCGCCGACGCGCATGTTCACCACCGACGGCACGCCCGTGACCTCCTCGCAACAGCGCCGCAATGTCGTGACCACCGCATCCTCCGGTGACGTCCAGCTGGGTTCGTAGCGACGATCGATGATCGCTTCGACGCCGGGACACTTCTGCAGGATCTGCGCCAGCTCGTGCTCCACATCCGCCACGCTCGTCCCCACGGGCAACCGCAGATCCACGGTCGCCTCGGCTGCGTCCGCGACCAGATTGGGCAATCGACCGCCGTGAATCGTGCCGATGGTCATCGTGATCCGGCGCAGTACGTCGCTCTCGCCGGTCCCGGACAACGCTTCGGAAACCGCACTCGCCTCCCGGATCGCGGCCAGCACTGTCGGCGGCGCCGCCACCTGCATGTCACGCAGGCCCGTCATCGCATCGAGCGCACGCAGCAGCTTCTCGATCGCGCTATCGCCCTTGTGGACATGCGCTGCGTGCGCGGACTTGCCAGATGCACGCAGCGTCAGCCAGATCATGCCCTTCTCGCCGAAGCGCAGCACGCGCATCGAACCCGTGTCCGCGCTGATCATCGCGTCGCCGCGTGCGTGCGGCACGTGGTCGAGAAGGTACTGCGTGCCAGCGACGCCCATCGTCTCTTCATCGCCCACGAACGTGGCCACCACCTCGCCGCGCCACGCATGCCGGCAGTTGGCGAGCTGTCGCATCGCAACAAGAATGGCCGCGATGCCGCCCTTCATATCCGACACGCCCAGACCGAAGAGATCGCCGCCGCGCACCTCGCCGCCGGGGTCAGCGCTCCACGCCTCGGCATTGACGAGCGGAAACGTATCCATATGTCCATTGAAGACCAGCGTGGGGCCCGGTCCGTTACCCTTGAGCCGCAGCACAAGGTTCATCACGTGCGGCAAGGTGCCGTAGCGCTCCACGTCCAAGCCGGGAATATCCGCGGCAATGGTCGCGATGGCATCGGCCATCGCGTGCGTGTCGCCCGGCGGGCATGCGCTGGGTATCGCCACAAGGCGGCGGGCGATGTCGATGGCATCGACCGAAGCAGCGCGTGCGGCAGATGCTAGCCGTGCACGCGCATCGTGCGGGTCCGCTGCTGCCGGGTTGGCCGAAGCCGAGGTGTCGAGGGTGTCTTGCATGGCGAATGGACGGAGTCGAAAGGGGGATCGGTATGTGCCGCGTCTCGTCGATGACGATTGCGTGAACCCATCTTCGACGCCGTAAGGGGCGCCGTCCAATTAGCAAGTCACACGTGCCTATAAGAGAAATTAGACCTCCGCACCCTCCTGGCGCATGCCGCACCGCACCAATGACGGGCGTGCGCCACAATAGGGAAGGCAGGACGGCCTTTGCCGCGGATGAAGGACTTGCACGAATATTTCGAAGGCACGATGGCTTCGATCGCGGCGGTCATGCGCGGCGCGTGCTGGGGCATTGCCAACGACCTACGATGTGGCATGGGCCCCGACGTCAAGGATCATTGGGCAGGCCACGGCCAGTTGCCGTCATTCCCGGCAATCGTCAATGACCGCAATGGATTTGAACGCAGCCCGTCAGCGGCCGGACGAAGCCCGACCCTTGCATGCCGATGGCAGCGGAAATCGAAGTACGAACTCTCAGCCGGAGGTCACGCCTTGTGCTTCGGGAACAGAAGCTCGAATTCCGTGAATTCATACTCCACGGACTGGCAGGAAATCGAAGCGCCCCAACTGCGCAAGACGTCCCTGCAAAACGCCAGCCCGATTCCTGTCCCCCGGTGCGCGGGATAGGAAAAAAACGGCTGGAACATGCGGGCCAGAATATGCGCGGGGACACCTGGCCCCGTATCCCGAAACAGGACATAGACCTCGTTGTCCCGCACCTCGCAGCGAATCAGAATCTTGCCCTTGCCTGCCCGCTTGATCGCCTCAAGCGCATTCTTGGTCAGATTGGTGATCACCAGCTCGAATAGCTGGGCGTTACCCAGCACGTGGAGCGGTGCCGACGCTTCGATGGTGACGATATCCTGATGCGCGGGTTCGAACGGAAACCGGTCAATACTCTCCCGAACGGAGTGCACCAGGTCGAATACATCCTGTTTGGCCGCCTTCGGGTCTTTGGAATTCGCAACAAGCAAATCGATGCTGCTACTGACATGCGCAAGATCGGCCTGCAAGCGGTCAATGGCCTGCAGAAGACCTTCACGATGCGCTGCCTGCGCGTCCAGCGCCGCCGGCAACCTGCCTTTTAGTCCCGCAACGGTCATCGTCAGACTCATCAGCGGCGTGCGTAGTTCGTGCGCGACCGTTGCCAGGGCGACGGCCATCCCCCGCCGCTTTTCTTCGACCAGCAACTGACGGTCCAGCTTGATCACGACAAGCACGGCGATGACGAACGCAATGATCGGCAGTTGCAAAAGCAACGGTTGCCAGGGAATACCCGCAATGGAGTGACCGGCCACCACAAACAATGCAAATGCGCCGGCCGCTCCCGATAGCAAGGCAATCGTCGCGAACGCCGAACTGAAGTGGTATAGGACCACCACCGCGATGATGACCGACTCTGCCCATACCAGAGAGCCATTGTTCTCCAGGTAGAAGAAGATAAAAGCGAACGGCATCCCGACGGTAATGGCAAACAGCGCATAGGCCGAGAGCCATCGCTTTTGCGACAGCGCGGACGCGAACAACAGCGGCACAAACAGCGCCGTGCAGATCAGCCGGAGCCACAGGTTCTCGTAAGCCTGGGGAAAAACATAGGACCAGATGACGTAGTAAAGCGGGTGGCCAATCACCCCAAGCGCACCCACCATCTGGATGCGACGCAGGCGCACGACGCTTTCCTCGTCGAGCAACGTCGTCCTGGAGGCCGTCTCAAATACGGCACGCCGGGCATCCCTGACGAGTCGAACCCACAACGATTCGCCCCCTGCCTGCTCTTGCATGGCTTCCATCTCGAGCTTCTGACCCCTGGAAGTTTACGGCGCTGAGCTGCCTATTGAATGGGTATGGCCGCGATGCGCGCGGCGTGTCGATGACCACTCCGCCAGCCTGACCTCGTCCCGAATCTTCGCAAGAACATCGATCAGCCGGTCCATATCGGAGGGGGTGAGTTTCGCATGCAGCGTAAGGCGCATCAATGCCCTATTTTTGGGGGTAGCAGGCGAGCAAAAAACGGCACCGAAGATGCCATGCCGTTGCAGAGCGTTGCGCAGAACCATGACCTGGGGTTCCGTGCCGGCCTCCAGCCCGATGATCTGCTCGCTCCCGTCGCTGATGTTGTAGCCAAGCTCGGTGATGGCCGCGCGCGTGGTCCGGGTAATGGCATGCAGGCGCTCCCTGCGATCGTCCGCGCGCGCGATGAAATCCGTCGCGGCATCGAACCAGGCGATTTCATGGCGCAGCAGACCAGAGCTGAAGATGGCCGGGCGCGCCTCCACCGCAAAGAAATCCTTGAATCTGGTGGAACAGGCCACAAACCCCGCGCGGCCGGCGAACGCCTTGGCCAGCGACGCTGTCCGGAAGTGGACGCGCTCCGAGAGCCGGAGCGCCGGGACAAGCCCTCCTCCCGCCGGGCCATGCGTGCCCAAGGAATGTGACTCATCAACCACCAGAACACTACCCGTCGCTTCCGCCATCTGAACATACGCTTCCAGCGGCGCCACGCTGCCCGTGGTGCTATAGACGGAATCCACCATGATGACGCCCGGACCCAGACGCTCGATCTGGCGTGCGGCATGGGCGAAGTCGTTGTGGCGGACCGGCACGGCCTGTGCCCCCGCCGCGCTGATGCCTTCCCACAGGGAGGCATGACCGTTCATGTCGATGTAGACCGGCACTCCCGGCCCCGCAATGCACTGCACCAATCCGACGTTGGCCGCCCATCCCGACTGGGCGATCAGGCCATCTTCCGCCTGCATCAGCGTGGCGAGCTTTCGTTCGACCTGCTGTTGTGGCGTGTCGCCGTGCCGGAAAACCGAAGACATCAGCAGCTCCGGCGCCTCGTCAGTTAGCGCCCGCGCCTGCGCCTGAACCAGCGCCGATTCGCCCAGCAGGCATAGATAGTCGTTACTGCTCAGGTGCAAGGCGTCTGGCCCCGGGACGCGGCCGTGCAGCAGGTGATCCCCTCCCCAGAGCTTTTCCATTCTGTCGACAAAATGGGCAGCCATCCGATCCGAAATCCAGGCCGGTAATGGCGCGGACTGAATACGACTGACAGATTTTGTCGGTTGGGAATGAAGATTGGCGGGCGACATCGGTTCTCCTCCAAAGAATTAAGCGCCAAAATCAAAAAAAGGGATTGATTCGAAAGCTCTAGGTCCGCATTGGGAAGCCGCTCGCGTTGCAGGCCGCGCGGGCAAGCGTAGGCTAAGCCAAAGCCTGTCGGGGACGCCAACTGGCCGCTCGCCACCGTTCGCGCAGACTACACCGGCACGCTGCCATTCTTCGGCTCTCGTTCGAAGTACGGCACGGCAATGCATGACAGTTTGCGTCATCCATTCGACGCCAATAGGAAAACGCCCGCGCCGTTACTGAAGACGCATGAACGACTGCATTGGGCATGAGAAATTTATGCCAGCACCCATGCCGGGACGACGCGATATACGAGGCGGAATTACGAAATCGTGCGCGCGTGAAATGCAAATTCCCGCGGAGGTATTGGTCGGCAGGCGCTTTCTGGAGAGCGAGCTTGCGCAAGCATTGGCGCCCTCTTCGTCTTAGGGAGTCTGAAAGTTTTCAGGCGCTACAGGCCCACTGGGCCGTTTGGGAAAATCTGTCCGTCAGCTAAGCATGGATACGACAGCATCGCGCATCCACCGATGCGACAGCGACGCGTCCCAGCGCGAATGCCATGCAATCGAGTACATGCGATTCGGCAATTCGGCGGGCAATTCCAGCATGCTTAGGTCGAACTGGTTTGCCAGAATCCTCGCGACGCGCACCGGCAGCGTTATTGCTGCGTTGCTGTCGCGCATGGCGAACGGCGCCAGGGACAGGGTCGAAACGTACATCGGGAATTTACGTTTCGGCAATCCATGCTTCTTGAGCAAGTTGTCGACGTCGTTGTCCCGGCCAAGCATGTTGATCGTGCTGATAAACCGCATCTCGGGCAGATCGGCCAGTTCCAGCCGTTTTTCGGCAAGCGGATGATCACGCCGCACCAGGCATACGCGCCGCTCTTCGAACAGCGGGAGGAACGTCACGTTGCGCGCCTGGCGGTCGAAGCGACCGATTGCGATGTCAATGGCACCGGCCTCCAGATCTTCGACGGGCGTGACGTCCCCATAGGCCGGGAAAAAATACGCACCTGCGTTGGGCGCCGCGGCTTCCAGGAACTTGTGCAGTAACGGGGCCAGCAAGAGTTCGATGGCACTCGTCGTACCGATCTTGAATACCTGCGTTGACTCGGACGGGCGGAAGCCCCCGCCCTCCTCTAGCGCGTGGTCAACGGCTTCGAGGGCGCGCCTGACCGTGTCGCGGAGATTGCGCGCCAGCTCGGTGGGCTCCAGTCTTCCCCGGACCCTGACAAACAGCGGGTCGGACAACTCTTCGCGTAACCGGGCGAGATCCCGGCTCACGCCCGGCTGCGTGCGCGCCAGCTTTTCCGCGGTCTTGGTGACGCTTCCCGTTTCCATCAGGGATTCGAAAACCACCAGCAGATTCAGGTCGAAGCGTCGGAGCGACAGGAGATTCATGTTTCGGTCTGGGGGATGGCCGGCGGCCGTACGCATCTGCATCTGCATTTGCCAGGCGGCGCGGCTTCGGGGCGAATGACAGCATACCAATTACGGTATGTCATAGCGCATAAATATGATGAAAAGTTGAGGTTGCCCGGGTCCATACTTCTCGCACAAGCAGGCGTTGCAGATCGCAGCAGCCTGAATTGCGGAGACTGAAGATGAAGCATGTTTTCCTGGCACTGACGTGCTGCAGTGCCGCGGCCGCCACCTGTCTGGCCCCCACCGCGTTCGCTCAGGACACCTTCCCGGCCAAGCCGATCCGGCTGGTGGTGCCGCTCCCGCCGGGCGGCGGTGCGGACGGCCTTGCGCGCATCTGGGGCGATTACGTGGCCCGGCATCTGGGTGCGACCGTCGTGGTGGAAAACCGCGCCGGCGCGAATGGCTCGATTGCGGCGGCTTACGTTGCCACCCAGCCAGCAGACGGCTACACGATCCTGCTTGGCACCCAGTCCAATCTCGCGCTCAACCGATTCTCGTTTGGCAAGCTGAACTACGATCCCGACCAGGGCTTCGCCGGCATCGGCATTCTTGCCAGCACGCCGCAAGTCTTGCTGGCCAGCAACGCGGTTCCGGCCAACAACGTCGCCGACCTGATCCGTCTGGCAAAGGCATCGCCGGGCAAGTACTCCTACAGCACGGCGGGAAAAGGCAACTCGACCCACCTGAACATGGAGATATTCGCCAGGCACGCAGGCGTGGATCTTCTGAACGTTCCCTACAAGGGCAGCGCCGCGGCCTTGCTGGCCGTGGTGGGTGGCGAAACCCAGTTGACCAGCGCAGTGGTCTTCTCCGCCATCCCGTTCGTCAAGGAAAAGAAGGTCAAGCCGCTGGTCGTATTTGCGGACAAGCGCGTGCCCGAGATGCCCGACGTCCCCACGCAAGCGGAAATCGGCATTCCCAAGTCACTGGGCGGTGGCTGGTACGCCCTGGTGGCGCCGAAGGGCACACCGGACGCCGTCATCCAAAAGCTCAATGTGGCCACCGCGAAGATGTGGGCGGACCCCGAATCGCGGCAAAAGCTGGGCAGGATCTACATGACCGAGCCCGCCGACAAGACGACATCCGCCGTGGCGAAAGCCACCCGCCAGGACACCGAGCAGTGGGGCCCGCTGGTCAAATCGCTGAATCTGGCCGCGCAGTAAGCCCTCGTTCCGGGCAAGTCTTCTCGCCCCTCTGATAACTGCTGGATGAAGGAAATTCGAATGCATGCAGCGCAATACTTCCCGCTGGTGGACGTGACCGGCGGCCCATACAACCGCGGACTCCAACACGGGCGCGCGGTGCCCGAACGCATTGCGGCAGGCGCCGCGCTATACCGCGCCCAGCTTGGCCGTCGCGGCCTGGACGATGCCACGATCGACCGTCTCGCACGCGCCATGCTCCCGCAAATCGAAGCCTTCGATCCGGCCTATCTCGAGGAAATGCGCGGCATCGCCGAAGGGGCGGGTACATCCCTTGAAAACGTCGTCGTTATCAATTGCCGGACAGAAATGCTCTATGGCTTCTCGACCATCGGCGCCAATGCGGCATTGGAAGACGGCAACGAGGACGGCGATTGCACCGGACTCGTGGTGTTGCCAAAGCGCTCCGCCACGGGCCGGCTGCTGCACGCCCACAATTGGGACTGGCGACAGGAATGCGTCGACACCTGCATCGTGTTGCGCATCCGCGCCGACAATGGCCCCGATATCCTCGCATTCACGGAAGCCGGTGCCCTGGCGCGACACGGCTTCAACAGCCACGGCGTGTCGCTCACGGGAAATGCATTGTCCTGCCATGAGGATTACCAGCATTGCCCCGGCGTTCCGGTCGTGCTCTTGCGCCGGCGGCTGCTGGAATCCACGAACCTTGCGCACGCGATGCGAACCGTATGGAACGCGCGCCGCTACTGCTCGAGCAACATGATCCTCGCGCAGAGCAGCGCCACCGACGGGGCATGCGCAAGCCTTGAAGCCGCGCCCACCGACGTGTACTGGACGCTTCCCGAGGACGATGTGCTGGTGCATGCCAATCACTGGCTATCGCCCGTCGCAGTGTCCCGACTGCGGGACCCGGGTCTGGCCGCGCGGCCCGACAGTTTGTATCGGCAGCATCGCGTGGAGCACGCACTGCGGTCCATTACGGAACGTGGCATTGAATGGAACGACATCCGCGCCATCCTGGCCGACGACTTCGGTTTCCCCGACGGGGTCCTGCGCAGCCCCAAACCCGGCGATTTCAGCAGCATCTCGGCGACGGTGGCCACAACGCTGATGGATGTCGCCAGGAAAGTCATGTGGGTTGCGCGCAAGCCATATGAGTGCCGCGAGTTCCAGGAATACACGCTCTAGGGTTCGGGCAGCGCCCGGCTCAGCCATTAAAGATCGCCCTCACCCCGGAGTTTTTCGTGCCATTCAGTGCATTGGACCTCTTCAAGATCGGTATCGGGCCGTCCAGCTCGCACACGGTCGGCCCCATGCGGGCAGCACGGCAGTTCGTGCAGTCACTGGAGGGCCACGGCTTGCTCGCCAGCGTGACGCAACTGCGGGCCGAGCTGTACGGATCGCTTGGCGCAACCGGAAAGGGACATGGCAGCGACACCGCGATCCTGCTCGGTCTTTCCGGCCATGATCCCGATACGGTCGACGTTGCCCGCGTCCCGGAATACCTGGCCGATATCCGCAACACCGGCACGATCGTCCTGAATGGCCACCAATCGATTGCCTTCGATGCGCGCAAGGACGTCGTCTTCTACCGGCGTACCCTGCCGTTGCACGCGAACGGCATGCGCTTCGTCGCGTTCACCGCTAGCGGCACCGAACTGCGCGCCGCGACGTTCTACTCGGTCGGCGGCGGATTCGTCGTGCCCGAACCAGCGATGGAGCGGGAAGGCAGCGAAATGCCCCGGGAAATAGCGCTGCCACTGCCATTCGATAACGCCGATGACCTGCTGGTCATCGCGACGAGGCTGGGCATCTCGATTGCGGAGATCATGCGCAGGAACGAGGAATACTGGCGGCCCGCCGCGGATACGCGCGCCGCGCTGCTGGCCATCTGGAAGACGATGCAGGATTGCGTGGCGCGAGGTTGCCGCGCCGAGGGTGTCCTGCCCGGAGGCTTTGAGGTTCGCAGGCGTGCGGCCCCGCTGTTCCGCAAGCTGAGCACGCGTGACGCCTCGCGCGACAGGCTCGATGCAATGGACTGGGTCACGCTGTATGCCCTGGCGGTGAACGAGGAAAACGCGGCCGGTGGCCGCGTGGTGACAGCGCCAACAAACGGCGCCGCAGGCATCATTCCGGCCGTCCTCCACTACTACATGAAGTTCGAGGCCGGCGCCTGCGAGGACGGCGTTGTCGAATTCCTGCTGACCGCCGCGGCCATCGGCATCCTCTTCAAGAAAAACGCTTCCATCTCGGGCGCGGAAGTCGGATGCCAGGGCGAGGTGGGCGTCGCGTGCTCGATGGCGGCGGCCGGGCTGTGCGCGGTACTGGGCGGCACGGTCGCGCAGGTCGAGAATGCCGCGGAAATTGCAATGGAGCATCACCTGGGGCTAACCTGCGACCCCGTGGGCGGCCTCGTACAGATACCGTGTATCGAAAGAAATGCGATTGGCGCGATCAAGGCGATTGGCGCCGCTCGCATGGCGCTTCATGGCGACGGCAGGCACCACGTAAGCCTGGACAAGGTCATCAAGACGATGCGCGAAACCGGCGCCGATATGAAGACCAAGTACAAGGAAACCGCCAGGGGCGGTCTGGCGGTCAACATTATCGAATGTTGAAATATGGTGGTGTTGCGATAGCCCGCCACTTGGCCCCGAAGACAATGCGTAAGCACTCCCCGCCTACAATTTCCCGGTCCGCCTATCCTCGGCTACCTTCAGAATGGGTGGCGCAGTATCCATGAACCCAGGTTGAACTCTTTCCCAGAGGCTTCCCTTGCCGAGCTCTCGTCCCAGCTTATCCTCCCGCTCGAGCCACTCCTCCACGCTTCTGATGCGATTGGGGTGAATCTCGTCAAGCAGCGCGTAGTCTCTCTGAACAACACCGTATTTCCAGATGTTCCAGAAACCGGTGAAGTTATCGCGGAAGCTCATCGTGCTTTTGTCATTGGGATCGGCGTTGTAACCTGCCGGCAAC
This sequence comes from Cupriavidus sp. 291-E7, assembly GCF_057798835.1. Classification (NCBI taxonomy): domain Bacteria; kingdom Pseudomonadati; phylum Pseudomonadota; class Betaproteobacteria; order Burkholderiales; family Burkholderiaceae; genus Cupriavidus; species Cupriavidus sp. 291-E7. The sequence continues at coordinate 40,181 of NZ_JBYOJV010000006.1, forward strand.
GCACCGGCCGCCTTCAGCGGACCATTCCAGTACGCACTCATTTCGGTGTCGATGTATTGCGCCGGATGTCCAGTCACTTTCTCGAAGGCCGCCGCAAGTTGGTGATAGCCGACATGCTCGATCGCAACTTCGAGATCCATGCCATTCGCTCGCTCCCGATTATCGAAAAGCCAGCGCGCGTAGTATCCGCAGTCCTCCAGTGCGACGTGAGGCACGGCACCGTTCCCCAGCGGAACCCTCCAGGTCAGCACGCCATCCTCCACCGATGGCGTCATCGGTGTCCGTGAGGAAATCGCCATTTCCATATAGGGCCCTGTGGTAAGCAGCGCGGCCCCCATTCGGTCTCTGTTCACCTGGTTCTGAAACAGGATCCATTCGCCAATACGGCCTTTGCCGTCATAGTGGCCGGCGCGAAATTTGGAATCGTAGCCAGACTTCTTGAGCGCGTAGTCCAGATTCCCGTACACGAAGAACTTGACGCCCTCTTCCAAAGCGATCTCGTAGCTGCGCATGGCCCAGTACATCTCCGTCTTCTCGCCGGTATTGAAGCCGTCAATATTGATATATGCCCCGTCGCAGCCACGGAAGCCCTCTCGCAATACGGCTTCGTCCGCGAAGGTGCCTTCAAGGATGGAGACATTGCCAAGGGCGACCAGCGCCTTGGCCCGGCGTGACGCTGCATCGCGGGTAAGTGCGCGAACCGTGTACTTCTTGTCGGCAACCAGACCGCCGACGACCGGCAAGCCTTGAGCGCCAGTGCCACCAACAACGAAGATCCTGGACTCGGAACCAGAGGGCATGATGTCTCCACGGATTGGAAGGGGGATGAACTGTCCGGCGCTCGCCAATGCCCGCACCGTTCCCGAGCTTCACCGTTTCCGCCAGTCTCTCTTATAATAAGAGTGACAGTCCGCAATGGCAAGCGACTTATCATGCGGCCTGCATGACAATGGTCTTGAGAGAACTTAAGGAAGCAGCGAGATGCGCTCGAAGGGTTTCGACGGAATGGTTTGTTCGATCGCCGGTGTGATGGCGATGATCGGTGACCGCTGGGGGCTGCTGATCCTGCGCGATCTGGTATGCGGCCTGAGCCGGTACGAGGATTTCCGCCAATCGTCAGGGATTACCAACGCCACGCTGAGCGACCGGTTGAAGCATCTGGAAGCCAGCGGCCTTGTCGAGCGGCGACGCTATCAAGAGAATCCGGAACGGTTCGAATATCTCTTGACCCCGAAAGGCTGGCATGTCGCCCCGGTGATGCCAGTGCTCGCACAGATCGGTGATCGACTGGGGGTGTCCGGCGCTTCCGCGCCGCCACTCCAGTTTGTGAATAGAGAATCGGGCGCCGACGTGGGCTGGAGCTTTTTTGACAGCGATACCGGCAAGCCCATCAGCGCGACGGATGTGATTGTCAAGGCGGGGCCAGGGGCCGACGATCTGGTCCGGTGGCGCGTTGCCCACGCGGAGCGCAGACGCAATGAAAGCGATAAGTAGCCGGGCGCACGGCGTTCCGCCTACAGCAATGCGTCCCGCGTTGCCGGCGTGGCGGCCTGCCAGCCACCACCCAACGCCTTGAACGCGGCGATGGCCGCGCGGGCCGATTGCGCTTCGGCCTGCGCCTTGGCATCGGAAGTCTTCAGCAGATTCTCGTCGGCGAGCAGCACCTCGATCAGGCGAACGACGCCCTTCTGGTAGGCCGCGAACGAGGAGTTCCGGGCCTGACGCAGCGCCAGTTCCCCGCGTTCGAGGGTATTGGTCTGTTCCTCGCGCTTGACCAGCGCCGTGAAGGCATTTTCGACATCTTCCGATGCGTGCAGCACGGCCAGCCGATAGCCGGCCAGTGCCTCGGCCTCCTGCCCCTTGGCCTGATCGATCTGCGCCCCGATACGACCGAAGTCGAACAGCCGCCAGCGCAATCCGGCAACCCCCGCCGCCTGATTGGCGCCGGCCGAGAACAGATTGCCGCTGGCCACGGTAGTCGCGCTGCCCAGGAGTCCGCTGAGGGAGACCTTCGGATAGTACTCAGCGATGGCGGCGCCGATGCGGGCATTCGATGCCGCCAACCGGCGCTCTGCCACGATCAGGTCCGGGCGCCGCCGGAGCAAGTCGGCAGGTGTGCCAGTGTCTTCGATGCGTGGAGCGGCCGGGATCGCCTTGATGTCGGCAAGTTCGGCGCGGTAGGTGCCCGGAGGGGTGCCGAGCAGCACGTCCATCGCATTCATCGCGGCATCGAGTCCGAATTCGAGTTCCGGAATGGTGGCCTCCACCTGTGCGAGCGCGCCTTCCGCCTGCTGTACCTCCAGCGCGGCGGCAAGTCCCTTGGCGTAGAGCAGCCTGACGGTCGAGACCAGCTTCCGCTGTGTCTCCACCTGCTGCCGCGCAATCGACAGCCGGGCCTGAAGGCCACGGATGGTCACGTAAGTGTCGGCGGCCTGTGCCGCCACTTCCACGCGCGTAGCAGCCAGTCCCGCCTCCGACGCCTGGTACTCCGCCTGCGAGGCCTGGCGCTCGCGCCGCAGGCCCCCGAAGATATCGATCTCCCAGCTTGCGGTGAGGTCTGCCTCGTATAGGCTGCCATGCCGGTCGAAGTTCGGCGTTGCGTTCAGCACCCGGCCCAATGGTGTCTCGACGGACTGGTATTGCTTCGCGGCCTGGGCACTGACTCCGCCCGACGGCAACAGCGCGGCCGTGGCAAAGCGCAGCCCGGCCCCGGCCTGCGTGACTCGCGCCGAGGCGGCCGCCAGGTCGAGGTTCTGGTCGAGCGCCAGCCGCACGAAGCGTGTCAGTTGCGGGTCGCCAAACCCTTCCCACCAGACTTCGAGATCCGCCCGGGTGGCGGCCTGACGCTGCTCCACGTCGCGTTGCCCAAGAAAGCGTTCCGCGTTGGGCACATCGGGCTTGTGGTAGTCGGGGCCGACAGCACAGCCGGCAAGTGCCGCCACGGCAGTCGCGGTGACAACAAGGGCGGGCAGGCCATCGAGAGATCGGAAGCGAAGAGACGGGAAATGCATAGGTTGGCGGAATAACATGATCGGTTGCATTGCGTGACGTGTGACCATAATACAAACTAGTCACTCTTTGTCAATGACCAATCACCGTGTAAGCTCATGCCATGACCGACACCCAACCCATCCCTCCTCTGCCCCGCGGCCCCGTGGACCATAGCGTGCGCAGCCAGATCGTGGACGCCGCCACGGAGCACTTCAGCCTCTACGGATACGAAAAGACAACGGTTTCCGACCTGGCCAAGGCCATCGGATTCTCAAAGGCCTACGTCTACAAGTTCTTCGACTCCAAGCAGGCAATCGGCGAGGTCATTTGCGGCAACTGCCTGGCCCAGATGCGCCAGGCCGTGGACGAGGCGGTGGCCGGAGCGGATTCCGCCTCGGAGCGGCTGCGACGCCTCTTTGGCACGCTGGCCGAGGCTGGCAGCCGGCTTTTCTTCCAGGACCGCAAGCTGTACGCCATTGCCGTGGTGGCCTGCGAAGAGCAGTGGGGATCGGCTCGCGCCTACGACGCCCACATGCAGCAACTAATCCTCCAGATCGTGCGCGAGGGGCGTGAGGCGGGTGAATTCGAGCGCAAAACGCCCCTCGACGAGACGGCTCACGCCATCTACCTCGTGATGAAGCCCTACCTCGATCCGCTGCAACTCCAGCACAACCTCGACTTTGTCGAAGTGGCGCCGGCGCAGCTCAGCAACCTGATCCTGCGAAGTCTGGCGCCCTGACATCTCGCGCGTCCTCGGCACACGCCATGTGAATTTGCGCAGTGACCATTGACTATTTTGGTCACTGTTTATACAGTGAAGGCCATTCGTATGGAGGGCCCTCATGCTTCAGCGCCGCTTTTTCGCATCCACCGTCACCCACGCCGCCACCCGCACCACTACCTTCGCTGCCATCTGTCTTGTGCCGCTCGCCCTTGCGGCATGCGGCGGCGAGCCGAAGCCAGATCCCCGCGTGCTGGCACCGTTGGTGAGGGTGGAAAACGTTCAGGACGCATCCGCCGTCCGGCGCGCCTTCACCGGCGTCGTTGCCGCCCGGGTGCAGAGCGACCTGGGCTTTCGCGTCTCGGGCAAGGTGCTGGAGCGCCTGGTCGACACCGGCCAATCCGTGAAGCGCGGCCAGCCGTTGATGCGACTCGATCCCATCGACCTGAAGCTGGCGGCACGCGCGCGACAGGAAGCCGTGGCCGCCGCCAAGGCCCGCGCCACGCAACTGGCGGCTGACGAGGAGCGCTACCGCGATCTCGTGGCGGCCGGGGCGGTGTCCGCGTCCGCTTATGACCAGATCAAGGCTTCCGCCGACTCGGCGCGGGCCCAGCTCCGGGCGGAAGAGGCGCAGGCCGACGTGGCGCGAAACGCATCCGACTATGCCGTGTTGCTGGCCGATGCCGACGGGGTTGTGGTCGAAACCGTCGCCGAAGCCGGACAGGTGGTGAATGCTGGCCAAGTGGTGGTGCGACTGGCCCGTGCCGGGCAGCGCGAAGCCATCATCCATCTGCCGGAAACCCTGCGCCCGCCGGCAGGCTCCACGGCCCGCGCAACGCTCTATGGCAAGGACGGCGAGGCAGTTACCGCGACCCTGCGGCAGCTTTCCGACGCTGCCGACAGACAAACCCGCACCTATGAAGCGCGCTACGTGCTTGGCGGTGCGCTGACCGACGCGCCGCTCGGCGCCACCGTCACGCTGCAGGTGGCCGACCCGAAAGAAGCGGCATCCGGCCTGCAAGTCCCCATCGGCGCCCTCCACGATCCGGGCAAGGGCCCCGGCGTCTGGGTAGTCACAGGCAATCCCGCGCACGCAACGTGGCGACCGGTAACCGTGCGCGCCATCGGCGACGATACCGCGCGGATCGAGGGCCAGATTCAGCCTGGCGACCGCGTGGTGGCGCTGGGCGTCCACTTGCTGACCGAAGGACAGCAGGTCAGGGTGGCGTCCGACGTGAAGGTGGCGGAAGCCGCCCCGGCCGCCCAAACCGGTAAAGGCGCGCATGCCGTCAACGGCGTACGGGGACAGCAATGAGTGGCTTCAATCTCTCGGCACTCGCGGTGCGCGAACGTGCCGTCACGCTCTTCCTGATTATTCTTGTCTCGATCGCCGGCGTTGTCGCCTTCTTCCAGCTCGGCCGCGCGGAGGACCCGCCATTCACGGTCAAGTCGATGATCTTCATCACGGCATGGCCCGGCGCGACAGCGCAGGAAATGCAGGACCAGGTCGCGGAAAAACTGGAAAAGCGCATGCAGGAACTGCGCTACTACGACCGGACGGAAACCTACACGCGGCCTGGACTGGCTTTCACCACCGTCACGCTGCTCGATAGCACGCCGCCAAAGGAAGTGCCGGAGGAGTTCTACCAGGCCCGCAAGAAACTCGGCGACGAGGCGCGGTCCCTGCCGGCGGGCGTTATCGGCCCGCTCATCAACGACGAATACTCGGACGTGACCTTCGGCCTCTTCGCGCTGAAGGCCAGGGGCGAGCCGCAACGGCTGCTGGTGCGCGAAGCGGAGACCATCCGCCAGCGCCTGCTGCATGTGGCCGGCGTGAAGAAGGTCAACATCATCGGCGAGCAGGCGGAGCGCATCTACGTGTCGTTCTCGCATGACCGGCTGGCCACGCTTGGCGTAACGCCACAGGACATCTTCGCCGCACTCAACAGCCAGAACGTGCTCACCCCCGCGGGCTCCATCGACACCAACGGGCCGCAGGTCTTCGTGCGGCTCGACGGCGCGTTCGACAAGCTCGACCCCATCCGTGACACCCCCGTGGTGGCGCACGGCCGCACACTGAAACTGTCCGATATCGCCACCGTCGAACGCGGCTATCAGGACCCGGCCACCTTCGTTGTACGCAACAAGGGCGAGCCGGCGCTGCTGCTCGGCATCGTGATGCGCGACGGCTGGAACGGCCTCGACCTCGGCAAGTCGCTCGATGCGGAAGTGGCGAAGATCGGCGCCGAACTGCCGCTGGGGATGGAACTGAGCAAGGTTACCGACCAGGCCGTCAACATCAAGGCGTCGGTCGACGAGTTCATGGTCAAGTTCTTCGCCGCGCTGATCGTGGTGCTAGTGGTGAGCTTTGTCAGCATGGGCTGGAGAGTCGGGATCGTGGTCGCCGCGGCAGTGCCGCTGACGTTGGCCGCCGTCTTCGTGGTCATGGCCGCCACCGGAAAGAACTTCGACCGCATCACGCTGGGCTCCCTGATACTGGCACTCGGACTGCTGGTTGACGATGCCATCATCGCCATCGAAATGATGGTGGTGAAGATGGAGGAAGGCTATGGACGGATCGCGGCGTCGGCCTACGCATGGAGCCATACGGCAGCGCCGATGCTCTCCGGCACGCTTGTCACTGCGGTGGGCTTCATGCCGAACGGCTTCGCGAAGTCTTCCGCGGGCGAATACACCGGCAACCAGTTCTGGATCGTGGGGATCGCACTGATCGCGTCGTGGATCGTCGCAGTCGCCTTCACGCCCTATCTCGGCGTGAAGCTGCTGCCTGAAATGAAGAAGGTGGAAGGCGGCCATCATGCTATCTACGCCACGCCGAACTACCAGCGCTTTCGCGGGTTGCTGGGGCGGGTGATCGGGCGGAAATGGCTGGTGGCGGCAATCGTCGTCGGACTGTTCGCCGCGAGCGCCGTCGGCATGGGTGCCGTGCGCAAGCAGTTCTTCCCGACTTCCGATCGTCCCGAGGTGCTGGTGGAGGTGCAGATGCCCTATGGCACGTCCATCGAACAGACCAGCGCCGCGGCGCAAAAGGTGGAAGCGTGGCTCGACAAGCAGCCAGAAGCGAAGATCGTGACGTCCTATATCGGCCAGGGGGCACCGCGCTTCTACCTGGCCATGTCGCCGGAACTGCCTGACCCGTCCTTCGCCAAGATCGTGGTGCGAACCGACAGCCAGGAAGAACGCGACGTACTCAAGGGCCGGCTCCGCCAGGCCGTCGCCGAAGGTTTGGCATCGGGCGCGCGCGTGCGCGTGACGCAATTGGTGTTCGGGCCTTATTCACCCTTCCCTGTCGCGTTTCGTGTCATGGGTCCCGACCCCGACAAGCTGCGCGTCATCGCGAAGCAGGTTGAGGACGTGATGAATGCCAGCCCGCTGATGCGCACCGTCAACACCGACTGGGGCCCGCGCGTGCCGGCGCTGCACTTCTCGCTGCAGCAGGACCGCCTGCAGGCGGTCGGCCTGACCTCGCACGATGTGGCGCAGCAGCTCGAATTCCTGCTCACCGGTGTGCCGGTGACCGAGGTACGCGAGGACATTCGCTCGGTGCAGGTGCTGGCGCGCGCCGCGGGCGACATCCGCCTCGATCCGGAACGCATCGCCGGCTTTACGCTGATCGGCGCCAACGGCGAGCGCGTCCCCCTCTCGCAGGTCGGCACCGTGGACGTGCGCACCGAAGATCCCGTCCTGCGCCGCCGTGACCGCACGCCGACCATCACGGTGCGGGGCGATATTGCCGACGACCAGCAGCCGCCCGACGTATCGAAGGCCATCCTGGCGCAACTGCAGCCGGTCATCCAGAAGCTGCCCTCCGGATATCGCATCGAGATGGCCGGCTCCATCGAGGAAGCGGGCAAGGCGAACAAGGCGCTGGCGCCCCTGTTCCCCATCATGCTGGCCATCACGCTGCTGATCATCATGTTCCAGGTGCGGTCGATGGCCGGCATGGTGATGGTCATCCTGACGAGTCCGCTCGGCCTGATCGGCGTCGTTCCGACCCTGCTGCTGTTCCACCAGCCGTTCGGCATCAATGCACTCGTGGGGCTGGTGGCGCTGTCTGGCATCCTCATGCGGAACACGCTGATCCTGATCGGACAGATCCAGGGCAATCTGAAGGATGGACTGTCGCCGTACGACGCGGTAGTGGAAGCCACCGTGCAACGGGCCCGCCCCGTTCTGCTGACCGCCGCGGCAGCCGTTCTCGCCTTCATCCCGCTTACGCACTCGGTGTTCTGGGGCACACTGGCCTATACGCTGATCGGCGGGACGCTCGCCGGCACGCTGCTGACACTGGCGTTCCTGCCAGCGATGTATGCCATCTGGTTCCGGATCCGGCCGCCGGCGCAGGAGGCGGCGCGGCAAACCCGCGTGGAAGAGGTGGCGCGGGTGTCGTGAGGCAGCGCGGTCGCCCGAGGGACGCCAGCACTCCGCTGGCGTGCCGTTATCCACGGGCATTGGTACCGGGGATCAGACCGAAGTCAGCCGCAGCACGGTCGGCGGGCCGTCCATGAACGCGCCCATTGCTTTGCCGATCGTTCTGAAGTGGTCCGATTTTCGATGCGCGTCCGCCGCATCGGCGTCTCGATACTTCTCCACGAACGCATAGACCCCGGTTTCATTTGTTCGCCAAAGATCGTACTCGACGCAGCCCGCCTCCTGGCGGGATGCCGCCGCGAGTTCCGCCGCGATCGCTTCGAACTGTGCCTCGGCACCCGGCTTTACTTTTATTTGTGCGACTACAGCCAACATTTCCGTCTGCTCCTCTTTGTATGGGTTCTTCAGAGAGCCTAACCTGACCAAACGATGCAGTCCATCGGGTGAAAGCGGCGTGGATTCAACGATCGTTCGGTATTCGCCCGCGCAGTATCAGGACGCGATCACTCCGGGTGGCGATGTTCTGCAAGGCAGTCGTTGACCCGGCAGTTTTTGGCCGGACAGGTGTGATTTTTTCGGGCGTTGCGGCACTCCCGCCCGGAAAGCCGCCATCAACGATTGCGTTCACCGGCCCACGCGACTTTAGGCTGACGGTTAAAGTTGGCACGGACATTGCTCCCTGATCCGCCACTGCATATTGATGACAGACTCATTGGCGTCTGATTTTTCGGGGAGCGTTTGATGAAGAAAAAGATTGCGCGCTTGGCAGCCTTGGCGCTGTCCGTTGGCGTACTGGCTTTCGGTACTGGCTGCGCGCTGGCGCAGACATATCCATCCAAGACGATCAGGCTGGTGGTACCTTTTCCGCCGGCCGGTGCCACTGACGTCCTGGGCAGGGCGATTGCGCAGAAGCTGTCCGAAGGGCTTGGGCAGCCGGTGGTAGTCGAGAACCGGCCTGGTGCAGGCAGCACCATCGGATCGGACATCGTTGCGAAGGCGGCGCCGGATGGCTACACGCTATTGTTGGCGTCAGGCTCGCTTGCCATCGCATCCAACCTTTACACCAAACTCGGCTTCGATGTTCTGAAGAGCTTCACCCCGATCTCGCTTGTGGGCCACGTACCCCACATGCTGGTCGTGAGCCCTTCGATTCCAGCGAATTCGGTCAAGGAGCTGGTCGCGCTGGCCAAGTCCAAGCCCGGACAGCTAAGCGCCGCTTCGCAGGGAAACGGCACACTGTCGCACCTGGAACTGGAAATGTTCAAGTTGTCCACTGGCGCCGACATGCTGCACGTCCCTTATAAGGGCAGCAATAACGTCATGCCCGATCTGCTTGCCGGCAATGTCTCGGTGTTCTTTGATAGCGTGCCGTCTTCCATGCCGCTGGTGAAGAGCGGCAAGCTCAAAGCGCTTGCTGTCGTAGGGGCCAAGCGCCTGCCCATGAGCCCGGACATTCCGACACTGGCCGAAGCCGGACTTCCCGGGTTCGAAATGAAGAACTGGTTCGCGCTACTGGCACCCGCAGGCACGCCGGCCGAGATTGTCGAGTTGCTCAACACGCAGGTGCAAAAGGCCGTTGCCTCCCCGGATCTTGCCGCGCGGCTGGCCGACCAGGGTGTCATCCTGGAAGCCAGCACGCCGAAGCAGTTGGCCACGCTGATGCAATCGGACGTCGCAAAGTGGGGCAAGCTCATCAAAAGTGCAAACGTGCACCTGAACTGAGTGCAGCGGCGAGGCTCTCCCCAAGGAATCCGCGTCATTCGGCGCGGATTCGCCTTCCCGGCATTCCGCCTCCTCACGCTTCGGGAACGCCAGTTTCGCCGGCTGCAAATTGTTTGGCGCGAGCATTGGCTTGCGACGGTGCCGCGGCAAGCAAGACGAGTGCAATCAACGCTCTGATACGTCGATGGTCGCCTGGATCTTCTCGCACGTATGGGTGCTGGTCAGGCCGAGCAGCTCTGAGACGCGCTCGCGCGGCACGCCGGCAATGAGCAGACGCCTGCAGTACGTATTTCTAAGAATGCGCGGTCCCATGTCATCACTGGCTTGGCCGATCTCATTGAGCGCATCGCGCACGAATATCCCAAAACTCATATCCGTGATGGGCTCCCCCGACGCACGCAGTGCGAAGAGCAGGTCGCCCAGAATCGGTAGTTGCCTGCGCCGGGCCTGCCATGCTTCCAAGGCCGGCATGGCAAAAGACTCCAGCGGGATTCTTCTATCCGGCCGTCCTCGCGCACCGTGAACGTACAGATGCGGAAAAGACCCCGTCGGATAAATGTCCTGGAGTGCTACGGATCGGCCTTCGCGGGCCGTGATGCCAGTCCCAAGGAATATTGCCACCACCGCACGCCTGCGCAGCATCGATACGCCATCGGCGGTGTCTGGCTGAACAAAGCGCTGTAGACGTAAGTCCGCCGCCTCCGAAAGAAATGGCGGCACCGCGCCTCGCGCTGGCCAGGCAGCACTGCTTGCGAGACGCGATGCCGGGTTGCTTTCCCTGACGCCGATAGCCACCAGATGCTGGCATAGGCGATCGAGCAGTTTCAGGTAGCGGGTACGCGTGCCCGGCGCATGCGTATCCGCCTCGGGGGTCGACCAGAAAGCTTCGATGTGGTGGCTCTCGAAATCCGCCAGGCTCACGCCGTGCGTCCTGAGATACCGGTTGAATCGGTCGACCATTGCCCGTTGCTGCACCACCGATTGCGGAGCCAGACCGCGCTCCATTTCAGCGCGAGCGTGGTCCTGCCAAAGTGCATAAGCAATGGATGGGTTCCTGATCCATATCTCCTTCATGTCATTCACCAAACGAGTAACTAGAGAAACGTTTCGTCGACGCATGACAGCCACGGGCTGCGCTCATGATCGACGGCAAAAGGCTCCCCCTGGCTGGTGGAAATGCTCCAGCCTCTCGTCAATGGATCGCCTGATTTGCCTGATGGAGGGTTGTCTACTTGAATCTGGCTGAATGCACGCGGTGCACAAGGACCTACGTCTGTCTGGTCCCCAGATCCAGTCATCGATTCCTGATGACAATGGTAGAAAAAGCCAGCACGAAACGTGGGTTACAGACGTCGGATACCTCGAGCGGAACAGTGCTTTGCCGTGGCGACGTTCGCCGGCCCGCCCCACAACTGTTCCGCTTCCTGATCGCTGTATCTGTACCTCGCGTGGCACGGCCGTGCGCCATGCCGTGCCAGTGCTACGCCACCCGCTTCAGCGAGCGCAGCTCATCCGCCACAAAGACCCGGGCCAGCGTGATCCAGGGGAAACGCTCGGATGCGCCCGGCCGGTAGAAAGAGATCAAAGGAAAGTGGCCGTCCAGAATGCACCGGAAATGCCGCGTCCCCTTCTGGGAATGGCTCACCGTGTAGCAGCCGCCGTGCGCGAGTTCAAACTCCACCGGACCCTGGATGAATCTCAGCGCACGCGCCTGGCCATCGCATTCGGCCATCTTGCGCGCCACCGCGTCGATCCTGCCGGCAAACCAGTCGTCGAACGCCAATGTCGTCTTGCCGTCTCCTACCTCCATCAGCCACTGGTCAACGCGGGAGCATGGCGGCGAAATCGCGTCGACATCGATCAGTTGGAATGCCATCTTCATCTCGATTCATTTGAATGGGTTGCGGACATGCCTCAGTCTCCTTCCGTCGCATGCTTCGTCACCGGCATGGGGGCGTTCTTCCAACCACCGCCAAGTGCCTCGAAGAGCGCCACCTGCTTCAGCGCGACCTGTGCATCCGAATCGGCCAGCGCCTGTTCCACGTCGGCCAGCACGCGGTCCGCATCCAGGCTGGTCAGCGACGACACCTTTCCTCCCGCATACAGCTCCCGCTTTTCCGTGGCGGCTACCGCCGCGGCATCGCGTGATTTCTGAAGACCGGCATTGCGCTCCAGTTCGTAGCCATAGGCGCTCAGTGCCGTTCTGGTTTCTTCAAGGGCTTTGAGCACGACGCCATCGAACCTGGCCAAGGCGGCATCGGAGGCCGCGCGTACGCCGTGGATGTGTGGAAGTGCGCCATTGCTTGGGAAGTTCCAGGTGATCATCGGGCCGACTCCCCAGTGCACGGTCGCACCCGAGCCCAGGTCGTCCAGTACGCCGGTGACCCCGGCGGAAGCGCCGAGCCGAACGGTGGGGAACAGATCGGCAGTGGCCACACCAATACGCGCTACGTGCGATGCAAGCTCGCGCTCGGCCTGCCGGACATCCGGGCGACGCCTGAGCAGCGCGGTGCCGTCGCCAACAGGCACCGGGCGCTGCACCACTGGCAGGCCATGACAATCCTGTCGTACCGAACCGGGCGGCTCTCCAAGCATGACCGACAGGCGATACGACGCCGACGCCTGCCGGGCCTTGAATTGCGGAAGCACCGCGCGCAGGCGCTCGGCCTGCGCATTGGCCTGTGCCACGTCTCCCGGTTCATTGCGCCCGGCGGCAACAAGCCTGCGCGTCAGGCTCACCGCACGCTCCTGGATCTCAAGCTGGCGCTCGGCGACATGCAGTTCATGCGATGCCGCGCAGCCTTCAACGTAGGCGCGCACCGTCTGTGCGACCACCGCAACCCGTACGGAGTCCAGCGCCGCCTGGCTTGCCTCGACATTCGCCAACGCAGCCTCGTCGGCCCTGGCCAGCTTGCCGAACAGGTCCAGCAGGTACGACACGCCAATGCCATAGTCGCCAATATTGAGGACCGGCACCTTCTTCGTTTGCAGAAAGCTCTCGCCAGATAGTTGTGTGCGCTGGGTTGCCGCGCTGACACTGCCCTGGACCAGGTTCTCCGCCTCAACCTCGTGATAATTCGCAATGGAACGCTGCAGATTGGCCGCAGCCACACGCAGGTTCGTGTTGGCCAGCAACGCTCGCTTTACCAGTTCATCGACCTTCGGATCATCGTAGAGACGCCACCAGTCATCCGGCACCGCGCCACGGGTCGTGATCTTGCTGTCGGCATCCACCAGTGCGGCACCGGCCGCTGGGTCAGTTATCACCGCATCCCGCGGCACCTTGTAGTCGGGACCCACCGTGGTGCAGGCAAACAGTGTTGGCAAGAGCCCGGCGATGACCATCGGGCCAAGGTTCAGCCTTCTCATCTCGAAGCCTCCTTCCCGGGGCGAATCGATGTTACGGAGCCAGTCGACTCACGCACACTAACCGTCGCCGTCCTGCCCGAGACGAGCCTGACATTGGCGGGGACATCCCGAAGTGCCACGCGCACCGGCACCCGCTGGGCCAGCCGCACCCAGTTGAATGTCGGATTGACGTTGGGAAGGAGATTGGCGCCAACGTTGCGATCGCGATCCTCGATCCCGGCGGACACGCTCTGTACCACGCCGTGCAGCACCTCGTGCTCGCCCATCAGCTGTACATCGGCGGCGTCGCCAATGTGAATGCGTGGGAGCTTGGTTTCCTCGAAATAGCCTTCGATATAGATGGCGTGCTGGTCGACCATCGACAGCGCGGGCTTTCCGGTCACGACATAGTCGCCCAGTCTTGGCAGGCGGTCGTTGAGATACCCGTCCACAGGCGCCACGACGTGAGAGCGCTCCAGGTCGAGACGGGCCTGGTCCACGGCTGCCGTGGCCTGGGCGACTTCCGCCTGCCCTTCCTCCACCCTTGCCTGCGTCATCTCGGTGGCCTCCGTTGCCACGACCGAAGCCAGTTCCCGATTGCGCCTGTTCTCGCGCTGGGCCTGTGCCAGCGTCGCGCGCTTCTGTGCGAGCGTCGCCTCCGCCTTGCGCAGCGCGAGGTTGAATCGGTCGGGATCCACGATGAACAAGACCTGCCCGCGATGAACTGTCGCGTTGTCCGCTACCAGGACCTGCGTGACAAGCCCCGAAACGTCCGGCGAGACCTGCACGACGTCCGCTCTCACGTGGCCATCGCGCGTCCACGGGGCCGCCTTGTAGTAGTCCCAAAGATGGACACAGGCAGGGACGGCGCAGATCACCGCGAGGACAGTCACGACGACGGGCGTTACTAGCAGAGCTCTCTGTTTCATACCAATCCAGACACACGACACCAGGGGGAAGAGCCGGTAGAGGCCATCGCGGATACCGCACGGATGGACCGGCGCGACGTCTTTGAAGTCGCTGGCCGAAGCGTAGGGAATGCGGCCGATTCTGCAGAGATACAGATGTCGGGAAAGGGATGAAGATCAGTTGGCGCGCATCACGCGCTGCACGCAGGCGACGCAAACTGTTCCGCTTCAATCGCGTCGATTTTGTATGCGTAACCGTTCGACCCTGTCTCCTACCATGCCTTCCAGCAGGCCAGCATGTCATCCGCCACGGCGGTCGGTGCCTCGGAACACGAGGCGTCATGACAGCCAATGTCCTGCGCGACACGCAATCTTTCGAAAGGAAACCAGATCATGAAAGTCGACCTCTCCACCCTTGTTTCCGGCGTCATCCTTGGTGCCAGCATCCTGATCTACGCCCCCGCTCAGGCACAGGGCCCGGTAGCGCACGCAGCAAGCGCGGACAGTTACGACTACGCGCTTCACAAGACCGGCTTCAGCACCTATACCGACGGGGCCAACGGCATCAAGCGTCCCGAGCCCTATACAGACGGTGCCAACGGCATCAAGGCGGCCGACCCGTACAGCGACGGTGCAAACGTCCTGGACAAGCGTAGTCCGTTCACCGACGGTGCCCACGGCAGTGCCGGTCTCGAAGTGGCGGGCATGGACCACACCGGTGTCTCTGCGCCGCCAGCACGCAGCATCCTGGACGGCGAGGGCAGTGCGGCCTGAGATGCATTGACGCCCTGACCGGGCGTCGCGATCCGATGGCGGGGCTTGGCACAAGCCCCAGCCATGACGAACCAACCAGCACAGATCCCCTGATGAAATCCGCGCTCTCCTTTCTTCTCTTCACCGTCACGCTCGGTGCCAGCATCGCCGCGCATGCGGGCCCCAACTGGCAAGTCATTGACGCCGCACGCGCACACGCGCGTCAGGCGGCTGCCGCACACTGCGCCGCCTCGCACGCCATCGCAACGCACAACCGTTGATGGAACAACCGCGGGGCCGAACCCCGCGCCGGTCTCTGCCGGTTCGCATCACGTGGCGTCCTGGCGACGTCCGGCATGCCTCAAGATTTCACGCGGCAATCCGTTGACGTCGAAGTGTCACTTCCGACGGAATCGCATTGCACCCGAATCATCGCCCCCTCCCGTACGCCGCCGACCTGGCAGCCGGGCGCGACATCTCGCCCGCGCAAGGCGAGTCCCCCATCCTTGAATGGCTGCTGCATGACGACCAGGTGATGCGGGAGTGCTTTGGCCACGCTACCGCCATTCTGAAAAGCGTGACGCAAGCGACCATATCGGCAGTGCTGCTACTGGATGCGGAACACCAGCACTACAGGGCCGAGGTGGGGCTGTCCGTACTCCCCATTCCACGCAGGCAGTCGCTGTGCAACTACGCGGTGCAGGCCGATGACCTCTTCATCGTGGCCGATACGTTGGCGGATACGCGGTTCGTCGACTGCAGGTTGGTCACATCGGCGCCTTTCGCCCGATCCTATGCCGCAATCCCGTTGCGCGGACCCGATGGCGACATCGTCGGTGCGCTCTGCGCTATGGATCCGCAACCCGCCCGCTTCTCCCCCGCTCACGCCGAAGTATTCCGGTACCTGCGCGCAATGATCGAGAACGACCTCCGGTTGCGCACGGCCACCGCCACGGATCCGCTCACCAGTCTCTTCAACCGGCGTTACATGCTGGAGAGCATCCGCAGATCATGGGACGGGGCCGCCGACGGCACCGAGATGGGCGCGGTGATGGTCGATATCGACTGGTTCAAGCAGTACAACGACACCTACGGTCATCAGGCCGGTGATGCCTGCCTGCGCCAGGTAGCCACCGAGCTCCAGAGCATCGCAGAGGCGTACAAGATGATTGCGGGCCGCCTCGGCGGCGAGGAGTTCGGCCTGTCGCAGTGCGGACTCCGGCGGGCAACCTTTGAGGCCGCGCTGGAAAAGCTGCGCGCCGGCGTGGCCAGCCTGGCCATCCAGCATCGCCAGTCGCCGGCCGGCATCGTGACAGTGAGCATCGGCGCGGCCGTGACGCAACGGACAGGCAGCACCGATCTTGCGCGCCAGATGACGTTCGCTTCCGCGGATCGCGCGCTCTACCGCGCCAAGGCCGAGGGGCGCAACCGCGTGGTGATGGACTAGATCGCCTGGCTGTCGCCTCGGTGCGCCGCCGCGGCTAGCTCAGCCACCGGTCCAGCGCATAGAAGGGCAACAGCCCCGCCGACTGGCGCACATTGCGAGGGGCCACGCGCACGAACCCCATGACATCTCCGAGCCATGACACCGAGGCCGAACCCTGTTGCGCATGGATGGCGACGCGATCGCAGCCGTCGTCGGAACTGGCCAGCGACGCCCGGAAGAACTGGTCAAGGCCGCTGGCGGCTGGTGGCTCGGCCTGCTCCGTCCGGACAGACCTGACGGGCGGAAAGATCGTCTCGCGCCCCTGAAGCCTCCTGAGCATCGGCGTCACCAGCAACGTGAACGTGGTGTAGGCGGCGGCAGGATTCCCCGGCAGGCACACGGCGATCTTGTTGCGCACCTGGCCCAGCGTGATGGGCATGCCGGGCGTCATGTTCACCTTGCGGCACAACAAATGGCCGCCAGCGGAAATCAGCGCGGGTTCCACCAGGTCGCGATCACCGCCGGACGTGCCGCCGGTAATCAGCACGATATCGGATTCGCCTGCCAGCTCGATAATGGCCTGATGCAGCTCGTGCTCGTCATCGTGAACATGCCTGCGGTTAACGACAATCGCGCCGATGGACTCGACCATTGACTCGAGCATGGGTCCATTGACATCGCGCACCTTGTGAGGCGCGGCCGCGACGTCCGCGAAGCAAAGCTCGTCGCCGGTAATCAGCAACGAGACCTCCACGATGCGGAAGGCCCACACCGATTCGATCCCCTGGGAGGCCAGCGTCGCGATATGGCCGGCAGTCAGCACCGTGCCGGCCGTGATCATCACATCGCCCTCCTTGCTGTCCTCGCCTTTGCGCCTGACGTTTGCGCCGCGCCGATGCTGTGCATCCAGCCGGACGCCGGCCTCGCATACCTCCGCATCCTCGACGCAGATCACCGTGTCGGCGCCCGCTGGCATCACCGAGCCGGTGAACAGTCGAATGACATGCCCCGGCTTCAGGGCCTCGGGCGCCATGCCCGCGTAGCAGATCTGCTGCACCGGCAGCACGCCGCCGGCTGCCGCGTCTTCCATCGCCAGGGCGTAGCCGTCAACGGCACTCTTGTCCGCCGACGGGGAATCGGCGCAGGCGACCACATCCCGGGCCAACACGCGCCCTGCCGCACCGCCGAGCCAGATTCGCTCCGTTTCGGCGACGGGCTCAATGGATGACGCAAAGAGGACCTGCGCCTCGTCAAAACTTAGCATCGCGCATCTCCGCATAGTCGGCGCGCAGGGTTTCACTTGTCGTTGAAACCCACACGCATCCGCATATCTCCCGACAGGAATCCACTCGCGCCGGCGCTTTGACGGGAACGTTGCATCCGGAGCCGAACGCTAGTCTGGCAACATGCGCGCCGTGGGGCGGAGTACAGATGATTGACTTCCGCCGCACTACAGACCACCCATGCGCGGCGACACGGCTTGCGTGGCGTCCCGAGCCAGGAAATCCACCGATAACGCCACTTGTGACCGACAGCGGAGGCGCGAACTGTCATCCCTATCGCAGCCAACGGCGCATCACAATGACGTGGTCGCGGCGCACAAGTCCTGCAAGCTTCCCCAGCTTGCCGTCCTTCCCCCCAAAGGACATCCCTCCACTCCCGGACTTTCCCGCGACACCTCCGCCCCCGGCTTACCTCTCCCGATTCCGATACACAGTTCCCGTCGCGCAAGACCAGAACAGTGGTTTTCCACCGGCGCGCGCATATTCCCGGGACCATTGCCACATCAGGCGTGCAGCTCGTTTTCCTACTGATTCGCCGCGAAACGGCCAGAACTGTATCTCCCGGAAAAGCGCTGCGTTTCTTACTCTTCGGCATCGCGTCACGCGGCCCAGCACCGACGCCAACCCGAGGAGCACATGCGATGCACGGACTCACAGCATTCGAGCTGGCACGAATACAGTTTGCTTTCACAGTCTCGTTTCACATCATCTTTCCCGCCATCACCATTGGACTCGCGAGTTTTCTCGCCTTCCTGGAAGCCCGATGGCTCATGACCAGGAATCCCGTCTACAAGACGCTCTTTGACTTCTGGGTCAAGATCTTTGCCCTGAATTTCGGCATGGGGGTGGTGTCCGGGCTGGTCATGGCCTACGAATTCGGCACCAACTGGAGCTTCTTCTCCGAATTCGCCGGTGGCGTCACGGGTCCATTGCTGACCTACGAGGTACTCACCGCGTTCTTCCTGGAAGCCGGTTTCCTGGGCGTCATGCTCTTTGGCTGGAGCCGCGTGGGTCCGGGCCTGCATTTCTTCTCGACGCTCATGGTTGCCCTGGGCACCCTGATTTCCGCCACCTGGATCCTGGTGTCCAACAGCTGGATGCAGACGCCCGTGGGGTACGCCATCGTGGCCGGCAAGGTGGTGCCGACCGACTGGCTGGCGATCATCTTCAACCCATCCTTCCCGTACCGCCTGGCGCATATGGTCGTCGCCGCGATGCTGTCGACCGCGCTCTTCGTTGCGGCGGCCGGTGCATGGCAGCTGCTGCGCGGCAAGGCCAACCCCGCCGTGCGCAAGATGTTCTCCCTGGCCATGTGGATGGTGCTGGTGATCGCACCAATCCAGGCCGTCGTCGGCGATGCCCACGGCATCAACACGCTGGAACACCAGCCGGCCAAGATCGCCGCCGTGGAGGGTCACTGGAACAGCGCCAAGCCCGGTGACACCGGTGGCTTCCCGCTGATCGTGTTCGGCATCCCGGACATGGAGCGCGAAGAGACCCGCTATGCCATCGAGATTCCCCGGCTTGGCAGCCTGATTCTCACGCATTCGCTGGACGGACAGATTCCCGGCCTCAAGTCATTCCCCAAAGAAGATCGCCCGAACTCCACCATCCTCTTCTTCACGTTCCGCGCGATGGTCGGGCTGGGCGTGCTGATGATCCTGTTCGGCGCGCTCGGCCTGCTGCTGCGCCGCACCGATGTGCTGTACCGGTCGAAGGCATTCCTCCGCATGGCGGTAGTCATGGGCCCGAGCGGACTGGTTGCACTGCTGGCTGGCTGGATGACGACCGAGATTGGCCGGCAGCCCTGGGTGGTCTATGGCCTGCTGCGTACCCGCGACGCGGTGTCCAACCATGACTTCGGTCCTGTAGCCATTTCGCTGGTGATGTTCGTGGTGGTGTACTTCGTCGTGTTCGGGATTGGCATCCGCTACATGCTCAAGCTCGTGAACAAGGGTCCTTCCGAGGCCGAACACAACGCCCCGGACCGCGCATCGTTCCCGGTTTCCATCGCACGACCGGTCTCCGCGCTCGGCAGCCATCAACATTAATCAGGAGACAGCAATGGGTATCAATCTTCCCGTCATCTGGGCGGTACTGATCTTCTTCGGCGTGATGATGTACGTCATCATGGATGGCTTCGACCTTGGCATCGGCATCCTCTTCCCGTTCGTCGGCGACCGCCATGATCGCGACGTGATGATGAACACGGTTGCGCCGGTCTGGGACGGCAACGAGACGTGGCTGGTGCTGGGTGGCGCCGCCATGCTGGCCGCCTTTCCGCTGGCCTATTCGGTGTTGCTGAGCGCGTTCTACCTGCCGCTCATGTTCATGCTGATCGGGCTGATCTTCCGTGGCGTCGCCTTCGAGTTTCGCTTCAAGGCCAGTGATCGCAGCCGTCCGCACTGGGACAAGGCGTTCATTGGCGGATCCCTCACCGCCGCCTTCTTCCAGGGCGTGACGCTGGGCGCCTATATCGATGGCGTGGCGATGAATGGCCGGCACTACGTGGGGGGCGCATTCGACTGGGTTGCACCGTTCCCGCTGTTCACCGGTGTTGGCGTCGTCGTGGCCTATGCGTTCCTGGGCGGCACGTGGCTCATCATGAAAACGGAGGGCCGCCTTCAATGGACGATGCTGCGCCTGACCAACGTGTTGATCGGCGTGGTGCTCGCATTCATTGCAGCCGTCAGCGTCTGGACGCCGCTGACCCATCCGGAGATCGCGCAACGCTGGTTCTCGCTGCCCAACCTGTTCTTCTTTCTGCCTGTTCCGCTGCTGGTGGTAGCCGCGGCAGCCGGACTGTATCGCGCCATTCAGCATCGACCGAATGTTTCGCCGTTCCTGCTTGCGCTGGTGATCGTCTTCCTGGGATACACCGGCCTGGCCATCAGCATCTGGCCCAACATCATCCCGCCGGGTATCTCGATCTGGGACGCCTCGTCGGCACCGCAAAGCCAGGGCTTCGCCCTCGTGGGCACGCTGTTTATCGTACCGATCATCCTGACCTACACGTCGTGGTCCTATTACGTGTTCCGCGGCAAGGTCAAGCGTGGCGAGGGGTATCACTGATGACAACGCAAGCGAAACAACCTCTGGCCAATCAACTGCTCTGGCTGCTGGCGCTGTGGTGCGGGGGTTTCGGCGCCGCATTCGCCCTGGCGTGCGTGATACGTGGGGCCATGCATCTGGCCGGCATGACCAGCTGATGGATCGTCGATGAACGCTGCTTCGAAGCGCATCGCGGC
Organism: Cupriavidus sp. 291-E7; assembly: GCF_057798835.1. Taxonomy (NCBI): domain Bacteria; kingdom Pseudomonadati; phylum Pseudomonadota; class Betaproteobacteria; order Burkholderiales; family Burkholderiaceae; genus Cupriavidus; species Cupriavidus sp. 291-E7. The sequence goes on from NZ_JBYOJV010000006.1 coordinate 60,973, forward strand.
CAGCCAGCCACTGGCCACATGGCTGAGCAAGGATATGCGGCGATGGGTCTACGCCATCAAGGTGTTTGGCGCTGCCATGCTGGCGCTGTACATTGCGCTGGCGCTCGGCCTGTCGCGGCCATACTGGGCCGTGGCAACCGTCTACCTGGTGTCCAGCCCCCTGACCGGTGCAACCCGGTCGAAGGGCCTTTACCGGGTAGCCGGCACGCTGCTTGGCGCGGCCGCCGCGGTAGGCATGGTGCCGACGCTGGTCAACGAGCCCGTGGTGCTGATGGCCGCGATTTCGCTGTGGGCCGGCGCCATGCTCTATCTTTCATTGCTGGAGCCGTCGCCGCGCAGCTACGTCTTCCTGCTGGCGGCGTACACGCTGCCGATCGTGGCGCTGCCGGCGGTGTCCGACCCCGCGAGCATCTTCGATGTGGCCCTGCTGCGGGTGGAAGAGATCGTCATCGGCATCGTCTGCGCGAGCATGGTCAGCGCGTTGATCTTGCCGTCGAACATCGCCCCCGAGCTGGAGGAGCGATTTGCGGGATGGGTCGCGCAGGCACAGGCCTGGACCACCGGCATCCCGATGGACCGCATCGATTCGCACACCCGGATCGAGCGGCACCGCAAGCTGACCGCGGAACTCCACACCATTCGAACGCTGATGGCACAAGCTGCCCATGAATCCGGCAACAAACGGACACTGGCGCGAGGTGCCGCCCTGCAGATGCGGTTGCAGGAAATGCTGCAGGCCCTGGAGGCACACGGCATGACCGACCCTGCCGCCGCCAACGCGCCGTACGCCCCGCGCGACGCGGCCACGCCTTCAATCCCGGCGGCTCTCCGCGATCATCGCCGGATGCTGGTGCAATCGGCGTCCGCCGCAACCGCCACGTTCCTGGCCGGTGCTCTCTGGATGCTCTCTGGCTGGATCGATGGCGCTGGTGCGGTGAGCCTGGCAGCGCTGACTGCCTGCTTCGTCAGCACCCTGGATGTACCACGGCACGCTGTCCGGCGTGTGCTCCTGTCGAGCGTCGCCTGCCTGTTGCTGGCCTGTTTCTACCAGTTCGTCGTACTGCCGAACGCTATCGATTTCCTGTCGCTGGTCTGCCTGTTTGCCATACCCTATCTATGCATCGGCTTCCTGATGACACGGCCGGACTTTGGCATTACCGGCGTCCTGCTGGCAGTCACTACCGCCTCCTTCGCGAACGTCCAGCAAATCTACGAGGCCAACTTCGCCGACTTGTTCAATACGAGCCTGGCGGCTTCGGCCGGCATCCTGTTCGCCGCAGCCTGGGTCGTGATCGCAAGGCCGCTCGGCAACAATGGGGCACCGAAAGCGGGCCGACGAGGCATGGGTACCGCATCCGTTGCACGCCCCACCGCCGCCGCAAGAAGGGTCCAGGCCAAGACACCCACTGTCCGGGAGGCCAGCCATGCAGATGAATGACTTCGATATCTATGGGGTATTCGTCCCCGCCTTGCTGTTCTGGATGCTTGTGGCGCTGGCGGTAACGGCGGCCATCAGAGGAGCGTTGTCGTGGGCGGGCCTGTACCGGATGGTGTGGCACCGCTCGCTGTTCAACGCCTCGGCCTACCTGATCGTGCTGGCCATCATCGTCTGGATGACGCGATAGCCCGCGGGCCGGTCACCGGCGGCGTTCACACAGGTTCGTCGCCAGTCGGCCCAGCGTCTGCAAGGCCGCGTCGAGTTCGGGCGACCATTCCCAACTGTAGTTCAGCCGGATGCAATGACTGTAGGTGAACCCCGGCGCGAACATATGGCCGGGTGCGACAGTGATGCGCGATTCCAGCGCGGCGTGGTACAAGTCCATAGCGTCGACGCCGTCCGGCATCTGTACCCAGAGCACGTAGCCGCCAGCGGGCCGTGACGTGGTGGTGCCTTCCGGAAAGAAGCGGCGAACGCTGGCCGTCATGATCTTCGCCTGCTGCGCATAAGCCTTGCGGACGCGCCTCAGGTGGTAGTCATAGCCATCGTTCTTCAGGAACTCGGCAATGGCCAGTTGCGGCAGCGACGGCGTGGTCAGGGTATTCAGGAATTTCAGCCTTTCCACGCGATCATGGTAGCGGCCGGCCAGGGTCCAGCCAATGCGCGACGCATTGGTCAGCGTTTTCGAGAACGACGAGCAATGCAGGATGATGCCGGCCGTATCGTACGTCTTCAGGGAACTCGGATGGCTGGCCTCATAGTAGAGCTCGCCGTAGACATCGTTCTCGATGGCGGGAATGTCCTTTTCCGTCAGCATTTCCACGAGCTTGCGCTTCTTGTCGTCCGGCATCTGGAAGCCCAGCGGATTCTGGAAGTTCGGCATCACCATGCACGCGGTGATCTGTTTTTCGTCGATCAGTTTCGCCAGCGCATCCAGGTCGATACCTTCCGTCGGATCGGTGGCCACTTCCACCGCCCGCATGCCCAGCCGTTCGATGGCATGGAGCATGGCGTAATACGTGGGAGATTCCACCGCGATGGCGTCGCCGGGCTTGGCCACCGCCTGCAGGCACAGGTTGATGGCCTCGGTGGCGCCGATGGTGATGATCATCTCGTTGGGATCGATCGCGTAGCCATTTTCCAGGTAGCGCCGCGAGATCTGCCGGATCAGCTGGGGGCTGCCAGGCGGCAGGTCATCCAGCACGTTCCATTTCGTGTATCGCCTGGCGATGTTGTTCGAATACTGCGTAATGCGCTGCCAGGGAAACATCGATGAGTCGGGATAGGGGGAGCCCAGTGCCACTGCCTCGTCGGAGCGGATCGACCGCAGCGTGGAAAGCACCAGCGCGCTTACGTCAACCGCGGACGGGCGCTCGCTGGGCCGCGACGCACGCAGCTCGACCACGGGCTCGCCCGAGCGCTTGCGGACAAAGTAGCCCGATTGCGGGCGGCTTTCGATGACGCCCCGGCTCTCAAGTTGCGCGTACGCCCGGATCACCGTCGTCAGGCTCAATCGATGATGCTGGCTCGTTTGCCGTACAGAAGGAATGCGCTCCCCGGGCAGCAGCACCCCTTGCTGAACCATGCCCTCGATCTCTCCAGCGAGCTTTTCGTACAGTTTCACTCACGTCTCCTGCTTGCTTGTTTTGTGATGAGAATCACGCTCTCCGCCGCCTCCCCCGGCACGCTGGCGCAGTCTGCAAAGCAAGATCCATTGCCAGGCGGTGCCTGGCAATGCCAATAGTCATAGTATGCAAGCAGGTGCCACCGCTCCAACCCGCCAGTATGCGGCAGTGCACGCTAACGTCTTGTGCGCCGCACCAGGGCGCCCCCGATTGGGGCGCCGTGCCGCATCCAAACTGGCTGCCTCGGCGGCGCTCACGCCGCGGCTTTCTCCTGGCTCCTTGCCAGATTCAGGATCACCGGCACCGATTTGGAGGTGGGGGTGTTGCACCCGTCGCCGGTGCTTTCCAGCGGCACCAGCGGATTCGTTTCGGGATAGTAGGCACCCACGCAGCCTTCGGGGATGTCGTACTCCACCAGCTGGAAGTCCTCTACCCGCCGCGTGACACCGTCGCCCCAGACACTGGTGATGTCGACTTTCTGCCCTGCCTTGAACCCCAGCCTTGCAAGATCGGCCGCGTTCATGAACACCACCCGGCGCAGTCCGAATACCCCGCGGTAGCGGTCATCGAGGCCATAGATCGTGGTGTTGTACTGGTCATGGGAGCGCGTCGTCATCATCACCATCAGCGCGTCGCCATACTGCTCGCGTGCGCGGTGGATGGGCGAGTCCTTGTCGATGGCGTGCACCTTGAACTCGGCCTTGCCAGATGGGGTATGCCATACGCGATGGCATGCAGGCGGCGTCAGGTGGAACCCACCCGGCACCTCCACACGCGCGTTGTAGTCGTCGAACCCATCCAGTACCTTCTCGATGACATCGCGAATGCGCGCGTAGTCCCGCGCATACCAGCGCCAGTCGATCTGGCGGGAGCCCAGCGTGGCATGCGCCATGCCTGCAACGATGGCCGTCTCCGAAAGCAGGTAGGGCGATGCGGGCCGGTTCATCCCGTATGAGATGTGGACCATGCACACGGAATCCTCCACTGTGACACCCTGTGCCACGCCGTCCTGCATGTCGATTTCGGTGCGGCCGAGAGTGGGCAGGATGAGCGACTGCTTGCCGTGCACCAGGTGGCTTCGATTGAGCTTGGTGGAGATATTCACCGTCAGGTCGCATTGCCGCAGGGCATCGAAGGTGCGCAAGGTGTCCGGGGTCGCCGTCGCAAAATTCCCGCCCAGGCCAACAAAGACCTTGACCTTGCCCTCGAGCATCGCCGAGATCGTGTGCACCACGTCGTAACCGTGCTCGCGGGGCGGCTCGAAACCGAATACCTGCTTCAGCCGGTCCAGAAACTGCGGCTCGGGCTTTTCCTCGATGCCCACGGTACGATCACCCTGCACGTTCGAATGGCCCCGTATCGGCAGCAGGCCTGCACCCGGCCGGCCGATGTTTCCCCGCATCATCGTCAGGTTCGAAAGTATCTGGATGGTCGGCACCGAATGCTTGTGCTGCGTCAGGCCCATGCCCCAGCAGGCGATCACGCGCTGCCCCTTTGCATAGACCTGCGTGAGCGCGTCGATGTCTTCGTACCCGACGCCCGACTCCGCGACGATGTCCGACCATGATTCCGCGCGCAAATCTTCGGCAAAGGCTTCATAGCCGTCGGTATGCTCGCGCACGAAATCCAGATCGATCAGACGCTCGTGGCCGTGCTCGGCGGCCCGGTCATCCATTTCCACGAGGCGTTTGGCCATCCCCTTGATCAGCGCGAAGTCGCCCCCAAGCTTTGGCTGGACGAACATCGACGCAATCTTGGTACTGCTGCCGGTGATCATTTCCATCGGGTGCTGCGGGCTCGTGAAGCGTTCGAGTCCACGCTCGCGCAGCGGATTGATCGATACGATTTTGGTCCCCCGCCGCACACATTCGCGCAGCTCGCCGAGCATGCGAGGATGGTTGGTCGCTGCGTTGTGGCCGAAGATCAGAATTGTGTCGGCGTGCTCGAAGTCATCCAGCACCACGGTGGCCTTTCCCACGCCGATTGTCCCCGGCAGGCCACGGCTGGTCGCTTCGTGGCACATGTTCGAGCAGTCGGGAAAGTTGTTCGTGCCATACGCGCGCACAAACAGCTGATACAGGAACGCTGACTCATTGCTCGCGCGCCCGGACGTGTAGAAGCTGGCCTGATTGGGATCGTCCAGTGCGCGGAGATGCCGGCCGATCATCGCAAACGCCTCGTCCCATTCGATGGGCCGATACTTGTCAATCTTGCCGTCATAGACCATCGGGTGGGTCAACCTGCCGTGCTGCTCCAGTTCAAAGTCCGTCTGTTGCATCAGCGACGACACGGTGTTCTGCGCGAAAAACTCCGGCGTCACCCGCTTGCTTGTTGCCTCGGCCGCCACGGCCTTTACACCGTTCTCGCAGAACTCAAAGGTCGAGGCGTGATCGCGATCCGGCCATGCGCAGCCCGGACAGTCAAAGCCGTCTGCCTGATTCTGCTTGAACAGCAGCTTGTACTTGTCCAGACCAACCTTCTCTTTGATCAGGTTGATGGCGACGTACTTCAATGCCCCCCAGCCGGCAGCGGGGTGGGTGTAAGGTTCGATTTCGCCTTTCTCGGGTAAGGGAGCATTCATGGGGGCGGTTCCTGTCAGATGTGCGCGCCTTGGGCCCAGCCACTGTGGCCAATCGCTTCGCGCTGCGTGTGGGAATGAGCGCAGATTACGAGCAGCCGCCAAGCGAAGGCGCGTACAAAAATCCGGGAAGCGTCAGAGTACAGTGAGGCGCCATGAATGATGGCTGCGTGCCGCATCAACTGACCCCCTGTGGAATGAAGCCAACTGTATCTCTCGCCGGGGTCCGCACTCTCTATATTTGCGGCGAAACCGGCTCAGGTGAGTTGGTAGCGGTCATCGGGCCGCATCTCCTGCGGTGTTTCACAACCGCAGAGCTCCATCAATGACCGCTCGATATTGCACGCGATGGCATCAAGCGGCAGGGCGTTCGGGGCCAGGCCGAACGGGTCCGAGACTTCGTCGGCGATAGCTTCCAGTGCGATCAGCGTGTAGGCAACAAAGACGCTGATGATCGGCGTGAAGAGTTCCGTCGAGTCGACGAGGCCGAACGGTAGCATGATGCAGTAGGCGTAGACGGTGCGGTGTAGCAGCACACCATAGGCAAACGGGATTGGTGTGGAGACGATTCGCTCGCAGCTGCCGACAGTTACCTCCAACGCGTTGAGCTGCGCATCGAACATCCATAGCGTCGTGTCGGCTGCCGGCCTGGTTGACACGATTGCAGCAAGCTCGGAGCGCACTTCGTTCAGGATCGCCACGGGCCGGTAGTGCTTGCCCTGGAGCGCGTTCGCTTCCTCCTGGTCCAGAAGCCGATACAGGTCACTGAACGGATCGGTCTTCCGCAACTGATGCTTCAATGCGTAGCCAAATGCCACGATCTTGCGGACCATCACCACGCGGTCCACGCCACCGCCCTCTGGCAAATAGCTAAGGATCTGGGACGTAAGCGAGCGGGAAGCAATCAGAACGGCGCCCCATACCAGCCTGGCTTCTTTGTAGCGCTCAAAGCTTGCGTTGTTCCGAAACGCCAGAAAGATGGTGAGTGCCACGCCAAACAACGTGAATGGGGCGGTATTCAACGGGATCTTCTCGCCCAGAACGCGGCCTTGCGTGAGCACCGCGAAGCCACTGACGAAAGCCAGGAAGAGGAGCTGGGGAATAATGGTTTGCAGTACGGAGCCATTCCAGACGAACAGCATACTGAACCAGTTTTCCTTCGGTCGCACAATCATGTCCGTCCTCCAGCGCCACAACGGTCCTCCGCGCCCCGGCGGCGCCCGCGCTGCTATCCTGCCTGCCGCGATTCACCCCCCGTCTTGCTGGCCTCCTTCTTCGCGCCGGCCTCCTTTGCCGTCGTGGTCTTTGCCGTTGGCTTCTTGTCCTTTGCCTTCGCGGCCGCCGGTGCCTTGGTGATGGTCACTTCCTCCTTGTCCTTGTCGTAGCCCATTTCAACGGTATCGCCAGACGATATCCCGTCGCCGAGAATCTGCTTTGCGAGCCTGGTCTCCACCTCCTGGCGAATCTGGCGCTTCAGTTCGCGCGCGCCAAACTCGGGCTGATAGCCAATGTCGACCAGATGATCAACCAGCGCTTCGCTCGGCTTGATGACAATGTCCTGGGCCGCGGCCGTGCGTATGACCCGGTCAAGCTGAATTTCGACCACTGCACGGATGTTCTCGCGCGTCAGTGCATGGAACACGATGATGTCGTCGATTCGGTTCAGGAACTCAGGCCTGAAATGGCCTTTCAACACCTTCATCAGTTCGTCGCGCAACGCCTTCTCGTTGCGGCGGGACGCCTCCGGACGTTCAAGGTTTTCCATGATGACGGAGGCGCCGAGATTGCTGGTGGCGATGATGATCGTGTTGCTGAAGTCCACCACGCGCCCCTTGCCGTCGGTCAGGCGTCCATCGTCAAACACTTGCAGCAGCACGTTATTGACGTCCGGATGCGCCTTCTCGATTTCGTCCAGAAGAATCACGCTGTAAGGACGCCGCCGGACGCGCTCGGTCAGTTGCCCACCTTCGTCGTAGCCAACGTATCCCGGTGGCGCCCCGATCAGCCGTGCCACGGCATGGCGCTCCATGTACTCCGACATATCGATGCGGATAATGGCCTGTTCGTTGCCAAACACCGTTTCAGCCAGCGCCTTGGCAAGCTCGGTCTTCCCGACGCCCGTCGGGCCAAGGAACAGGAAGGTTGCGATGGGCCGATGAGTCTGGCCAAGTCCGGCGCGCGACAGACGCACCGCGTCGCTGACCGCCAGCACCGCGTCGTCTTGCCCAACGACGCGCTCGCGCAGTCTCTCCTCCATCTTGAGAAGCTTCTGGCGCTCCTCCTGCGTCAGGTCCGTGACGGGGATGCCGGTCAGGCGCGAAACGACCTCCGCCACCGATGCCACCGTCACCTCCAGCGTTTCGGAGCCGGTCTTCCGCTGCCACTCCTCGGTCAGGTCATCGAGCCGCTTTTGCTTGTCATTGATGCGGGATTCGAACTCCTTGGCCTCGTCGAACCGCTTGCGTGAGGACGCATAGTCCTGCTCACGCTTGAGCTGAGCAATCTCCGCTTCAAGCTCCTGGATCTCGGGTGGCCGCGACGTCGAACTGATTCGCACACGCGCGGCGGCCTGGTCGATCAGGTCGATCGCCTTGTCCGGCAGGAATCGAGACGTGATGTAACGGTCCGACAATTCCGCCGAAGCCACGAATGCGTCGTCCGAGAACGTGACCTGGTGATGGGCTTCGAGTTTGTCGCGCAAACCCCTGAGGATAACGATCGTCTGCTCGACCGTGGGTTCCGGGACCAGCACGGGCTGGAATCGCCGCTCCAGGGCAGCATCCTTCTCGATGTACTTCTGGTATTCGTTCAGCGTGGTGGCGCCGATCAGGCTCAGTTCGCCGCGTGCCAGTGCCGGCTTCAGTACGTTGGCGATGTCGAGTCCGCCCTCGCCCCCGCCCTGGCCGGCGCCCACAATCATGTGCAGCTCGTCGATAAACAGGATCAACTCGTCATGCTTGGCAGTCACCTCGTCGATCAATTGCTTGGCACGCTCTTCGAACTCACCGCGGTACTTTGCGCCCGCGACCATCGAGTTGATATTGACTTCCACGAGCCGCTTGCCGCGCAAGACCTCCGGAACGTCGCCATTGACAATACGCTGCGCCAGCCCTTCGACGATAGCGGTCTTGCCGACCCCAGGTTCGCCAATCAGCACGGGGTTGTTCTTCTTGCGCCGTGCGAGCACTTCGATAGCGTTCTCTATCTCCAACGCCCGACCCAAAACGGGGTCCAACTTGCCTTGACGCGCCATGACCGTGAGGTCACGGCCGAACTTGTCCAGCGTGGGCGTGCCCGATGGCGTATCGACCCGCCCGTCCTCGGCGCCCTTTCCAACGATCTTGACCACCTTCTGACGCAACGCCTCGGCGCTGACGCCGTACTTCTTGAGCAGCGTTCCGGCAATACTCTCCGGCACGCTGGCCAACCCGATCAGCAGGTGTTCCGGACCGACATAGGAATGGCCGAGATCCCTCGACGCCTGAAACGCATACTGGAAGGCCTTCTTCAATCTGGGCGAAATGGTCATGCGATCCAGTGAGGCATCGGGGTCAGCCGTGCCTTTCTGTGCATGCTGGTCGATGTAGCCCCTGATGTCTTGCGGGGAAAGCTTCAGTTCCTTTAGCAGCGCCGCCACGACATCGGTATCGGCCAGGACGTAAAGCAGATGTTCCGTATCGAGCTCCCGCCGATGGAGTTCGTGCGCCTTTTCGGCGGCACGCTGCAGCAGCTCCATCGTCTGCTCGCTGAATGCGTCCGTTACATCGACCGATTCGCGGGGCACCTCGGCGGACATGGCCTCGTCGTCATGGCCCATCGCCCCGTCCAGGCCGCCAAGAAACTGCGACAGTCCCCCGCCGCCGAGCAGCGAATCGAACGGATTCTGCATGCTCTGGTGGCGCATGAGCTGCCGATAGTCGTAATCACAGATCGACAGCGATTTCCGCTCGCCATTCTGTACCACCGTCACCCGCGCTACAGCAGGGCGCGCATTGCAGATTTCGCAAAGAGTCGGCATGACAATCTTCCTCCTCGGACCATTCGATATCCAGGCGTTCCAGACCGTGCCACATGCGGCATATTGCAGCGCTGGCTCAACCAGGCTCGGCGCGGACTACCCTTACCGGTATCGATTTGTAGGACGGCGTACCACTGTCCGGATCGATGTAGTCAAGCGGAACCAGTACGTTGGCTTCGGGATAGTAGGCGGCGACCGAGCCGCGGACGATGTTGTCGTACGCAATGGCCGTTAAGCCCTTCAGATGCAGTTTGCGATTGGAGACCACCGTTTCGATATCGACAATATCGCCATGTTCGAGCCCGCGCCCCGCCATGTCGGCTTCGTGCATGAACAGAACGTCCCGACGACCAAACACGCCACGATAGCGGTCGTCCAGAGCATAGATCGTGGTGTTGTATTGATCGTGGCTGCGAATCGTCATTAGACGCAGCACGTCCTGAGCGCCAAGCACGTCAGCATCTTCCTTCACGCCGCCATAGACCGAGAACACCGCCTTGCCTGATGGCGTGGTCCATCTTCGCTCCGTGGGGGGCAATGGCAGCCGAAAGCCGCCGGGTTCTCGAATGCGCGCGTTGAAGTCTTCGAAACCGGGCACGGTTTTTTCGACCAGGTCACGAATCTTGTCGTAATCGGCAATGAGCTCCGACCAAGGCACTTTGCTGTTTGGCAAGGTTGCCTCCGCCATTCCGGCAATAATCGCCGGCTCTGAGCGCAGATGCTCGGATGCAGGGGGCAGCCTGCCTGCGGACGCATGCACCATCGACATCGAATCTTCAACGGTGACCGACTGTGGCCCACCCGCCTGGATATCCAGCTCGGTTCGGCCCAGGCAAGGAAAGAGATAGGTTTCCTTGGCAACCAGCAAATGGGTCCGATTGAGCTTGGTGCCGATATGCACGCTGAGGTCGAGCTTGCTCATGGCTGGGAATGCCTGGTCCGAATCGGGGAGTGCCACTGCGAAGTTACCGCCCAGGCAAATCAGCGCTTTCGATTTTCCTTCGATCATCGCCTGCATGGTTTTCACCGCGTCCCGTCCATGCTCGCGCGGCGGCTTGAAACCAACGGTGTTCTCGATTCGCTGAAGAAAGTCCTCCGACGGCTTTTCCGTGATGCCGACCGTACGGTTTCCTTGCACGTTCGAGTGGCCGCGCAGCGGGCAGATTCCAGCGCCAGGCTTGCCGAAGTTGCCGCGCAGGAAAAGCAGGTCGGCGATCAGCCGAACATTCGCCGTTCCCCGGCTATGCTGGGTCACGCCCATGCCGTAAGTCACGATCGTCGCATTCGACTTTGCATAGAGCCCAGCAACGGATTCAAGCTCGGCCCGGGTCAGGCCGCTCGCCTTCTCGATGTCCTCCCACGACGTAGCCTCCAGATCCTTCGAGAACGCTTCAAAACCTTCGGTATAGAGCGCGATGAAATCCTTGTCGAGGATATCCCCCTGGTCGCCCTCCATTTTCAACAATGCTTTCATAATGCCCTTGAGGGCGGCTGCGTCCCCGCCAGCGGCAACCTGATAATAGGTCGACGCGATTTGCGTCGAACCATAGGTCGCCATCTCCAGCCAGTTTTGCGGATCGGCAAATCTTTCCAGCGCCCGTTCCTTCAGCGGGTTGAAGACAATAATCGGAACATTACGCCTGGATATTTCATGCAATGTTCCCATCATGCGAGGATGGTTGGTTCCTGGATTATGGCCAATCGCAATTACCAGCTCGCATTTATCAAAGTCGTCCAGTGAAACCGTTCCTTTTCCGATGCCTATCGAAAGAGGCAGCCCGACGCTGGTGGGCTCATGGCACATATTCGAACAATCGGGAAAATTATTACTCCCGTATTCCCGGGCAAACAGCTGATAGAGATAGGCCGCTTCATTCGAGGCCCGTCCCGACGTATAAAAATCGACCTGTTCTGGCGACAAGCTCCGGAGGATTTCTCCAATTCGGCTAAATGCCGCGCTCCATTCGACCGGCCGGAACGTATCGGTTGTCCTGTCATACACCATCGGATTGGTGATGCGGCCCATGTCTTCGAGCTGGTAATCAGACATTTGCAGCAGGGACGTCACCGTGTTGCTCGCGAAGAAGTCCGGGCGCACTCGTTTGGTGGTGGCCTCCCACGTCACGGCCTTGGCACCGTTTTCACAGAACTGGAAAGTGGATCGATGCTCCTTGTCGGGCCAGGCACAACCAGGGCAATCGAATCCGTCCGGCTGGTTGGTCCTGAGCAGCGTGATTGGCGCCTTGACGCTATCCATCTGCGTGCGAATCGCCTGAGTGGTTGCCCGCAGTGCTCCCCATCCCCCGGCCGGTCCGTCATAAGGACGCACGCCGGGCACCTCGCGTCGAATTGCCATGATCGCTCCCTCAACAGATTTGCCGAGATCTATGCTCGCGCTCACATAGGACACCTCAAACTAATCGCAACGATAGTGCGCCCTGTTCGAATGTGGCATCGGCTGTTACAAATTTGGCGACCATAATCATTCGAAGTGATGAAACCCACACGCGATGCCGCCGCGTATATAAAAAATGTGGTCACAGCAGTATATAAACACGGCGATGCAACAACGGATTTCTTGCGAAGGACCGGATTAGCGACTAAATATTCCTTTACGTTGCCTGGCATCCGAAGCAACAACAGTGGAGCCGAATAAGCATGGAAACCTACAGCTCTGCTGCTCTCGATCTGGCGCGCTTTCAGTTTGCCTTCACAGTCGGCTTTCACATCATCTTCCCCGCCATCACCATTGGTCTGGCCAGCTACCTGACAGTGCTGGAAGGTTTGTGGCTCAAGACGGGGCAGGATGCCTACCGAAACCTCTATCTCTTCTGGTCGAAGATTTTTGCCATAAATTTCGGAATGGGCGTGGTTTCCGGATTGGTCATGGCTTATCAATTCGGAACGAATTGGAGTCGATTTTCGTACTTTGCCGGCGGCATCACCGGTCCCCTGCTGACCTACGAGGTGCTGACCGCGTTCTTTCTGGAAGCGGGCTTCCTGGGCGTCATGCTGTTCGGATGGGAGCGCGTGGGAAGAGGCCTGCACTTCTTTGCCACGGCGATGGTGGCCATCGGCACGCTGATCTCCACGTTCTGGATCCTGGCGTCCAACAGCTGGATGCACACGCCGCAAGGGCACGCCATCATCGACGGACGGGCAGTTCCCGTGGATTGGCTGGCCGTCATCTTCAATCCGTCGTTTCCGTTCCGGCTTGCCCACATGGCTATCGCCGCGTTCTTGTCCACCGCCATGTTCGTCGGTGCAACGGGTGCCTGGCATCTGCTGCGCCGGCAGGACTCTCCGGAAAGCCGGACCATGCTCTCAATGGCAATGTGGATGGCGTTGATCGTGGCCCCCATCCAGGCAGTGGTGGGCGATGCGCATGGGCTCAACACACTCGAGCATCAGCCGGCGAAGATCGCGGCAATCGAAGGCCATTGGGAGAACGTGCCCGGCGAGCCTTCACCACTGGTCCTGGTCGGCTGGCCCGACATGAAAGCCGAGACAACGCATTTCGCCATCGAGATTCCCGTGCTCGGTAGTCTCATCCTGACACACAGCCTGGACCGGCAGATTCCGGCCTTGAAATCCTTCCCGCCGGAAGACCGCCCCAATTCGACTGTCATTTTCTGGACCTTCCGCATGATGGTTGGCCTCGGTGTAATGATGATTTTCCTCGGACTCTGGAGCCTCCTGCTGCGCCGCAACGGCAGGCTCCATACGTCGCGCGCCTTTCTCACGGTGGCGTTATGCATGGGGCCGGCCGGACTGCTCGCGTTGCTCGCCGGATGGGTAACCACGGAGATGGGCCGGCAGCCCTGGGTGGTCTATGGTCTGATGCGCACCGCCGACGCGTCATCGCCGCTCGAAGCAGCACAGGTCGGGCTGAGCCTGCTGCTTTTTATCGTCGTATATTTCGCGCTATTCGGTGCGGGCATTGGCTACATGCTGCGTCTCGTGCACAAGGGGCCACGTCCTGCGGAGCCCGACGTCACGATCGATACGGGCGGCCAGCAGCGTCGGCCCGCACGTCCGCTCTCGGCGGCGGACGATGCGACGGCCGCCGAGAGCGATTCCAGTTCGAGGAGATAACGTCATGGGCGTCGACATTACCCTGATCTGGGCGCTGATCATCGTGTTTGGCGTGATGATGTACGTCATCATGGACGGCTTCGACCTCGGCATTGGCGTGCTGTTCCTGATCGTCAAAGGCAAGGAAGAGCGCGACGTCATGATGAATACCGTCGCACCCGTGTGGGATGGCAACGAGACGTGGCTCGTGCTGGGTGGCGCGGGACTGTTCGGCGCGTTCCCGCTGGCGTACTCGGTGGTACTCAGCGCGCTGTACCTGCCGCTGGTGTTCATGCTTCTAGGACTGATCTTCCGGGGCGTGGCGTTCGAATTCCGCTTCAAGGCGAGCGAGAAGAGACGGCATCTATGGGACAAGGCTTTCATAGGTGGATCGATCACCGCCACGCTGGCGCAGGGCATCGTCCTTGGCGCCTTTATCGACGGGCTGCCTGTGCAGAACAATGCGTATGCCGGCGGTAGCTTCGACTGGCTGCGGCCGTTTCCCCTATTCTGCGGCGTGGCACTGGTCATCGCCTATGCGCAGCTGGGGTGCACATGGCTAGTGATGAAAACGGAGGGACGGCTGCAGACAGAGATGTATCGCTATGCCTCGTACCTTGCATGGCTGCTGTTGATCGGCATCGCGATTGTCAGCGTCTGGACCCCACTTGCCCATTCCCGGATATCCGAACGATGGTTCAGCATGCCCAATCTGCTCTACTTTCTTCCGGTACCCGTGCTGGTCGTCGTCAGTTTCATCGCCACGCTGAAGGCGCTGGCCCATCGCGCCACGGCCACGCCGTTCCTGATTACGCTGCTCATCATATTCCTGGGATACAGCGGTCTTGGCATCAGCCTCTGGCCGAACATCATCCCGCCCTCGATCACCTTGTGGCAGGCGGCCTCGCCCGTGCAAAGCCAGCTCTTCTCGTTGATCGGTGCGCTGTTCATCCTGCCTTTTATTCTCGTCTACACGAGCTGGAGCTACTACGTATTCCGCGGAAAAGTAAAGCTGGGAGAAGGCTATCACCACTAGGGCATTCATCCCCCGACCGACTGCTACGCAGACACACACCATGAAGGAAGACAGGATGCCGGAACAGAGACTACCCGTTCGCAACCGCCGCAAACAGTTGATCTGGCTGGCGGGGCTGTGGGCCGCCAGCGTCTCTGTTGTCGCGCTGGCCGCCGAACTGCTTAGACTGCTGATGTCGGCCGTTGGCATGACATCGCATTAGCCTTCGTCGGTTCAGGTGTCACTGAAAGGAACCACGCATATGGACGAATTCGACTTCTATATCAACCTTGCAAAACCGTCGCTCGGCCTGTACGTCCGCAAGGGAGCGGGTCTTCCCGATCTCGCCGACGCAAGCGCCTGGCAACTGGACGGCACCATGACAAAAGCCGATATAACGCCCGCATTGCTAAAAGAGCTCGAAGCCAACGGCCATGCGTTCGAGGAGCTCGATAGCGAATAGGTGACAGAACGGGCCAATATGCTCGCCGAGCGCGAGGCTGGCGAGCATCTGGCCGACTGCGGCGTCACTACGTTGAGCTTTTGCAGGCCGCAGACGGTGGAAACGCGCTGCTCGGCGCCATGCAGGAACGACTCAAAGGGTTCGACAACCAGGCCGTGATCGCGGCAATGGGCTGCGCGCAGCGCGGCGGTGACCAACGGGTTTCCGAGATCGGTCGCGAGCGTTCAGCGCGGTTCGCTCAGATATACTTTTGCGACTAGCGGCAACTTCTTTTGAAGATGATCTTTGGCAGCAAGCAGGACTTTGCGATCGAGGCAATGCTGGAGCCCGATCTGACGCCACCCTCCGCCGTCTACGGTCGAATGCGCGTATGGTGCAAAAACGTCCAACTCGGGGATTTCTCGGATCCTAGGTGCGCGTTGTATCCAGCGTATCTTGGTTTCAAAGAACTACTACAGACACTCCCTGATCTCTGGCTGGAAGACCTCAATGGTCTGAGCGATCTGCAACTGGCAGACCGAGTCGATCTGTTGTTGTATGGTGCCCGAGGCGATCAATTGATCAATGACACCCGCGCTGTTGATGAGTGTCAACGCGACTGGCACAGCTATGCGCGCTTCAGCTTTCTAAAGAATTGGGGGGAACAGTTCGATCACGATGCCAAGTCCTTCATCTTTTGTCCGCCGTCGCGCCAAGTCAAGATTCTCATTCGTACAGCAGATGTAGAGGAGGTCATTTCATTGCAGACCTCGTTACTTGATATCCCGGCAGCTATTCAATATTTTCTTGAATGGTTTGAAGATTCCGCGGCGCTGCTCTCCAAGGGAACGGACCAAGTATGAATCGAGATATGGCCTAGGTAAATCAAGGAGTTGCTGAGCGCCGTCGCAAACTACCCGGGTCGAAATCTCACAGTTAGTGGGTAAAAGGGGCGGCCCGTCTCACAGTATGTGGGTACAAAGGGACGGCTAGCGGACGGCAGGCCGGAAGTCAGTTCCAGCCGCAGAAGTGTTCAGGGCTTATCGTCGAAGCCAAACGCCAGGTTCCGATTGGGCACGCTCCGAGGCGGGCGGCGTGGTGAATAGAGGGGCTCTTCCCGGCCAAGAAACGACATTCGACTTGGGCGGCCATATCGTCGACAATCAAGCGCTGTTACTCGCGACGCTGCGCGAATAGGCATGATGGAGTAGATAATGAGTTTCCAACTTCAAGTTGCATCGGATATTCAACGAGACGGACTAGGTCTTGAGTTGCTGAACGAAAGCGGAGAGGTTGTCGCTGAAATCTTTCGAAGCGATGCTAACAACTCGTTGGAAGTCTCCCTATTCGAAAACGGCTTACCGTTCGTTGAGATCGAGCGCTTGCTAAGGATTGCGCGGACCGAACTTGGCGCATTCGAGGATGGAACCACTTTGCCGACTCCACTGGCTTAACTCAGCACATAACTGCGTTATTGCGAACGCGTGGTCACCATTACCCGCTTCCGGCTGTCGGAAGTCGCCTCTGGCCTAAGGACACCCTTACACGGATAGGCCAAGGGCCGACACCGGCCAGAAGCGGACAGTCGACGTCGACACCTGGATCGTGGACAATTTTCTTTCCGTCTCGAGACAAGGAAAAGCTAGTGGGACACAAATTGACCGATGATGGTCTGGAGCTGTACAGGCGAGTGGATGAAGTTCTGTTCTATGTTTGGGACCCGATTGGCGTCGCAAACAGCCCCGCAGCACGCGACGAGTACTACGGGTACCTATGGATGAAAGGTTTCGCCGCGCTTCAGCATGCCGACGAATTCCTCGATCTTGCGCATGCGTGTTGCTTGCGTCTTGACGTTCTGTAACCGGAACAGGATGGCGTAGCGGTTGCGGCTGTTCAGTGTCGCAAAGAATGCGTTGGCTGCTGGATTGGCGTCCAGTGCGGCCTGGAGGTCGTCCGGCACGACCGCGTTGCTGGCGGACGCATAGGCAGCCTGCCAGCGGCCGTCCTTCCTGGCCTTCTCGATCTCCCGCATGCCCGCTGGCCGCATCTTTCCTGCGGCGACAAGCGCTTCGGCCCTTTCCTTGTTGAGCTTGGACCAGATACTTCTTGCAGAACGTCGAGTAAAGCGTTGCAGCCAGTAATTGTCACTCCCAGCCTGTTTTTGACCGTCAATCCAGCCGTGGCAAAGCGCGGTGGCCAGCGCCTGTTCGTAAGTCAAGGTCGACTCCCCGCCGCCTTTCCTCGCAAGACGCAGCCATACCCCGGTCGAGGTGTCGCCGTTTTGTGCCAACCAGTCTTCCCACTCGTTCTGGTTCGAAAACGTCAGGTGCGGTTCGGTCATGGAATCATCCGGATATTCACGATCAAGGAGAGTCGCGAAGACGGTCGTTCATCACTGCCGCAACCCAGTCGATGAACACACGCAGCTTCGCGCTGACGTGGCGATTTGGTGGATACGCAATGTAGAGCGGCATCGGATCCAGTTGCCAGCCCTCGAACAGCGCAACGAGTTCGCCCTTTTTCAGATGTTTCGACATATAGCGGGGGAGCCAAAGGATGCCCAGGCCGGCCAACCCCGCCGCAAGATAGGCGTTGCCGTCATCTACGGCGAGGACATATCGGGCCTTCACCTCCGCCCTCTCGCCCCGACGATGCATGACGAGGGGATAAAGATGGCCCGCGCGTCCCCAGGAAAACCCGACGATGCGGTGATGCGAGTCTTCGAGTTCCTCAGGATGTGAAGGCACACCGGCCATTGCAAGATACCCCGGCGACGCGAAGACGCCGAGCGGAAGCTCGGCCACGCGCCGGGCGATCATGGACTGATCCTTCGGTTCGCCTCCCCGCACGACGCAATCCACGTTCTCGCCAATGATGTCTACCGTGCGATCACTAACGCCCAGGTCGAGCTGAATGTCAGGATAGCGGGCGAAAAAATCCGGTAGCGCCGGGATGAGAAGCAGGCGCGCGATGGGGCTTGGCACATCTACGCGAAGGCGGCCTCGCGGTGCAGCCGATGCACTCGACAGACTCGTCTCGGCATCGTCCATGTCGGCAAGCAGCCGCGTCACGCGCTCATAGTATGCGACGCCGTCTGGTGTGACGTTGAGCTTCCGTGTCGTCCTGTTCAACAGCCGCACACGCAAGCGTGTTTCGAGCTGCTGTACCAGATGCGTCACCGTGGTCTTGCTCATGTGAAGCGTGTCGGCCGCCTTTGTAAAGCTGCCTGCCTCGACCACCCGAACGAAAGCGCGCATCGCGTCGAAACGATCCATGAGTGTTGCCCAGTACCCGAATTGTTTGCATTCTACAAACAGTCATGACCAGGGTCAGCGGTTTATCGTCCGGGGCACCACCGGTAGAGTAACTCTGGTCGAAATCAATGACTTTTCAACTGAGGCAAGAGTGAGCATGCGCGATGTGATATTCCCGCCGGAGCGCCGGGCTCTTTATGAGCGCAACCGGTATTCCCCCGCTGTACGTGCAAATGGCTCGTTGTTTGTGTCTGGCCAGGTCGGCAGCCGCGAAGACGGAAGCCCTGAGCCGGACCTCCAGGAACAGGTGCGGCTTGCTTTTCGAAACCTGAATGCGATCCTGCGCGAGGCCGGATGCACGTTCGACGATGTGGTGGACGTCACGGTGTTCTTGGTCGATCCCCAATCGATTTTCGAACGCGTGTGGCAGATTGTTCCCGAGTTCTGGGGTGAAGCACCGCACCCGGCGCTCACCGCAATCGGAGTGACATGGCTTTACGGCTTCGATTTCGAGATCAAGGTCATTGCCAAGCTGCCGTGCAATGCCTGAAGAGTCGGGCAGATGAGCCGGCCCGCCTGTGTACGGCAACTGCATCTTCGACTGTATGGCCTTGCTCTACTCGTGCCGGCGTTCCGAAACGGGCGGCGCGTGCGCGCAAAGAGGCTGTAACCGAAAATCGATCTCTGAAACTAGACGGTCTGCTTCGGACTATTGGCTGCCTATTGCCTGGCAAGCCCATATCCTAGCGGGGAAGAGGTCTGAGTTCGGCCAGAAGCGGACAGTCGACACGATCGACGCGGCCAGTTCGGCGTGGCGAACACGCGGTTACCGTTGACCGTATAGCATCGGAACGCCTGACACTGGAAATGCGCTGAACCATCAAAGGGATCATTGTTGCGACCGCCCAACGATAGTGCAGAGCGTTGCAATATTGCTGAGACAGTCCTCCCTCTCCGCTTGATCGAAGCGTAACGGCGGTGTAATGATCGGGAGCCCCGCAAAGGGAATAAAAATCAAAAGGGAGATAACAACAATGCGTCGACTTGCTGCTCTACTCGCCGTGCCTGCCGCGTTTGCCTGCGGCTACCTTGCTGCGCACCTGGAACTGCCACTGGCTCACGCGCAGACCCCGCCCGCCGGGCTCGCGCCGCAAATCATCAATCTCGCGGCCATGAGCAACGAAGACATCGGGCCGCAAGTTCCCAACATGGGCACGCTCCGCACGAAAGGACTGGTCTCGACGCCGCACGGCACGGTAGCGGTGCAGGCCGGCAACGTGCCGAAGCACTACCACACCAGCGCCGACGAGATTCAGTACGTCATTGCCGGCAAGGGCACGTTCTGGCTCGGCAACGAGCAGCGCGAGGTTGGCCCAGGCGACCTGATCATCATTCCGAAGGGCGCGGCCCACGCGGGGTCGATGGCCTCCAACGGCGAGTTCAAGGCGCTGGCCATCAAGCTGCCGCCGCAAGCCGCCGGCGATACCCATCTGCTGCCCTGAACTCCTGCAGGCTGGAAGCACAATGCAAAACGGCGACGCCACCAGGCGTCGCCGTTTCCGTGACGGCTGTGGCCACGTTCTTCCACCAGAGTTGCGCGAGCTTCGGATAGTCGGGCAGCTTCGAGGAAGTGCCGCTGTCCCCTAAGGGTCGGTCAGAGCCGGCCGGCCATGACGGCCGTCATCCGGTGGGCCCAGACCGGCCATTCTGAGACGGTCAACACCGCCACACGAATCATCGACAATCCCGAGATCCGATGCCCGATACGAAGCCGACAATGACAGTCGATCAGATCATTGCAGCCCTCAACGAGTTTGTAGCCGAAAGCGATACTAACGGCGATGATCTCTATGACCTACTGGGAGACGACTTCAAAGCGCTGCCCGTCGAAGACAAAACCCGAGTGCTTCCTGCTATGTTCGACGTCATGGAGCGTTCGCCGGATGCCGACCTAGGCAGTCCAGGCCCACTTATTCACGCAATTGAATCCCTTGGCGTTGCTGCATATGAACAACGACTCGCCGAATCGGTTCGCCGTAGACCAATGTACCTGAATCTATGGATGGTCAATCGAATCCTGAACGTCAAAACGGACGCATCGGAAAGGGCAACATTGCTCGGCCTGCTGCGGGGAGTACGGAAGCATCCTCTTGGAGCGAATGTCGTCCAGGAGGCGGAGGGCTTCCTGGAGCATCAGGCTAAACGCTCGGGAGGATAACTCACCCTACCGACTCCGCAGCCATCGAACGGCCGTTTCGGAGAAGTCTGGGTGGCCGCTAAGGGTCGGTCTGAGACAGTCACTCTTGCGGTAGACCGAGATCCGTACCGGCTATCTCGCCTCGCCACAGCGCGAGCGGAAACCCTTCCCTGAAGGCCAGCCCCTCCTGCGACACCCCGCCACACCCCCGCGCAAGTTCCTAAGTTTTGTTCTAAACTTTCACAAATTTCTAAAAATTCAAAACAGACAATGCAGCTCTCGCCCCTGATCCAGCGCTTTGTCCTCCACTTCGGTGAGATGGGCAGCCGCTGGGGGATCAACCGTACGGTTGGTCAGATATACGCCCTTCTCTTCACTGCGGCGCGCCCCCTGAACGCCGACGAGATCGCCGAATCGCTTGGCTTTTCGCGCTCCAACGTCAGTATCGGGCTCAAGGAGCTGGAGTCCTGGAATCTGGTGAAGCTGTCGCACCAGCCCGGTGATCGCCGCGAATATTTCTCCGCGCCCGACGACGTCTGGGCGATCTTCCGTACGCTGGCCGAGGAACGGCGCCGGCGCGAGATCGATCCCACGCTGTCGATGCTGCGCGAAGTCCAGCTGGAAACGCCGTTGTCCGATGAAGACCGCCATGCGCAGGCGCGCATGAAGGAAATGTACGGACTGATCCTGCTGGTCACCACCTGGTTTGGCGACATGCAGAATCTCGACGTCGCCACGCTCGAAAAATTGATGCGCCTGGGCTCGCGCGTCACCAAGCTGCTGGACGTCAAGGACCGGCTGACCTCTGCCATCGGCATGGGCGGCGCGGCCAGGGACAAAGCGGACAAGGCGCCCGCCAAATCCGCCAGCAGCAAAGCCCCCGCAAAGTCCGCCCGCCCCCGCAAGGAGTAACCCGTGTTTGCAAGTGTCGATCCGGTGATACTGGCCCGCATCCAGTTCGCCGCGAATATCACGTTCCACATCCTGTTCCCGACGATCAGCATCTCGCTGGGCTGGGTGCTGCTGTTCTTCAAGCTGCGCTACAACAAGACCAGCGATGAAAGCTGGATGGACGCCTATCGCGTCTGGGTCAAAATCTTTGCGCTGACCTTCGCAATGGGCGTGGTGAGCGGCATCACCATGAGCTTCCAGTTCGGTACCAACTGGCCCGGCTATATGGAAACCGTGGGCAATATCGCGGGGCCGCTGCTGGCCTACGAGGTGCTGACCGCGTTCTTCCTGGAAGCCACGTTCCTGGGCATCATGCTGTTCGGCATGCGTCGCGTCAGCAACCGCATGCACACCATCGCCACGCTGCTGGTGGCCGGCGGCACGACGTTGTCGGCGTTCTGGATTCTGGCGCTGAACTCGTGGATGCAAACCCCGGCCGGCTTCGAAATGATCGATGGCCGCGCCCACGTGGTGAGCTGGATCGAAGTCATCTTCAACCCATCGTTCCCGTATCGGCTCGTACATATGCTGCTGGCTTCGGGCCTGACGGTGGCGTTCCTGCTGGCGGGTATCTCGGCCTATCGCTGGCTGCGCCACGACCGCGGCCGCGAAGTCATGCATTCCCTGCGCACCGGCGTCACGCTTGCGGCGATGCTGATTCCGCTGCAGATCGTGGCGGGAGACCTGCACGGCCTGAACACGCTGCACCATCAGCCGGCCAAGATCGCGGCGATGGAAGGCATCTGGAAGACCGAAAAAGGCGCGCCGGCCGTGCTGTTTGGGCTACCTAACGCCAAAACGCAATCGAATGATTTCGAAATTGCGATTCCCAAGCTCGCGTCGATCTACCTGACTCACAAGGCGGATGGCGAGATCAAGGGCATCGACGCGTTTGCCGACCGTCATCCGCCGGTGGCCCCACTGTTCTTCGCATTCCGCATCATGGTGGGCGTGGGCCTTCTCATGCTGGCGGTGTCATGGCTTGGCACGTGGCAGATCCGCCGCCAGGGTGCCCCGTCGGCGTGGCTGGCGCGCGTCTTGGTGGCGATGACGTTTTCGGGTTGGATCGCGCTGGTGGCCGGCTGGTATGTGACCGAAATCGGACGGCAGCCCTACCTGGTGTATGGCGTGCTGACCACGGCGCAGGCCGCCTCGAAGGTGCCCGCCACGATGATCGGCAGCACGCTGGCAATGTACCTGTCGCTCTATTTGCTGCTGATCGTCGCCTACATTTCCGTGGTGTTCCACCTGGCCCGCAAGGCGGGTAAATCCGGCCACGATGTCGAAACATCGCAACCCCTCATCGGCCAACCCAGGAGCGCGCAATGAACCCGGCCACGATTCACGATCTGAGCCAGCCGGCTGGCTGGATGCCGCTGGTATTCCTGGCGCTGATGGGGCTGTCGATGCTGATCTACGTGATCCTCGACGGCTACGACCTTGGCGTGGGCGTGCTGCTGCGCCGCGCCGACGATGCCGACAAGGACACGATGATCGCGTCGATCGGCCCATTCTGGGACGCCAATGAAACCTGGCTGGTGCTGGGCGTAGGGCTGCTGCTGACGGCGTTTCCGCTCGCGCACGGGGTGATCCTGACCAACCTCTACCTGCCGGTGGCGATGATGCTGGCCGGCCTGATCATCCGTGGCGTGGCATTCGACTTCCGCGTGAAGGCCCGCGACCCGCACAAGCCGTGGTGGAACTTTGCGTTCTACGCCGGCTCGCTGTTGGCCAGCTTCTCGCAGGGGCTGATGCTGGGGCTCTATATCACCGGGTTCCGCTACGACCTGCCCAACCTGCTGTTCGCCGTGGCCGTGGGCCTGTGCCTGGTGGCCGGCTACTGCCTGCTTGGCGCCTCGTGGCTGATCATGAAGACCACCGGAAGTCTGCAACTGCGCGCCATTTACTGGGCACGGCGCAGCCTGTGGCTGACGGCGATCGGCGTGGCCGCGATCTCGGTCGTCACGCCGATGGTCAGCACGCGCATCTTCGACAAGTGGTTTGCGCTGCCGAACATCATCATGCTGGCGCCGATCCCGTTGCTGACGATGGGTCTGTTCGTGGTGATCGAGCGGTTCCTGCGGCGCATGCGCAATCAGCACGCAAGCGGTAACGACCGCTGGTGCTGGGTGCCTTTCGCAGGCACGGCCGTGATCTTTGTGCTGGCCTTCAACGGCCTGGCCTACAGCCTGTTCCCGTATCTGGTGGTCGATCGCATCGACATCTGGCAGGCCGCCAGCGCACCGGAATCGCTGATGGTCATTCTGCTTGGCGCGGTCATCGTGCTGCCGACGATCCTGGGCTACACGGCATACGCGTATCGCGTGTTCTGGGGCAAGGCAACGGACCTGCGCTACGACTGATACGCATCGGGCATATCGGGGGTGTATGCTGACGAGCATCGAGCCATCGCCCCCGATCCCTACCCTTGGCAGCTACACCCGACCCATCCAGCCGTGCGCCCACGGGCGCAACCACCGTTCCACTGCTGCAACGGCTGCGCAGCCAGGCCGGCGCTAATGTGCGTGCGCTGACGCGCAGCAACTCCGGGCTGACGCTCGACTACGACAATCCGCCAGGCGACCCGGGCCTGTTCGGCCCCGACGCGGTTTGCTGGCGCGTGCACGCGGACTTCCCGGCCATGCTGGCCGGCGGCGTCAGCGCGCTGTTGCTGCAGGCGCTGCATCCTCGCGCGCTGGCTGGCGTCTGGGACCACTCCACCTTCCGCACCGACATGCAGGGCCGCCTGGGCCGGACCGCGCAGTTCATCGCCGGCACCACCTACGGCAGCCACGCGGACGCGATGCAACTGATCGAACGGGTGCGCCGCATCCATGCGTCGATCAAGGGAATGGCGCCCGACGGCCAGCCGTATGCCGCGGACGACCCCGAGCTGCTGACGTGGGTGCACGTGGCGGAAGTGTCGAGCTTCATGGCGGGATACCTGCGCTATGTGGGTCCGCTATCGCTGGCGGAACAGGGCCAGTACTTCGAGGAAGAAGCGCGCGTAGCAGCCCTGCTGGGCGCGCCCGATGTGCCGCGATCACGCGCGCAGATCGACGCCTATCTGGAATCGCAACGGCCCGGCCTGGTGAACAGCGATCGCACCAAGGAAGTGGTCCGGCTGATCATGGCCATGCCGGTAGCCAACCCGCTGCTGGTGCCTGCCGTGAGGACGATGGCGGATGCGGGCGTGGCGTTGCTGCCGCCGTGGGCGCGCCGGATGCTGGGACTACACAGGCCATCGTTGCGCCGGTCGCTGGCATTGGCCGGTATGCGCGGACTGGCGCCAACCCTGCGCTGGGCGTTGGGACCGGGGCTGGCTGCACGGGCGCGCAGACGGGTGCAGTCGCCGGCCGCTGTTTGATGTCGACGCTCCCGTGCGCGGGACGCGGAAGACAACAACCCGGCCCTTGCGCAGCTACTCCGCCGCCGCGGCCACCTTTGTCGCGGCGACCGGGCTGCCGCGCAATGTGGTTTCCTTCAGCCGCGCCACAAAGAACGGCGCAATCAGCGACACGCCGGCACTCATCAGGAACAGCACGCGGAATGCATGCTCGGCGGCCGCGCGCACGGCAGCGGCATCATTCTGGTCCGTCGCGGCGATGGCCCGTCGGAACATGCTCATCAGCACGTCTTCGCCACCACTCAGATCCGATACCGCTACGCCGCTATGGCGCAGCAGCGCGATCAGCACCGTCGTCAGAACCGCCACACCGACCGCACCGCCCAGCAGCCGCGAGAACGCCGTTAGCGCCGTGGCAATGCCAACCTGCTGCGGTGGCACGGAATTCTGCGTCGCCACCAGGCCACTGGGCAGTTGCAGCCCGATCGACAGACCCAGCACGATCATGACCAGCGCCGCCAGCCACACGGCGCCGGGCGGCGTGAAGGCCAGCGCCACGATGGCAACGGGCGCCACCAGGGAGCCCGTCATCTGCAATGGCTTATAGCGGCCGCTCCACGACATCAGCCGCCCCGATATATAGGCGCCGAACGGAATCGCGAGCGTCAGCGGCACCAGCCGCAGTGCAGCCGTATCGGCGTGCGCGCCACCCACCACTTGAAAGCGCAGCGGTAGCAGCACGGACATCGCAATCAACTGGAAGAAGCACAGGAACAACGTCAGGCAGCAGATTGCCACGGTGGGCACCGCCAGCATCGCCAGCGGAATCACGGGATCGGTCGCGCGACGCTCCTGCCAGAAGAACAGCACCAGCCCGATCAGGCCCGCCGCCAGCAAACCAATCGTCTGGGGCTCCAGCGGCGAATGCCCCTGCCCGAGCCGCGTCAGAAAGACCAGCACGCCCGACAGTCCGCCGCCGAACAGCAGCGCGCCCAGGTAGTCGATCTTGTGCTTGCGGCCACTGACCGGCAGGTGCCGCAACGCGCGCCGCACCACAACCAGTGCCACCAGAGCCAGCGGAATGTTGATCCAGAATATCCAGCGCCATGACAGAAAGTGCGCCAGGTACCCGCCAATCACGGGACCGGCCATGCTGGCCACGGCCCACACGCCGCTCACATAGCCCTGATACTTGCCACGTTCGCGCAGCGGCACCACATCCGCGATGGTCGCCTGCGACACCGAGATCAGGCCACCGCCGCCCAGCCCTTGCAGGATGCGCGCGCCAATCAACATCGGCATCGTCGTGGCCATCGCACACGCAATCGATGCCAGCAGGAACAGCACGATCGAAAAGGTCAGCACCGAGCGGCGCCCCAGCACATCGGAGAGCTTGCCGTAGATGGGCGTCACCACCGTCGACGCCACCAGGTAGGCCGAGATCACCCACGCCATGTCCTCGAACCCGTTCAGCTGCAGCGCGATGTCGGGCAGCACCACGGCCACGATCGATTGTTCGAGTGCGCCGAGCAGAATGGCCAGCATCAGGCCAAAAATAACCTGCATCACGGGCACGTC
The DNA here is from genome assembly GCF_057798835.1 of Cupriavidus sp. 291-E7. Taxonomy (NCBI): domain Bacteria; kingdom Pseudomonadati; phylum Pseudomonadota; class Betaproteobacteria; order Burkholderiales; family Burkholderiaceae; genus Cupriavidus; species Cupriavidus sp. 291-E7. The sequence goes on from NZ_JBYOJV010000006.1 coordinate 87,489, forward strand.
GGCCGGGGGAGCGTCAGGAGAAAGCCTGGAGGATGGCGCTGCGGACATGGTGTGGCCTGGCTGGCAGATGAAGACCCGGACGGGCTTCGCTGCTCTTCTGTCGGATGAAGGGGAGCCGGTATTTTAGGCGACTGCTGAAAACCGTGCTTGTCCATTCCCTTTCAGCGCCACCGCACCGGAGCCAAAAAGAGACACGCGCCACACTTTGCGGTCAATCCGCTGTCACGCAGAGGCGCCGGCCTGCAGCGGATGGGGCCGCCGCGAACGGCGGCCCGGCATCATTGCGCGACCGCTAGCGGTCAGAAGGTCTCCCAATCGCCCGCATCGGCCGCGCCGGGTACCGGAGCGGCTGCCGGACGCCGGCGCGCGGGGGTGGCCAGCACGGGCTCCTTGCGCTGATGCGTGACGGGCGCGCGGGGCTTGGCCGACTGGCGAGCCAGCACGGGGTCTGCCTTTGTCTTGCGCTGCACCGGCGGCCGGGCTGCCGCTGGCACGGCGGCCACGCGCGTCACGGCCGGCTGTGCCGCTTTGGTTGCCTGCACCGCAGGCGCTTTCTTCACCGGCGCGGCAGCGGCAGCCACCGGGCGGGGCAGCGCGGGAGTTGGTTTCGCGGGAGTTGCCTTCGCGGGAGTTGGCTTGGCTGGAGCCGGCTTCGATGCGATCCGGCGCACGGGCTGCGGAGCAGCCACGGTAGCCACGGCAGCCACTGCGGCCACACGCGGGGCGGCCGCGCGCGGGGCCGTCAAGCGCGGGGCAGGCTCTCGCTCGGCGGCCAGACTACCGGCCTGGCCCAGATCGAAACGCGCCACTTCGCTCACCAGTCCGCCAGCCTGCTGCATCAGGCTTTCGGCGGCGGCGCTGGCTTCTTCCACCAGCGCGGCGTTCTGTTGCGTCACGCTTTCCATTTGCGTGATGGCCAGGCTCACCTGCTCGATGCCGGCGGTCTGTTCCTCGCTGGCGGCGGTGATCTCGCCCATGATGTCCGTCACGCGGCGCACGGCACCGACGATGTCATCCATCGTCTTGCCAGCCACTTCCACCTGCTTGGCGCCGTCCTGTACCTGCCGCACCGAGCCGTTGATCAGCTCGCCAATCTCCTTTGCCGCCGACGACGACCGCTGCGCCAGGCTGCGGACTTCGGCAGCCACCACGCTGAAGCCACGGCCCTGCTCGCCGGCACGAGCCGCTTCCACGGCCGCGTTCAGCGCCAGGATATTGGTCTGGAACGCGATGCCTTCGATGACGCCGATGATTTCCGATACGCGGGCCGACGACTTGGAAATACCGTCCATCGTGTCCACCACGCTGCGCACCACGCGGCCGCCTTCCGTGGCCACGTCCGAAGCGTTGACCGCAAGCTGGTTGGCCTGCCGGGCGTTCTCGGCATTCTGGCGCACCGTCGACGTGAGCTGCTCCATCGATGCGGCGGTCTGCTCCAGCGAAGCGGCCTGCTCTTCCGTGCGTTGCGACAGGTCGGTATTGCCGCTGGAAATCTCGCGCGCGGCCGTGTCGATCGACCCGGCTGCCTGCTGGATGCCGCGCACCAGCGTACCGAGCTGGCCGAAGGCCCGCTCCAGCGCGCCAAGCATGCGGCCCATTTCATCGTTGCTGCGTACGTGGATCGCATGGCCGAGCTGACCTTGCGCCAGCGCTTCGGCGGCGTCCAGCGCCTGGTTTGCCGGGCGCGTGACCGATCGGGTCAATGCAACACCCAGCAGCGCGGCGATGATCGCGGCCGCCACGGAGATGCCGATCAGCAGGTTGCGCGTGAATACGTATTGGCGGGAAGCATCGTCGACGGCGGCCACGGCCATCGTGCGGCCCAGTTCGGCTACGGCGTCGAGCTTTTCGAAATAGGCAGCCTGTGCCGCGGGCAACGTCACCACCAGGCCCGCCCGCGCGCCATCAAAGGCGCCGCCGCGCAGCTGCTGCAGGACGAGGTCGAGCTGGCCGTTGTAATTGGCGCGTACCTGCATCAGTTCTTCGAGCCTGGCCTTGGAGTCGGGATTCGCGGACGCCCGCATCACCTTGCCCAGATCCTCAAGCGTCGCGCCGATCTGCTCGCGGAGCTTGTTGATCTTTTCCGCGTTCTGTTCGGCCAGTGCCGGGTCCTCGGTCAGGGCGGCATCGCGTACCAGGATGCCGATCGTCAGTCCCTGCTCCTTGGCGACCTTCAGGTCCATCACCCGCATCAGGCGCTGCTCCACGGCCTGATGCATCGCGTCGTTCATGCCGCTCAGTGCCCTGACACCCAGCGTGGCCACCGCTGCAAGCAGTACCACCACGGCCAGGAACGCCAGCAACATCCGCGCGCCGATACCCATTTTCCGCAAGCCCATCACGTCGTACCTTTCGCTCTGTTCGTTTGTGTTTGTACGCGCTGCATTCGCCCGTCACGGGGCATCGCACCGCCCGGTAACGGCGCGGGATGCAGGGCACTTGAGCGAATATTTGAATTGAGGGGAAAAGTCGCTGCTCTTCCACAAATTGGGGGTGCGGCGGGTGGCGTCTAATCTGACCCGTGCATTCCGAGCCGCAGCAACCGGCGGACGTGGCAGACACCGCAAACAGACGGATCGCCGCGAAGGACGCGGGCTGAAAAAAAAGAAGCCCACGCGCGGGGTGCTCGTAGGCTTTCAGGACTGCTGTGAAGGGACCGGCTGTACCCGGACCCGAACCCGGAATATAAACCCGCTTACATGAGGTGTAAATCGCGCTTCTATCAGGGATTCCCCCGATAGCGGATGTAACTGATGGGCCACTTGAATGCTAAAAATGATGGTCTAGCGCACTTTTATTCTTATCGATGAATAACGGACGCTTCCCGGAAACCTTTAGCTGGCGCGGGTTGTGGAGCAGGCGTCAATTACAGCCGATGAAACAAATCCGAAAAGTGCTACACAAATCACTATTAAGCGGCAACTGAATAAATAGAGCTTTTCCTCTAGGCTCAGGTCATCCGGTGCTTCGTCAACGGTTGTAAAACTTTGTTACTCTCCCGCCTGAAGTATTCCCCTTCTCTCCTGGCAGCGCCGACCATATCCGGCAGCTGGGCAGTGCTATCCACTTTCGTGAAACGCCTGTCAGCTGCAATCATGGCGCCACGTCCCAGCGCCGGTTCCGAGAGCGAATGTTTCAATTCTCGCCGCGATCAGCTCGCGCTCGACGTCACTTTTAGTGCGACGCCAGCCGTAGTTACTGATCATCGGACCGTTGTCAGCCGCCAGAACCCTCGCGGGCTCTTCCGGAGAAGTTGTGAAGAAGGAAATCAAGGCTCCCAGACCCAGCAGAAAGCTGCAGCAGTTGCAGTTCGCCGCGCACAGTGCCAGCCGCGCCGCAGTGGTGGTGCATCTGTCAAACGGCACGCGACTGAACGGCATCGTGCTGTCATCGGACAATTACATGATCCTGCTCGGACGCTCCGCGGAGGATCCCACCCCCACATTGATCTACAAGCGCGCCATCACGGTGGTGACGCCCGCCCACGCGTCCAACGACGCCACGGCGATGCTCGATGCCGAGGAGTCGCCGGACTTCGTGCGCATCTTCATTCCACGCACACGCAAGCGCCGCTGAACCGCCCGGCCGGGCCTGGCGGGCCGGACAGCGCCGGTGCCGCCGCCCGTGCGCCTATATATATAGAGGCACACAAACTCAGGGGCCGGAAATGGCCGGTTGTCAGGCTCAACACGGCCCATACACCAGATCCGGCTACGCCCGCAACTCGCTCAAAAGTCACTCTAAAGTCTTCTCACCCACGGTCGATAACCTTTGCAACGGAGGCACTCTACGTCCTGCTTAGCAGGCAGCCAACGTTACGGCACCCGCCGGAATGCCTAAAACATTGCAAATAGGAGTCGTACCATGGCGCAAGTCATCAACACCAACATTCTGTCGCTGCAAACGCAGAGCAACCTGAACACGTCGCAGTCGTCGCTGAACAGCGCTATCCAACGCCTGTCGTCGGGTCTGCGTATCAACAGCGCCAAGGACGATGCAGCTGGCCAGGCTATCGCCAACCGCTTCACCGCCAACATCAAGGGCCTGACGCAAGCTTCGCGTAACGCCAACGACGGTATCTCGATCGCTCAAACGACCGAAGGCGCGCTGAGCGAAGTCAACAACAACCTGCAACGTGTGCGTGAACTGTCGGTGCAAGCCGCCAACGGCACGAACTCGTCGTCGGACCTGAAGTCGATCCAGGACGAAATCAAGCAACGTCTGTCGGAAATCGACCGCGTGTCGGCTCAGACCCAGTTCAACGGCGTGAAGGTCCTGGCCAAGGATCAAAACATGTCGATCCAGGTTGGCGCCAACGACAGCGAAACGATTTCGATCGCCCTGAAACAAATCACGTCGAAGACCCTGGGCGTTGCAGGCTTCAGCGTTGCCGGCCCGCAAGGCGCAACGGCTGCCATCGACAGCACCTCGGCTCAAGCAGCTCTGGGTTCCGCTACCCCGGTGACGGCCGCTTCGGCCACCGGCGTTGCCAACGCTGACATCCAGCGCGCTCTGGGCCTGGGCACCGGCGCTTCGGTGAACTCGCAATCCGTGGTGTCCGATTCGAAGGGCAACTGGTTCGTGCAAGTGAGCATGAACGGCCTGACCGCTTCCGACGACGCCGCTCTGAGCTCGAAGGGCTTCGCTGGTAACGGCACGGCCACGTCGATGACGATGTACATCGCCGTCAAGCCGAGCGACGCTTCGGTCAACGGTAGCACCGCTGGCTTCACGCTGACCGGTTCGTCGCTGCAAGCTTCGGACTTCCAGCAAGCTGCCACGACCAACCCGCTGGCCACGCTGGACAAGGCCCTGGCAACGGTTGACAACCTGCGCTCGAGCCTGGGTGCTGTGCAGAACCGCTTCGAATCGACGATCAACAACCTGAGCACGACGGTGAACAACCTGTCGGCTTCGCGTTCGCGCATCGAAGACGCTGACTACGCAACGGAAGTGTCGAACATGACCCGCGCGCAGATCCTGCAACAAGCTGGTACGTCGGTGCTGTCGCAAGCGAACCAGACCACGCAAAACGTGCTGTCGCTGCTGCGTTAATCGCATCGCCGCAAGAAACCGGGCCGCAAGGCCCGGTTTTTTTGCTGGAGTGTTTTGCAGGCAGACCGCTGCCTGCAAAGCATTTCAACCGTAGTGTTCTTCCTGCCCTACCGGACGGAGCTGATCATGGCATCCACTCAACCCGTTTCCATGCCGGCGGCACGCATTTCCGCCGAACCCGCGGCCATTGGTCCCGCACCCTCCGTGCCGGCCACGGCCGCTGGTGCCGTTCGTCCGGTGTCCGCAAGCCAGAACATGGATGCCTACACCGGCTCCGGCGACACCCCGCCCAACATGACAGCGGCGGTGGAAGAACTGGTCGATGTACTCAAGACCACGTCGATCGGCCTGCGCTTCGAAATCGACGACACCACCCACCGCGTGATCACCAAGGTTGTCGACAAGGAAACCGGTGAACTGATCCGCCAGTTGCCCAGTGAAGAAGTGCTGCGCTTTGCGCGCGCCATCGACAAGCTCCAGGGTCTGTTCGTCAGTCACGCAGTCTGATTCACCGCAAGCCCATCAGTTGAAGCGATAACAACAGGTAGAAAAACATGTCCGGAATCTCCTCCATCGGCATCGGCTCCAATCTCCAGCTGCAGGATCTGCTCGACAAAATCGAGACGAACGAGAACGTTGCGCTCGACACGATCAACACCCAGGCCAAGAGCTACCAGGCTCAACTGAGCGGCTACGGCACCATCAAGAGCGTGCTGGACGCCTACTCGGCCGCCGCCAAGACGCTGGCCACCGCATCGACGTTCGGCGCCGTGAAGGCATCGGTCGGCAGCGACAGCGTTCTGTCGGCCACCACTAGCACCACCGCCGTCGCCGGCAGCTACACCATCAACGTCACGTCGCTGGCCAAGGCACAGAGCCTGGTGTCCAAGCAGGTGGCCGACCAGACCGCCGCCATCGGCGGTGGCACGATCACGGTGGACTTTGGCGAGAACCTTGGCTCGGGCGGCACGCCGACCAGCACCAAGACCGTGACGATCGGCTCCGACACGTCGCTGCAAGGCATCCGCGATTCGATCAACAAGGCCGGCATCGGCGTGACGGCCAGCATCATCAACGACGGCAGCGGCACGCCCTACCGTCTGGTGCTGACGTCCGACAAGACCGGCACGCAGTCGTCGATGCGCATCTCGGCCGATAACAGCGCCGTGAACGACGTGGTCGGCTTCGACCCGTCGGTCGCCGTGCAGCCCAACGGCATGCAGGAAAAAGTCACGGCCGCCAACGCCGCCCTGACCATCAACGGCATCGACATCACGAGCCAGAGCAACACCGTGGCGGAAGCCGCCCAGGGCGTGACGCTGACGCTGAAGGGCACCGGCACCACGAGCATGAACGTGACGCGCGACGACGCGTCGATCAAGACTGCCGTGCAAAGCCTGGTCACCGCCTACAACAACGTGCTGGCAGCCTCCAAGACGCTGACGGCATTCGACACCGACGCAGGCACGTCCGGCGCGCTCAACGGCGACAGCACGCTGCGCAACATCCTGACGCGCATGCGTTCGATGCTGACCACGCCGATGTCGGATGGCAAGGGCGGCACGGTCACGCTGTCGGACATGGGTGTCGAATTCAGCCTCGACAGCTCGAACTCGGGCACGCTGAAGATCAACGACGACAAGCTCAACAAGGCCATTTCCAGCAACCTGAGCACGCTGACCAGCTTCTTCTCGGGCGCCAACGGTGCCTCGGGCATGGGCAAGACCATCACCGACTACGTCGACTCGCTGAACGCCTCGGGCGGCGCGCTTTCCGCCGCCACCGACGGCATCACGTCGACGCTGAAGGACCTGGAAACCAAGTACACCGCGACGCAGGACCGTATCACCGCGACGATGGACCGCTACCGCGCCCAGTTCACGCAGCTTGATCTGCTGGTTTCCCAGATGAACCAGACCAGCAGCTACCTGACGCAGCAGTTCTCGGCCCTGACGAGCAGCACCAAGAAGTAACCAACTGGAGTAACGCCATGTTCGCGCGCCAAGGTATCAACGCCTATGCCCAGGTCGGTGTTCAGACCGGGGTGATGAGTGCCAGCCCGCACAAGCTGATCGTCATGCTGTACGACGGCGCGCGGTCGGCCATCGCCCGGGCGAAGTTCCATCTGGAAAACGGCGAGCTGGAAGCGCGCGGCAATGCAATCTCCAAGGCCATTAACATCATCGATAACGGCCTGCGCGCGGTGCTGGATCATGAGGCGGGCGGAGAAATCTCCGCCAACCTCGAATCGCTGTATGAGTACATGACGCGTCGTCTGATGCTGGCCAACCTGCGCAGCGACGCCGAAATGCTGTCTGAAGTGGATGCCCTGCTCGAGAATCTTTCCTCGGCATGGGCCGTCATCGATCCGGCAGCACCCGCGGACGCCGTGCCTGCGGAGCCGGCCGTGGCGTCACAACCCGTTTCGCAGGACAACTGATGATGTTTGCCATGTCCCCCATTGTTCGCAGCTACGAAGAGCTGCTGGTGCTCTCCGAGCAAATGCTCGAGGCCGCGCGCGCGTCGAACTGGGACGCGCTGACCGATCTGCAGAAGGTCTATATGGCCGAAGTGGATCGCCTGCGCCTGCTTGACCACGCCGTGCAGCTTTCCGACGACGAACGCCTGCGCCGCTTCCAGCTGCTGGAGCGCATCCTGGCCTACGATGCCCGGATTCGTGACCTGACCAATCCGCGTCTGGCCGAACTGGGCGCCTTGCTCAACAACTCGCGTCGCAAGCTCGAACTCTCCGCAGCCTACGGCGCCGTCTGAAGCGCGCGTGCTCCGGTAACACCGGGGTGGCGCGATGCGTATCACATCCGTTCTTATCGCTGACACGCGCCCATGACCGGCATCCAGATTCCTTCCAGCCTGATACCGCAGCAGGCACCGGATCCGCAGCTATCGCGTCCCGCGTTGGCCATCGACAAGCTCGCGGCGCTGATGCCGGTACCCGAGGTCTCGCAGGGCGATGTGCAATCGTCCACCGGCGAGACGGTGCAGGCGCGCCAGCCCAACACCATCGCGCCGGGCAGCGGCGATCCCCGCCTGGCCGGGCAGACCGGTTCCACGCGCGAAACGCTGAGCTTTGCCGCCAAGGCGATTCTCGACCTGTTCGAGGCTGGCGACGCCATTCCCGCACGGCCGAATTCGCCGCTGCTCGCCACGTCGCCCGCCGGTAATCCGGGCGCCACGCAGGACCTGGCCAGCGCACTGGCTCGCTTCGTGGATCAGAGCGGGCTGTTCTATGAATCGCACCTGACGCAATGGGTAACGGGCCAGCGCCCGTTGTCGACGCTGCTGCAGGAACCGCAAGCCGCGCTGCGCAATCCGGCGCAGGCATCGGCGCAGCCACAGGGGCAGCCCGCCACTGCCGCGCCATCGGCACCGGCACCGGCCGCGTTGCTGCCCTACGGCGGCCCCGCCGCATCGAGCACGCAGCCGCCGCCCAGTGCCACGATCCTTGCCGAACTGACGCGCCCGGTCATCTATCCGCTATCCACCGGCATGCCCGTGCAAGCGGCGCATGGCGATCCGCATGCCGCCGCCAGCGCACAGACGGCCCAAGGCAACGCGGCCGCGGCGCAGCCCCAGACACCGCAAAGCCCGGCCGCCGAACAACGCCTGGCCGCGCACGCCAACGCCGCGGCACACGCTTATCAGGTCACCGCCGAGATTTCGCAAGAGGGCCACCATGTCGCGCGCGCGCAGCACGCGGCGATCGTCGCCAGCTGGAACGCGCCGGACAGCCCAAGCACCCAGGCGCAACCCGACCGGGGTCCGCCTATCCATCCTTCCAGCGAAGGGGTTGTGCGCCAGCAGCTTGAACTGCTGGCATCGCAACAATTTCGCGCAACGATCGATGCATGGCCGGGCATGCCCGTGGATTGGGAAATCACGCGCGATCACGGCCGCGAAGCCGGCGGCAGCGCCGAGGCTGCCAGTTGGAGCACTCGCCTGCGTCTGAACCTGCCGGCGCTGGGCAGCGTCGACGCCGTGCTCACGCTCGGCGCACACGGGCTGGAGGCGCGCTTCGTCGCCATCGACAGCGATGCGGCCGCACGGCTGATCCAGGGCCGCGCGGACTTCCGCGCGCAACTGGAAGCGCGCGGCATCTCGCTGCTGAACATGAATGTGTCGACACAGGATGCCCCGTCGACACCCACCGTCATCGCCCTGCCAGCATGAGCGACAACCCGTCCGATCGCGGCGCCGCCGTCGCCCTCTCCTATCAGTCCAGCGACAACGCACCGCGCGTGGTGGCCAAAGGCTATGGCATGTCCGCCGAAGCCATCATCACGCGCGCGCGGGAGGCCGGCGTCTACGTGCATGGCTCTCCCGCGCTGGTCAATCTGCTGATGCAGGTGGATCTGGACAGCCAGATTCCGCCCCAGCTCTATGTGGCCGTGGCCGAGCTGTTGGCATGGCTGCATCGGATGGACGGGACGGACAGCCCCCTCGCTCTCCCCGGCTCAAGCACCGCCACCAGCGCCGTCTGACGCGCCTCGTGCGCCACCCGGCGCATGTCCGGCTTGAAATAGCGCCAAATCCGCCCGGTTTTCCGGCCGCTGGCGTCGGACACCTCTTGTTAATGTGCTCGCATCCGTCAGCCCCGAGCTGAAACAGCGTCAATTCCAGAGCACGACGTCATGAACAAGAAGGTATCGATGGACCCAACGCGCCGCGCGCTACAGACGGCGTGGGGTGCCTACTATGAGGGCAAGTATGAGGATGCGCTCAAGCGCGCGCGCGCAGCAAAGCGCGGTGCCGCAGGGACGCTCCCCGAACCATACTATCTGGAAGCCCTCTCGCTTTCGGCGTTGAAGCAACACGCCGAAGCGCGAAATCTTGCGGATGCCGGCCGGCGGCGTTTCCCCCAACACCCCGGCTTCAGCGGGTTGCTCGGCACGCTCGAAGTCAATCTTGGCAACTACCGCGCCGGTATCGAGCTGCTTCGTGAAGTACTGAAAGTCCAGCCCAACGCCGGGCACCTGTGGCAGGTCCTGGGCAATGCGCATTTCACGATCGCCGAGTATGAAGAATCGCGCATCGCATGCGAGCGCGCGGCCGAACTGCTGCCTAACGATGCCGCGGTCGTCGGTAACTATGCGGCCGCTGTGCGTGAATCGGGCTCCACGCTCGAAGCCATTCCGATCAACCGTCGTGCCATTGCGCTGGACCCACTGCAACGGGTGAACCGGGCAAACCTGCTGTTTTCACTGCTCTACGACGATCGCATCGGCGCGGACGAACTGCGCCGCGAAGCCACCGACTGGGCTGAAACGCTGGCACGGACGCCAGTGAACGCGCCGCCGCTGCAACCGAGCGAAGGCAATCGCATCCGCATTGGCGTGCTGTCCAATGACTTGCGCCGCCATGCCTGCGCGTACTACCTGATTCCGCTGATCGCCAATCTGGATCGCACACGCTTCGAGGTACATCTGTTCTCGCTCTCCGGCGTGTCCGACAACGTCACGCTGAAGATCCGCCAGTACGCCGACAAGTTCCACGACGTTCACGGTATGAACGAGGAAACGCTGGTCCGCGCCGCGCGTGCGCAGCGTTGCGACGTGATGATCGACCTTGGCGGCTATACCGGCGCATCGCCGTTGCAGTACATGGTGCATCGCCTGGCGCCCGTCCAGCTTGCCTGGCTGGGCTACCCGAGCACCACAGGCATGAAGGAAGTTCAGTATCGGATCACCGACCTGATCGGCGACCCCCCTGGCTTCGAATCGAACTACACCGAGACGCTGCTGCGTGCGCCGCTGTTCTGCGCATACCATCCGCATGTCACGGACCCGCTCGCCATCTACGAGCCGAAGTACCGCGTTCAGCCGACTCCGGCACTGGAGAACGGCTACATCACGTTCGGGTCGTGCAACCACATCGCCAAGCTCGGTCCCAAGACGATGCGACTGTGGAGCGCGGTACTGGCGAAGTGCCCGAACAGCAAGCTGCTGATCGAAGCATCGGGCCTGGACCGCGAAACCGTGTCCACCATGCTGAAGAAACGCATGACCGAGTACGGCATCGACACGGACCGCGTCATCCTGGTACCGCGCGATGGCACGAACCAGTACATCACGTACAACCGCATCGACATCGCACTGGACACCGCGCCGGTAACCGGCGGCACCACCACCTGCGACACGCTCTGGATGGGCGTGCCGCTCGTGACGCTGGCCGGCGACACGTTCCACCAGCGGGTTTCGGCACCGTTCCTGCACGTCACTGGCCTGCAGGACCTGATCTGCGAGACCGAGGAACAGTATGTCGAGATGGCGTGCGCGCTCGCATCCGACGTCGGGGTACTCAATTCGATCCGCATGTCGCTGCGCGACCGTGTGGAGAAAGGCATCATGTGCGATGCCGCCGCCTTCGCCGGATGGTTCGGCGAACAGATGGCCGAGATCGTCAAAGAATTCAAGCCGACCCCGGACGGCGGTGCCGAGCGCGAGGACGGCGTCTTCTTCGGCGGCACGTGGTTCCGCAGCCAGGACCTGATTCTGTCCGCGGCCGCGCACCTGCATGAAGGCGACTACATCAAGGCCCGCAACCTGCTGGAAAACGTGACGTCGACCTGGTATCGCCACTGGATGGTGGCGTTCGGCCTGGCCGTGATCAAGTACCAGGAAGGCAAGAAGGACGAAGCCATCGAATTGCTGGTGGAAAGCATCGGCATGCGCCCGTACGGCCTGCCGCTGTACCGCCTGCTGGCCCACTGGCTGGACGAATGCGGTCTGGATAAGTCCGATCTGGCCGGCCTGTTGCAGGACCAGTTCGGCTTGTCGCTCGACGCGCTGGAGGCATCGCCGCCGCCATCGGTGTTCGAAGCCCTGGGCATCGACCTGAATGCCGTCATCGAAAACAGCCGTCGCGTGGAACAAGAAGAAAGCGAGGTCGCCGCATGAAAGCCGTGATCCTGGCGGGTGGCTTCGGCACCCGCATTTCCGAAGAATCGCACCTGCGGCCCAAGCCGATGATCGAGATCGGCGGCAAGCCGATCCTGTGGCACATCATGAAGATGTATTCCTCGCATGGGGTGAACGACTTCGTGATCTGCCTGGGCTACAAGGGCTACATCATCAAGGAATACTTCGCCAACTACTTCCTGCACATGTCGGACGTGACGTTCGACATGTCCGAGAACCGCATGGAAGTGCACTGCCGCAAGGCGGAGCCGTGGCGCGTCACGCTGGTGGATACCGGCGAAGACGCCCAGACCGGTGGCCGCCTGCGCCGCGTGCGCAACTACCTCACCCCCGGCGAGACGTTCTGCTTCACCTATGGTGACGGCGTATCCGACATCAATATCTCGGCGGAAATCGAATTCCACCGCCGCCACGGCCGCTGGGCCACGGTGGCCGCCGTGCAGCCTCCTGGCCGCTATGGCGCGCTGGAACGCACCGACGAGGGCATGGTCAAGGGCTTCTCCGAGAAACCGCGCGGCGACGGCGGCTGGATCAACGGCGGCTTCTTCGTGCTGCAGCCTGAAGCGATCGATCTGATCGAGACCGACGTCACGCCGTGGGAGCAGGAGCCGATGAAGGAACTGGCTCGCCTTGGGCATCTGCTGGCCTACGAGCACGTCGGCTTCTGGCAACCGATGGATACGTTGCGCGAAAAGACGCAACTGGAAGAACTCTGGCAAAGCGGCAAGGCGCCCTGGAAGTGCTGGTAATGGACGGTCTGTCTTCCAGCTTTGCCGGTCGCCGCGTGCTGGTGACCGGGCATACCGGCTTCAAGGGGTCATGGCTGTCGCTGTGGCTCGCACGGCTCGGTGCCCGGGTCACTGGTTACGCGCTGGCACCCGAGGGCGAAGCAAACCTGTTCACGCTGGCCGATATCGCCGCCGTGCTGGAGACGCATATCGTCGCCGACGTGCGCGACGCACGCGCCATGCGCGAAGCCGTGGACCGCGCGCAGCCTGAAATCGTTTTTCATCTGGCCGCGCAGCCACTGGTGCGCGCGAGCTATCAAAACCCGGCGGACACCTGGTCGACCAACGTCATGGGCACCGTGCACCTGCTCGATGCGTTGCGCCAGTGCCCATCGGTGCGCGCCGTGGTCGTGGTCACCACCGACAAGTGCTACGAAAACCAGGAGTGGTCGTGGGGTTACCGCGAGACCGATCCGCTCGGCGGGCACGATCCCTATAGCGCCAGCAAGGCCGGCACCGAAATCGTCGCGGCCAGCTATCGCCGCGCGTTCCTGGCCGAACGCAACGTGCTGCTGGCCACGGCCCGCGCCGGCAATGTGATCGGCGGCGGCGACTGGTCCGTGGACCGGTTGATCCCCGACGCGGCGCGTGCCGCCGCTGCCAACACCGCGCTGCGCATCCGCAATCCGCGTGCCACGCGCCCGTGGCAGCACGTACTCGAAGCGCTGCACGGCTATCTGCTGCTGGGCAGCCGTCTGCTGGCCGGCGACGACGCTTGCGCCCATCCATTCAACTTCGGCCCCGTACCGTCCGACAACCTGCCTGTGGACGACGTGCTGCGCCGCCTGCAACCACACTGGCCCGGTCTGCACTGGGAAGTGGAAGCACCCGCTGGCCATGCGCCGCACGAGGCGAACCTGCTCTATCTGGATGCCGCCAAGGCACGCCGGACGCTGGGCTGGGAGCCGCGCTGGACGCTCGATGAAGCGCTGGCGCAGACCGCCCGCTGGTATGCAGCCGTACAGCTCGACCCGTCACGGGCACGCACCCTGACCGAAGCCCAACTCGATTCCTTCTGCTCATGACGAACGCCTGCACTTCGCATGGTTCCTGCCGTAGCTGCGGCACCCCATTGACCCACACTTTCGTGGACCTGGGCCTGTCGCCGATCTCGAACCACTTCATCCGCCCGGAAAACGCCGCGCAAGGCGAGTTCTTCTATCCGCTGCATGCGCTCGTCTGCGACCAGTGCTGGCTCGTCCAGCTGCGCGACGTTGCCAGTGCCGACACGCACTTCCACGACGACTACGCCTACTTCTCGTCGTACTCGTCATCCTGGCTCGACCACGCACGCCGCTATGTCGATGACATGACGGGGCGCTTCGACATCTCGGGCAAGAGCAAGGTCATCGAGATCGCCAGCAACGACGGCTATCTGCTGCAGTACTTCGTGAAGGCCGGCGTGACCTGCCTGGGCGTGGAGCCGACGGCGAACACGGCGGCGGCCGCGCGCGAGAAAGGCGTGCAGACGCGCGAAGTGTTCTTTGGCCGGGAAACGGCGACCGCGCTGCGCGAGGAAGGCTGGCAGGCCGACCTGCTGCTGGGCAACAACGTACTGGCGCATGTCCCCGACCTGAACGACTTTGTCGGCGGCATGCCGATCGTGCTCGCGCCGGAAGGCGTGGTCACGATGGAGTTTCCGCATCTGCTGCGCCTGATCGAGCAGACGCAGTTCGACACGCTGTATCACGAACACTTCTCTTACCTGTCGCTGCTGGCGTTGCAACCGGTTTTCGCACGAGCCGGCCTGCGCGTGTTCGATATCGAGCACCTTGGCACGCACGGCGGCAGTCTGCGCGTCTACCTGTGCCACGACAAGGCCAGCCACGCCACGCTGCCGGCGGTTGCCGAGTGCCTGGATGCCGAGCGCGCAGCGGGACTCGACACGCTGCGCCCGTACCAGGCGTTCGCGTCCGCCGTGGCCGAAACCAAGCGCGACCTGCTTGCGTTCCTGATCGAAGCACGTCGCGCCGGCAAGCGCGTTGCCGCCTATGGCGCGCCCGCCAAGGGCAACACGTTGCTCAACTACTGCGGCGTGGGCACGGATCTGATCGACTTCACCGTCGACCGCAACCCGCACAAGCAGAACACATTGCTGCCGGGCACCCGCATTCCGGTGCTGGCACCCGAAGCCATCGACGCAAGGCGCCCCGACTACGTGGTGATCCTGCCCTGGAACCTGCGCGACGAGATCGCGGCACAGCTGGCCCACATCCGCCAATGGGGCGGCAAGTTCGTGGTGCCCATTCCGCGCGTGGAGTGCCTGTGAAGTTCATTGCGACGGACATTGCCGGCGCCTGCCTGGTGCAGCCCGAACCGCTGCGCGATACGCGCGGATACTTCGCGCGCATGTGGTGCGCGCGGGAGTTTGCGGATCACGGGCTCAATCCGTCGCTGGTTCAGTGCAATGTGTCGTTCACCGAGCAGCGCGGCACGCTGCGCGGCATGCATTACCAGACCGCGCCCCATGCCGAGGCCAAGCTGATCCGCGTGCTGCGCGGACGCGTCTACGACGTGCTGCTTGACCTGCGCGAGGGCACGCCCGGATTCGGCCGCTGGCAGGCATTCGAACTGGACAGCGAGAACGCCACGATGCTCTATGCGCCGGAAGGCGTGGCGCATGGCTTTGTGACGCTGTCCGACAACACCGAGATGTTCTATCAGATGTCCGCCGGCTACAGCGCCGGGCACGCCGCTGGCGTGCGGTGGAACGACCCGGCATTCCAGATCAAATGGCCGCTCGACAACCCACTGTTATCGCCGCGCGACCAGCAGCACCCCCTGTGGAACCACCCAAACTGATTGTGGAGACCTGAAATGATTCCGATGTTCAAACCGCTGATCGAGGCCGAGGAAATCCAGGCCAGCCGCGAAGCCCTGGAACTGGGCTGGCTTGGCATGGGCAGCTATGTGTCCGCCTTCGAGGAAGAAGTCAAGAAGATCATCGGCAACGAGAACAAGTATGTGGCCGCGCTGAGCACCGGCACCGCCGGCCTGCACGTCGGCCTGCTGGTTGCGGGCGTTGGCCCCGGCGACGAAGTGATCGTGTCCTCGTTCAACTGCTCGGCCGACTTCCAGGTCATCACGCAGGTGGGCGCCGATATCGTGTTCTGCGACTGCGAGGACGACACGCTCTGCATCGACCTGAAGGCTGCCGAAAAGCTCGTCACGCCGCGCACCAAGGCCATCATCGTGATGGACTATGACTGCCTGCTGTGCGACCACGACGAAGTGGCCGCATTCGCCAAGCGCCACAACCTGCGCGTGATCCACGACGCGGCGCACTCGTTCGGTTCGTACTACAAGGGCAAGCCGGTGGGCAGCTTCTCGGACATCACCGTGTTCAGCCACGACCCGGTCAAGACCGTGACGTGCCTGGATGGCGGCACGATCGTCGTCAGCTCGCCGGAAGACCTGAAGCTGGTGCACGAGCTGCGCCTGCTGGGCATGCAGCAGCCCGCCGCCGTCATGTACAAGAACCAGCGTGCCTGGACGTTCGACGTGGAGCGCGTGGGTTACCGCTATCACATGATCAACATGCACGGCGCCGTGGGCCTGGCCCAGATTCGCAAGCTGCCGGTCATCGCCGAATCGCGCCGCAACGCCTGCAAGGAATACAGCCGCCTGCTGGCCGGCATTCCGCAAGTGCGCACGCCGAAGTCGAGCTTCGAGGAAGTGAACCCGTTCCTGTACTACATCCGTGTGCCGGAAGGCCAGCGCGACAACCTGCGCGCATGGCTCAAGGAAAACGGCGTGGACACCGGCATCCACTGGCAGCCGGGCCACTGGTTCACGCTGTGGAAGGATTGCAAGGCTGGCGACCTGTCGGTAACCGACCGCGTCGGCAAGGAAATCCTGTCGCTGCCGCTGTACTCCAAGATGGATCTGGCCATCGTGGCCGAAGTGGCCGCCAAGGTTCGTCAGTACTTTGAAACGCAGGTGTGAGATGAGCAACCAGCCCGCCGGACGTGCGCTGATCGCCGGTATCAAGGCCAGCGCCGCAATGAATCGTGTGTCGTTGTCGATTCCCGTTGGCCGCCCCGTGCGGGCGGTCCTGCGCCCCATTCCCACGCGCGAAGGCTGCATCTCGCAGACCGATCTCGAACTGCTCAGCGAATGGCGCAACCGTTACGTCAAGTCGTTCCTGACGGAATTCGTTGCCCATGCCACGCGCACGGAACGGTGGCTCGTGGACTTCGTCCATGCCAACCCGTCGAAGCTGCTCTTCATGGTGGATGACCTGGACGGCAAGCCGCTGGGCCATATCGGTATCGATTTCATCGACTGGGAAGCCGGGTATGGCGAAGCCGATGCCATCGTGAGCGGTGGAGACTCGCCGCGCGGCCTGATGAAGGAAGCGCTGCAAACCATGCTCCAGTGGGCGGGAGACCAGCTCGGGCTGTCGCATCTGGCCGTACGTGTCCGCTCGGACAACACGGCGCTCGAGTTCTATCGCAAGGTGGGATTCGTCGAGCAGAAGCGTGTGCCGCTGAACGTCGAACGCACGGAACACATGGTGCGCTGGTATGAGGACCCGGCAGTGAACAATGCCGCGGCCTCGCTGGTGTACATGGACTATCACGTTCCCGCATGAACCTCATCGGAACCCATCGTTCCGGACTGGTCAGCTACGTCAACACGCAGCTGGCCAATTTTTTTCCGGACGGCGCCGACCATCGCGCCACGATCGACCGCTATGTGGACGACGCATTGGCCCGCACCGCGCGCTGCGTGGATGCGGTCAGGATGTGGCGGCCGGGCGAATTCAACTACCTGCATTCGAGCCAGTACTGCACGTTCCTGTACTACCTGTCGAACTGCATCTGGCGCGACAAGGGTGACCTGACGGTTGCCACCAAGCTGTTCGGCCTCAACAAGGCGCTCAACGCCATCGATCTGTTCTACGAGATCGAGATGCCCGAGGTATTCCTGATCGGCCACTCGGTGGGCATCGTGCTGGCCAAGGCCACCTACGGCAACTACCTGGTGCTGTATCAGAACTCCACGGTTGGCAAGAACCACGGTGTTGCACCGGTGATCGGCGAGGGTGTGGTGATGTACCCGAACACCGCCATCATCGGCCGCAGCCATGTGCGCGACAACTCGGTTGTTGCGCAAGGCGTCAGCGTGCTGAACCGCGAAACGCCGGGCAACTGCCTGGTCTATGGCGGCCAGGCCGGTGAACTCGTGTACAAGCCAGCCCGCGAGCGCGCCGCCGAAGAGTATTTCCGCCTGTGAAACCGTGCGGCCGCGTGCCGCCGGAAATGGAAAAGGCCATGCCGCCGGAAGCGGACATGGCCTTTTTGCCGTGGCCGGCGCGCCCTGAGACGCGCCGCATCCATCAAACCGGCATGTTCATCATTTCCTGATACGCGGCGGCCAGGCGGTTACGCACCTGCACGGCCGTCTGGAAGGAAATGTTCGCCTTCTGCATGTCGATCATCACGTCGTTGAGCGACACGCCGGGCTTGCCTACTTCAAAGGCTTCAGCCTGGCCGTAGGCGCGTTCCTGGGTGGCGTTCAGGCGTTGCAGCGAACGTTGCAGCTCGCCGGCAAAGCCAGCGGTGGAAGCCGCCGCAGTCGCCTGTGAGGTGGAACCGCCGCCAGCCACCTGCGCCAGGCCGCGCAGTTGCTGGAGCATGCCCTCAATGGAAGAAATGGTCATGGCACGTACAGGTTAGAGATAGTCGGGACAGGTGGACGTGATGAAAACACCACTCGCCATCCTGTTTCAGCCCTCGCACTGTACTGGCCGGCCGGTTCCTCCCAAAGGCTGAAATCGGCGGGAAAACCTCGCCTATTCAGCCGATTGTTCCGCGCCCGTCTGACCGATCATCGCTACCGTGCCGGATCTGGCGGTTCGCCGCGCTTTGCCTTACCGCCCACGGCCCGAGGAACATCAACTATCGCGGAGAGTGCGCGTGTTTTGTCTGCAGCGTAATGTGAGCCGTGCCGAAATGAATAACGGCAGCGAAGGCCTGAGTGGTAAGGGCAGGGTATGCCCGGCCAAGCCGGAGACGCGCGCATGAACGCGGCCGCCACCCTGCCGAACGGCGCAGCCCTGGTCGACAAGCTCAAGGGCAACCCGCGCCTGCCCATGATGCTGGGCGGCGCGGCGCTGGTCGCCGCCATCGCCGTGGGCGTCATGTGGTCGCGCCAGCCGGACTACAAGGTGCTGTACACCAACCTGTCCGAGCGCGACGGCGGTGCAGTGATCCAGTCGCTGCAGCAGATGAACGTGCCGTACAAGTTCGCCGAAGGCGGCGGTGCGGTGATGGTGCCGTCCGACAAGGTGGCCGAGACGCGCCTGCGCCTGGCCAGCCAGGGCCTGCCCAAGAGCGGTACCACGGGCATGGAACTGATGGATAACCAGAAGTTCGGCATCAGCCAGTTTGCCGAGCAGGTGAACTACCAGCGCGGCCTGGAAGGCGAGCTGGCACGCTCGATCGAATCGATCGGCGCCGTGCAGTCGGCCCGTGTGCACCTGGCCATTCCCAAGCCCACGCTGTTCGTGCGTGAGCGCCAGAAGCCCACCGCGTCGGTGGTGCTGCAGCTCTACCCCGGCCGCGCGGTCGACGAAGGCCAGGTGGCCGCGATCACGCACCTGGTGTCGTCGAGCGTTCCGGAACTGACCCCGAAGTCGATCTCGATCGTCGACCAGCACGGCAACCTGCTGTCGGGCACCAGCGACCGCTCGATGGACGCCACCCAGCTCAAGTTCGTGCAGCAGGTGGAACAGAGCTACGTCAAGCGCGTGGAATCGATCCTGGCCCCGATCCTCGGCAAGGACAACGTCCACGCCCAGGTGACGGCCGATATCGATTTCTCGTCGGTGGAACATACCGACGAAAGCTTCAAGCCGAACCAGGACCCCACGAAGTCCGCGATCCGCAGCCAGCAGACCAGCGAATCGAACCAGCAGGGCGGCTCGGCCGTCGGCGGCGTGCCCGGCGCGCTGTCGAACCAGCCGCCTGCCGCCGCCGTGGCTCCGGTGACCACGCCGCAACCGCCGCGCCAGCCCGGCCAGCCGAATCCGCCTGCCCAGGCCAATCAGGCTACGCAGACCGCCGAGAAGACCGGCCCGAGCAGCAACCGCCGCGACGCCACGACCAATTACGAACTCGACCGCACCGTGCGCCACGTGCAGCAGGCTCCGGGCGGCGTGAAGCGCCTGTCGGTGGCCGTGGTCGTGAACTATCGCAGCAAGGTCGACGCCAAGGGCAAGCCCATCACTGAAGCGCTGTCCGCCAAGGAACTGGCCCAGATCGAGAACCTGACCAAGGAAGCGATGGGATTCTCGACCGAGCGCGGCGACTCGCTGAACGTGGTCAACAGCCCGTTCACGTCCGACACCAAGACGGAACCGGAACTGCCGCTGTGGAAGCAGCCGCAAATGATCGACCTGGCCAAGACCGGCGTCGGCTACCTGCTGCTGGCACTGCTGGCCGTGTTCCTGTGGTTCAAGGTGGCACGCCCGGTGCTGCGCAAGTACACCGCGCCGCCGCTGCCCGCCACCACCGACTCCTCGGAATCTGCCACTGCAGAGGCCGTGCTGCTGCCGCCGGAAGAAGAAACCAATCCGGAAGTGCTGCGCCTGGCCGCGAAATACGAAAGCGATCTCGCCCTGGTGCGCGACGCCGCGCAACGCGACCCGCGCCTGGTCGCCAGCGTAATCAAGACCTGGATGGCAAATGACGAAGGCTAACAAGGGAGCCCCCGAAAAGGGCCTGCAGAAGAGCGCCATCCTGATGATGGCGGTGGGCGAGGATTCGGCCGCCGAGGTCTTCAAGCATCTGTCGCCGCGCGAAGTCCAGCAACTTGGCTCGGCAATGGCCAACCTGTCGGCCGTGACCCGCGAGGAGATGGCCGAGGTGCTGGCCGAATTCCGCGGCGAGACCGAGCAGTACCTGGCGCTGAACGTCGACTCCAGCTCGTTCATCAAGAGCGTGCTGAACAAGGCCCTCGGCGAGGAACGCGCCCTGTCGGTGATCGAGGACATCCTGGAAGCCCGCGACCCGGGCGGCGGCATCGACTCGCTGAACTGGATGGAAGCCACCACGGTGGCCGAGCTGATCAAGGACGAACACCCGCAGATCATCGCCACGATCCTGATCCACCTGGACCGCCAGAAGTCGTCGGAAGTGCTCGGCTTCTTCACCGAGCGTCTGCGCAACGACGTGGTGCTGCGTATCGCCACGTTCGGCGGCGTACAGCCGGGCGCGCTGCAGGAGCTGACCGATGTGCTGACCAAGCTGCTGGCGGGCCAGAGCCTGAAGCGCAGCCGCATGGGCGGCGTCCGCACGGCGGCCGAGATCATCAACCTGATGAGCACGGCCCACGAGGAAGCGGTCATCGACGGCGTGCGCACGCACGACGCCGACCTGGCGCAGAAGATCATCGACGAGATGTTCCTGTTCGAGAACCTGCTGGAAGTGGACGAACGCGGTATCCAGCGCGTGCTCAAGGAAATCGCCACGGAATCGCTCATCGTTGCGCTCAAGGGCGCACCGCAGGAGCTGCGCGACAAGTTCATCCGCAACATGTCGACGCGTGCCGGCGAAATGCTGCGCGAGGACCTGGAAGCTCTGGGTCCGGTGCGTGTGTCGCAGGTCGAGGCCGAGCAGAAGGCCATCCTGCAGGTGGTGAGACGCCTGGCCGAGGCCGGCGAAATCCAAATTGGCGGAGGCGACGATGCCTACGTTTGAGCGCGGCTTTGCCGCAGGGCGCGGCCCAGGCCGCGGCGACCCCGGATTCTTCGGCGCGCCCAGCGCGCCGCAGGGCACCGGCGGTCTCTCCAGCGGCCTGAACGGTGGACTGACCAACGTCCACCACAGCGACGAAGGATTCCAGGGCTTCGAGCCGCCCGTGCGCAGCCATATGGGCGGCGACGCCTGGAAGCGCTGGCAGCCCGAATCGCTGGACCCGCGCGATGCACTGAAGAAAGTGCTGGCCGCGCAGTTGCCGGTCGAACCCCCGCCCCCGCCGCCGATCGACTTCGCGGCGCTGGATGCGATGCGCGAAGGCGCCCGCAAGGAAGGCTACGCGCAAGGCTATACCCAGGGTCAGACACAGGGCTACGGCGACGGCCACCGCGAAGGCTACGCGCGCGGCCTGGAATCGGCCCGCAGCGAAGCGGCCCGCCTGCAGGAACTGGCCAGCAACTTCCGCGACGCGCTGGGCCGCGTCGATACGGAAATCTCCGACGCACTGATTTCTCTGGCGCTCGATGTGGCGCGCCAGCTCGTGCGCACGACGATGGAAATGGACCCGGCCGCGCTGGTGCCTGCCGCACGCGAGCTGATCAATGCCGAACCGCCGCTCTCCGGCGCCCCCTGCCTGCTGCTCAACCCCGATGACGTCGCGCTGGTGGAAACGCACCTGCAAGGCGAGCTGCAAGCCGCCGGCTGGACGCTGCGCGCCGACGCCACCGTGGCGCGCGGCGGCTGCATCGCCAGTGCCGCGAGCGGCGAGCTCGACGGCACGCTGCGCACGCGCTGGGAGCGAGTGATCAAGGCACTGGGCCGCAACGATCCGTGGGAGCCGCCGCATGCATGAGTCCCAGGCCACGGCACACGACACCGACGCCGCGGCGGCACACACGGGCCGCTGGCGCGAAGCGCTGGCGTCCGCGTCGTCGAGCATCACCGAGATCGACAGCAAGCGCACCTGCGGCCGTCTGACACGTGCTGCCGGCCTGGTGCTCGAAGCCGTGGGCCTGCGCATGCCGGTTGGCAGCGACTGCCTGATCGAACTACCGGGCGGGCAGCATTCGCACGGCGGTCCGCGCACCGCCGAGGCCGAAGTGGTTGGCTTTGGCGCCGATCGCCTCTACCTGATGCCGCAGTCGGATGTGGCCGGCCTGGTACCGGGCGCCCGCGTCTATCCGCTGGAACCGTCGCCGCTGCCCAAGGGCGTGAGCGCCCCGCGCGAACCCGGTTCTAAGCGCCTGCCCGTGGGCGATGGCCTGCTGGGCCGCGTGCTCGATGCCGCCGGACGTCCGCTCGATGGCCTCGGCCCGATCAACGCCGCCAGCGAAGTACCGCTTTCCGGCGCGCAGATCAATCCGCTGATGCGTGCCCCGATCGAAACGGTGCTCGATACCGGCGTGCGCGCGATCAACGGCATGCTGACCGTTGGCCGTGGCCAGCGCATGGGCCTGTTCGCGGGCTCCGGCGTGGGTAAGTCCGTGCTGCTGGGCATGATGGCCCGCTACACGAACGCCGACGTGATCGTGGTGGGCCTGATCGGCGAACGCGGCCGCGAAGTGAAGGAATTCATCGAGAACATCCTGGGCGAGGAAGGCCGCAAGCGTTCCGTGGTGGTGGCCGCGCCGGCCGACTGCTCGCCGCTGCTGCGCATGCAGGGCGCCGCCTATGCCACGCGCTTGGCCGAGTATTTCCGCGACAAGGGTCAGCACGTGCTGCTGATCATGGACTCGCTGACCCGTTATGCGATGGCCCAGCGCGAGATTGCGCTGGCCATCGGCGAACCGCCCGCCACCAAGGGCTATCCGCCTTCGGTGTTCGCCAAGCTGCCGACGCTGGTGGAGCGCACGGGTAACGGACCCGAAGGCGGTGGTTCGATCACCGCGTTCTACACGGTGCTGACCGAAGGCGACGACCAGCAGGACCCGATCGCCGACTCGGCCCGAGCCATTCTGGACGGCCATATCGTGCTGTCACGCAGTCTCGCCGAAGCCGGCCACTACCCGGCCATCGACGTGGAAGCTTCGATCAGTCGCGCCATGACCGCACTGATCGAGCCGCCGCAATTTGCCTCCGTGCGGCGGTTCAAGCAGTTGATGTCGCGCTACCAGCGAAATCGCGACCTGATCAGCGTCGGCGCCTATGTGCCCGGCAACGATCCGGAGCTGGATCTTGCGATTCGCCTGCATCCGCGCATGGAGGCATTCCTGCAGCAGGACATCCACGAGCGCGCCGACTATGAGGCGTCGATTGCCCAGCTGCACGCGACCATCGGAGCAACACATCATGTCTAAGACTTCTCCGCTGAACACGCTGGCTGACATCGCACAGGACAACACGGACAAGGCCGCGCGCGAGCTCGGCCGCCTGCAGGGGCTGCGCACGCAGGCCGAGCAGCAACTGAATGCGCTGACCGAATACCGCCACGAATATCGCGCGCGCATGCAGGCGATTGCCGCGGAGGGCATGACGTCGAGCCGCTGGCATGATTTTTCGCGCTTTCTCGACTCGCTCGACCACGCGATCCGCCAACAGACCGCGACGCTGGCCAAGGCCGAGGCCGACCTGCTGGCGGGCCGCACGCACTGGCAGCAAGAGAAGCGCCGCCAGAATTCCTTCGACACCCTGATCACTCGCGCGGAAGTACGCGAGCAACAGATTGCCACGCGCCGCGAACAGCGCGCCAACGACGAATACGCCGCCCGCATCGCCCGCCAGCCGGCAAGCGGCCAGAACTGATCTGCCAATACCCACAATGATCGATATCAGCCAGATTGTCGGCAACGCCGCAGCCGCCCTCAGCAACCTGAAGTCGCCAGAGGCGGGCAAGAATGCCGATGCCAACGTGTTCCACGACGTGCTCTCCCGCGCGCGCCAGGACGGCAAGCAGGCCGCGCCGGCCGCACCGCAGGCGAAGGTGCCCGCGAAGGACGGCAAGCAGGCCGACGCATCGACGGACGCCGCTGCGCAAAAGCCCCAGCAGCCCGCGGCGAACAACGCGCCGCCGCAGAAGGACAGCGGCAAGGTTGCAGCCAAGGGCACGCAAGCCGACGACGCCGCCGCCGAAGACGAGGCCGATGACACCGTATCGAGCGATGCTGCCGCAGCCGCCGCGGCTCTGGCCGCAGCCGCGCTGCTGAACCAGCCCGCGCCCGCGCCGACCACCGCCGCGGCCAACCCCGCGAGCGCCGACGCCGCCGTCATCAATGCCCTGCCGACGCTGCCGGCGCAGAGCGCGGCACAAGCCGCCGCAACGGCAGCCGCTGCCGCTGCCGCAGCCGCAGCCGCGACGGCCACCAAGGCAGCCGACCCGGCCGCCGACGCCGCCGCGTTGCAGGCCCAGGTCGATGCGCAACTGCCGGCCGCCACCATCGACACCGCCGCAAAGGGCACGACGCCCAGCCCGACGGACACGCTGGCACTGATCGCCCAGCAGCGGGCCACGCTGCAAAACAACACCCCTACGACTGCCGACAAGATCGCGGCGGCCAGCACCACGCTGCCCCAGGCCTCGGCACAGGACGCACGCGGCCAGGGCGCCGGCCAGCAGCAGGCCAATCTGGGGCATTCGAACCAGCCTGCCTTGACCACTCCCGATGGCAACCAGGCAGCCCAGCCGACGCAGCAGCCCACCACGCCGTTCGCGGCCGCACAGGCCAGCGCACGTACGGGCGAAGCCGCGGACACCGGCGCCACCAATAGCAGCAGCGCCGCAACGATCGCTTCCGCATTGGCCGCGGCGCAAGCGCCGGCCCATACGGCCCAGGCCACCGCGGCAGCCGCTGCAGCACGCCCGGTCATCGCGCCGAACGTGGCCGACAGCCAGTGGTCGCAAGCGCTGGGCCAGCAGATGGTGCGCCTGTCGACGCAGGGCAACCAGACCGCCGAACTGGATCTGAACCCGCCCAACCTTGGCCCGCTGAAAGTGGTGCTGAACGTGGTCAACGATCAGGCCCAGGCGCAGTTCGTATCGCCCCATCAGGCGGTGCGTGCCGCAGTGGAAGCAGCGCTGCCGCAACTGCGCACGTCGATGGCCGAAGCCGGCATCCAGCTCGGCCAGACTTCGGTTGGCGCCGACAGCTTTGCCCAGGCCAACTCGGGTGGCCAGCAACAGCAACAACAGCAGCGTCAGGCCAGCAACGGCAGCTTTGGCCAGGCCATGAACTTCGGCAATGAACCGGCCACGCCGGTCGCCGCCACGCCGCGCACCCCGCGTCCGCTGGCACGCGGTGAAGTGGATACCTTCGCCTGACACGTGGTGTTTGCCCCGCTCTCACGACGTGGGAGCGGGGGTACTTCAGCGGAACTTCGTCCGCCCCGGCATGGTCACTTGTGCGCCCCTCATGCACAAGCCGAGCCCGACCATGCCAAGCCGCCGCCCTCCCCTCGTTCGTCCGATCCTGCTTGCAGCGCTCGCGCTGACCGCCCCGCTCAGCCACGCCGCCGATGACGGCCCGGCCTACGGCCCCGAACTCGAAGGCTTCGACTATCCGTATCCGGTCCAGCGCTACAAGTTCACGTCGCAAGGCCAGCCCGTCGAAATGGCGTTCATGGACATCAGGCCCGAGAAGCCGAACGGCCGCGCCGTGGTACTGCTGCATGGCAAGAACTTCTGCGGTGCCACGTGGCAGGAGACGATCCGTCAGCTCAGCGGCGCCGGCTACCGCGTGGTGGCACCGGACCAGATAGGCTTCTGCAAATCGACCAAACCCGCGCAGTACCAGTACACGTTCCAGCAACTTGCGCGCAACACGCACGACCTGCTGGCATCGATCGGTATCCGCGACGTCACTGTGATGGGCCACTCCACGGGCGGCATGCTGGCCATGCGCTATGCGCTGATGTACCCGCGCGAGACCCGGCAGATGGTGCTGGTGAACCCCATCGGCCTGGAAGACTGGAAGGCCAAAGGTGTGCCATCACTCTCGGTGGACCAGTGGTACGCACGTGAACTGAACACCACGGCCGACCGTATCCGGAACTACGAAAAGTCCACCTACTACGTGAACGAGTGGAAGCCGGAGTACGAACCGTGGGTGCAGATGCTGGCCGGCATGTACCGCGGCCCCGGCAAGCAGCGCGTGGCCTGGAACTCCGCGCTGCTCTACGACATGATCTACACCCAGCCCGTGGTCTACGAGCTGGGGGCGATCCAGGCGCCCACGCTGCTGATGATCGGCGACAAGGACACCACCGCCATCGGCAAGGACGCCGCGCCGCCGGAGGTGCAGCCGACGCTTGGCCGCTACCCCGAACTGGCGAAGCTCACGGCCAAGGCCATCCCGAACACGACGCTGGTGGAATTCCCCGAACTGGGCCACGCCCCGCAAATGCAGGACCCGGTGGCGTTCCACAAGGCGTTGCTGGAGGGGATGGGGAAGGTGCGCTAAATTCATGGGCGTTGCCTCTCCGATGTGCGGTCATCATGACCTTCGATCTCTTCGACGCCCTCCCTGCCGACCCCGACACGCCGCCCGCCAGTGAAGCCCTTGGCCCTGGCGCCTTCGTCCTGCGTGGCTTTGCACGCGAGGTTGGGCCGGACCTGCTGAAGGCCGTCGGCGAAGTCAGCACCAGCTCACCGTTTCGGCATCTGATTACGCCGGGCGGGCTACGCATGTCGGTGGCCATGACCAATTGCGGGGAGCGCGGCTGGGTGTCGGATCGCACCGGGTACCGCTATGACGAGGTTGATCCCGATCTGGATCGGCCGTGGCCGCCGATGCCCGCGTCGTTTCGGAAGCTGGCGCATGATGCGGCAAAGGCAGCCGGGTATCCCGACTTCCGACCCGATGCCTGCCTGATCAACCGCTACCTGCCCGGTACGCGGCTGTCGCTGCATCAGGATCGGGATGAACTGGATCTGCGGGCGCCGATTGTTTCGGTGTCACTGGGTCTGCCCGCCATCTTTCTCTGGGGCGGGCTGCGCAGGGCCGACCGTCCGGCGCGTGTGCGGCTGGCGCACGGCGATGTGGTGGTGTGGGGTGGGCCCTCGCGGCTCGTGTATCACGGCATTGCACCGTTGGCGGCAGGTGATCACACACTTACTGGCAGCGAGCGGATCAATCTGACGTTCCGCAAGACGCGCTAGGACGCTGGTGGTGCCACGCGGCAGTTGCCTGCTTTCTAATACAACCCTACGATAGCGACTCAGCACTTCCGCTCATAAAACAAGACCCGCGCGGCAACTTGCAGCCGGGCCAGCGAGACAATCCCAGATGTCAGCCACCCCCGGCCGTGCGGACGCACGTCCCGACGCCCCGCCTCCCAAGCCAGCACCCCTTGCAGGCCGCCCTGCCGATTCCATCCGCGCCGCCCTGCTGATTGGCGCCTGTATCAGTGCCGTATGGATCGCGGGTAGCGCGTTGCATGCGCCACCCGCGCTGATCTGGGCCGGCGCGCTGGTCCTGTCGACCGTCAGTTGCTGGGCGATTGGCGTGCTGCCGGAACCCACGGCCACGCTGCTGTTTTTTCTGTCCGCCGTGGTGTTTCACATCGCACCGCCGACGGTGGTGTTCTCGGGCTTTACATCAACCGCCTGGTGGCTGATGTTCGGCGGCGCCGTGACCGGCGTGGCGCTGCGCAGTACCGGCCTGGCCCTGCGGCTGGCGGACATCATCTTTCACAAGCGCGTGGGGACGTATCCACAGGTGATCACCACGGTGGCACTCAGTGCCGTGGGGTTGGCATTCCTGATGCCGTCCACCACGGGCCGCGTGCTGCTGCTGATGCCGATTGTCCTGGCGCTGGCGGACCGGCTTGGTTTTGCGGCGGGATCGAATGGCCGCATCGGCATGGTGCTGACCGTGGCACTGGCCAGCTACATGCCGCCGACCGCCATCCTGCCAGCCAATATCCCGAACAGCGTGCTACTGGGCGCGGCAAGCTCGCTCTATCACATCAACCTCAGCTACGGCAGCTATCTGCTGCTGCACTTCCCGGTGCTTGGCGTGCTCAAGACCGTGCTGCTGATCTGGATGATCTGCAAGCTGTTTCCCGAAAATGGCCCGATGCCCGCGCAACCGCCGGCCACCCAGAGCGCAATGGGGTCGCAGGAGCGGGCGCTTGCCATCATCCTGGCTCTGGCCGTGGCAGGGTTCGCCACCGATGCGTGGCACGGCATCTCGCCGGCCTGGATCTCGCTCGCGGCGTGCATCGTATGCCTGCTGCCGGGGATCGGGCTGGTATCGCCAAAAGCACTGACCGAACAGGTGCACCTGGTGCCGCTCATCTACGTGGCGGGCTTTCTCGGCCTGGGTGCGGTGGTCGAATCCACGGGACTGGGCAGCGCCATCAGCGCGGGGCTGCTGCATGTGCTGCCGCTGACGCCGGGGCACACGGCCGCCAACGTCGGCACGATCGGCGCAATGGGTGCGGTACTGGGAATGATGTCGACGCTGCCCGCGCTGCCGGCCGTGCTCACGCCGCTGGCGCGCGACCTGGCGACCGCCACGGGGCTGCCGCTGGAAACGGTGCTGATGCTGCAGGTGCCGGTGTTCTCGACCGTGTTCTTTCCCTATCAGTCGCCGCCGATCGTGATTGCGATGCAATTGGGCGGTGTGGGACTCAGGCATGGCACGCGGCTGTGCCTGGCAATGGCCGCGTTCACGATCGTGGTGCTGTTGCCGCTGGACTACTTCTGGTGGAAATTGCTGGGCTACCTGCCCTGATCGCCAGGGCCGGCCGGTGGCTGGCCGCTACCATTCGAGCTTCTCGAGCAGATCGTCGCTCACGGCGCGCGTCTCGATGATCAGGTCCAGCTCATAGGCCCCGAGCAGCGCCAGCAGTTGCGCCACGCTGATGGTCTCGGGGTTCAGCTCCATATGCGAAACGCGGCTCTGGCTGATGGCCAGCCGCGCGGCAGCGTCGGCCTGGGTCAGGCCGGCGATCTTGCGCGCGCCCTGGAGCACCTGCCCCAGTTGATCGCTGCTGGTAATGGTGACTCTGGCGGACATCTTGGTCTACCCGGCAGTAAGTACATCTGGAATCTATCAATATCCGCAAGCAATCGACAAATTCTTCGTCATTGACGAATGCGGAGATGCTGCCAATACCCATGCAGTGCGTAGATTCGCGCGGCGCCGTTGTCAAAAACAAACGCCGGGTCAGATTCAGCGCAGGTAGTCTCGAAAGCGCGAGCGGATTTCTTCGACGTTGGCCAGCGTCCCGGTCAGGTGATCGCGCAGCGCGGAATCGGCCGCGGTCACGTCGCCGGCCGCAATCGCATCGACGATCGCGGTATGGTCGCGCAACACGGCATGGGCCTTGCCAGGGATCGGCAGGTGCAGGCGGCGCAGACGGTCCAGGTGGCCGCTCTGCCGGCGCACCAGCCCGAACAGGTCGGGCACGGCGGCGGCTTCATAGAGCTGGCGATGGAAATTCTGGTCGTTGGCGGTGAACTCGGCCAGGTCGTCCAGTTCCAGCATGCGCTGCTGGCGCGCGACGATAGCCCGCAGCCGTTCCACCAACGCCGGGTCAGGTGACGCCGCCAGCGTCCGGATGATCTCCACCTCCACCGACCTGCGCAGGAAGTGAGCCTGCCGCGCCAGCGCCACATCGATGCGGCTCACGCGCGTGGCGTGCTGCGGAAACACGTCAACCAGCCCTTCCTCCGCCAGCCGCATGAGCGCGTCGCGCACCGGGGTCTGGCTGATACCGTACTGCAGCGCCAGTTCCGGCCGGGACAGCACCGTGCCCGGCGGCAATGCCATCGAGATGATCTGGTCCCGCATATGTTCGAACACCTGCGGCGCCGCCTGGCGCGTGCGGTCGAACTGGAACTGGGCGGACGGATTCGGAAGGATGGCGGCCATGCGTCGGTAATCAATGCGTTGGGCGCGATTCTAGCCCATGCGCCTCAGGTCAGATCGCGTTGACGTACTAATATATTAGTGCTTTAATTCCTGAAAACAACGGTCATCGTACAACCGAGTGACCACCAGGGTTCTTAAGTGGAAGAGACAACATGACGGCACTGAAGAAGACGCCGGACCAGCTGCGCAGCGCGCGCTGGTTCGCGCCCGACGACCTGCGTTCGTCCGGGCACCGCTCGCGGATCATGCAGATGGGCTACGCGCCCGATGAATGGATGGGCAAGCCGCTCATCGCGATCATCAATACGTGGTCCGACATCAACCCATGCCACTCGCACTTCAAGCAGCGTGTGGAAGATGTCAAACGCGGCATCCTGCAGGCCGGTGGTTTCCCCGTGGAGCTACCGGCCATTTCTTTGTCCGAAAGCTCGGTCAAGCCGACCACGATGCTCTACCGCAATCTGCTGGCCATTGAGACCGAGGAACTGATCCGCTCTCATCCGATCGATGGCGCCGCGCTGATGGGAGGCTGCGACAAGACCACGCCGGGCCTGCTGATGGGCGCCACCAGCGCCGGCGTGCCGGCCATCTACGTACCCGCCGGCCCGATGCTGCGCGGCAACTACAAGGGCCAGGTGCTCGGCTCCGGCTCCGACGCCTGGAAATTCTGGGACGAACGCCGCGCCGGCAATATCAGCAAGACCGAGTGGATCGGCATCGAAGGCGGTATCGCGCGCAGCCACGGCACCTGCATGACGATGGGCACGGCCAGCACCATGACCGCCATTGCCGAGACCATCGGCATGACGCTGCCCGGCGCATCGTCGATTCCGGCGGCCGACGCCAACCATATCCGCATGTGTTCCGAGGCCGGCCGGCGCATCGTCGACATGGTCTGGGAAGACCTGACGCCCACGCGCATCCAGACGCGCGCGTCGTTTGAGAACGCGATTGCCGTGGCGATGGCGATGGGCTGCTCCACCAACGCCATCATCCACGTGATTGCGATGGCGCGCCGCGCCGGCCACGACATCGGGCTGGACGACTTCGACCGCGCGAGCCGCCACGTACCGGTCATCGCCAACATCCGGCCCAGCGGCGACAAGTACCTGATGGAAGACTTCTTCTATGCGGGCGGCCTGCCGGCGCTGATGAACCGCATCCGCGACAAGCTTCAGCTCGACGCACCCACCGTCACGGGCCGCACGCTCGGCGAGAACATCGCCGGTGCCGAGGTGCACAACGACGACGTGATCCGCACCTGCGAGAACGCGCTGTACCAGGAAGGCGCATTGGCGGTGCTGCGCGGCAATATCGCGCCCGATGGCTGCGTGATCAAGCCAAGCGCGTGCGAGAAGCGCTTCTTCAAACATACCGGCCCGGCCCTGGTCTTCGACGACTACCCGTCGATGAAGGCCGCCGTCGACGATGAAAACCTCGATGTGACCGCCGACCACATCCTGATCCTGCGCAACGCCGGCCCGCAGGGCGGCCCCGGCATGCCCGAGTGGGGCATGCTGCCGATTCCAAAGAAGCTCGTGAAGCAGGGCGTGCGCGACATGCTGCGCATGTCCGATGCGCGCATGAGTGGCACCAGCTATGGCGCCTGCATCCTGCACGTGGCACCGGAGGCGTACATCGGCGGGCCGTTCGCACTGGTGAAGACGGGCGACCTGATCTCCGTCGACATCGATCAGCGGCGCATCCACCTGGAAGTATCGGACGAAGAACTGGCCGCGCGCCGCGCCGCGTGGACCCCACTGCCCCCGCGCTACGCGCGCGGCTACGGCTACATATTCTCGCGCCACGTGCGGCAAGCCAACGACGGCTGCGATTTCGACTTCCTGCAAACCGATTTCGGCGAGCCCGTGGGCGAACCGAGCATCTACTGAGGCCACCCACATGACCCAGCTCAGCTCCAGCCTGCGCGATGCGCTCAAGACCGTCAGCACCGCCACGCTCTGCACCGCGCTGTTCAAGCGCGGCCTGCGCAACCAGTTCATTCAGGACGTGCGGCCGCTCAATCCGGACGGCGGCACGATGGTCGGCGAAGCCTTCACGCTGCGCTACATCCCCGCGCGCGAGGACTTGAATCCGATCACCGTGTTCCAGGACCCGAATCATCCGCAGCGCCAGGCCATCGAGCAGTGCCCGCCCGGCGCCGTGCTGGTAATCGACAGCCGCAAGGATGCGCGCGCCGCATCGGCCGGGTCGATCCTGGTCACGCGACTGATGCAGCGCGGCGGCGCGGGCATCGTCACCGATGGCGGCTTCCGCGACTCCCCCGAGATCGCGCAGATGGCCATGCCCGCGTACCACCATCGTCCTTCGGCACCGACCAACCTGACGCTGCACCAGGCGCTGGAATTCAACGTGCCGATCGGCTGCGGCGACGTGGCGGTGTTTCCCGGCGATGTGATGGTCGGCGATGCCGAAGGCGTGGTCGTCATTCCGTGGCACATGGCCGAGGAAATTGCCGCCGAAGCTGTGGAGATGACCGCGTTCGAGGACTTCGTGACCGAGGAAGTGCGCAACGGGCGCTCGATCATCGGGCTTTATCCGCCCACGACCGAACAGGCGCGCGAAGACTTCGCGGCGTGGAGGAAGGCGCGCGGCCGCTGACGGTTTCTCCCGCGCCAAACGATGTGCATATGGCGCGGAAGCAAAGGCTACTGAATTTCAAAACACCAACGGTGTGCAATCACAAATATAGAAACCAAGGAGACAAACCCATGTTGAAGATCGCCCGCATCGCTGTCGCGGCCGTTGCCGTGACCACCGCCTTTGCCGCCCACGCACAAGGCGAATGGCCTACCAGATCCGTCACCATCATCGTGCCATTCACGCCCGGTGGCGGCACCGACATCGGCACACGGCTCGTTGCGCAACGACTGGCCCAGATCTGGAATCAGCCCGTCGTGGTGGACAACCGCCCGGGTGCCGCCGGCAATGTCGGCCTGGAGCTGACCGCGCGCGCCAAACCGGACGGCTACACGCTCGTGGCCGGCAACGTGGGCACGCAATCGATCAACCCGTTCCTCTACAAGAAGCTCAACTACAAGCCCGACAGCTTCGTGCCCGTGACGATGATGGCCGAGCTGCCGTTCGCGCTCGTGGTGACGCCGGGCCTGCCGGCCAAGACGCCGAAGGAACTGGTCGCGCTGGCCAAGGCCAAGCCGGGCAAGCTCACGTTCGCCAGCTCGGGCACCGGTGGATCGCCACACCTGTCCGGCGAAATCTTCAAGGTGGCCACCAGCACCGACATGCTGCACGTCCCTTACAAGGGCGGCGGCGCGGCGATGACGGACCTGATGGCCGGCAACGTCGACATGCTGTTCGCGTCGATCCTGGAAACCACCGGCCACGTGAAGTCCGGCAAGCTGCGCGCACTGGCCGTGACCGGCAACGTGCGCTCACCATCGATGCCCGATGTGCCGACGCTGGCCGAGGCCGGAATCCAGAACGCGGAATCGGGCTCATGGGTAGGCTTGCTGGCGCCCGCCGGCACGCCCAAGGACATCGTCGACAAGATTGCCGCTGACGTGAAGAAGGTAGTGGCCATGCCCGAGGTCAGGAAGCAGTTGATCGAACAGGGCGCGATTCCTGTAGGCAGCACGCCGCAGCAGTTTGCCGAGACCATCGCCAACGACCGCAAGCGTTACGCAAGGATCATCGCCGATAATCACCTGAGCGCCGACTGATCAAGCGCCCAGCCATTCCCATCACAAAGGACTCTTCTCGCATGAAACCCCGCCTCCTGCAGCATGGCCGGCTCCCTGAACAGACCGAAGCGCGCCTGGCCGAGCATTTCGATGTGCACCCGCTCTGGGCCGAAAGCGATCCGGCCGCCTATCTGGCGCAACACGGCGGCGAGTTCGTGGCGATGACCACGCGCGCAGCCACGGGCGTGGACGCCGCGATGCTGGCCACCCTGCCTAACCTGCGCGTGATTTCGAGCTTTGGCGTGGGACTGGACAAGCTGGACCTTGATACCGCGCGCGCGCGTGGCATCGCCGTGGGCTACACGCCCGACGTGCTCAACGATTGCGTGGCCGATACCGCCTTTGCGCTGCTGATGGATGCGGCGCGCCAGGTCAGCGCCGCGGATCGTTACGTGCGCCGCGGCGAATGGCTCAAGGGTCCGTATCCGCTGACCACGCGCGTCAGCGGCAAGCGCCTGGGCATCGTCGGAATGGGCCGCATCGGGCGGGTCATCGCCAAGCGGTCGAGCGGATTCGATATGGACGTGCGCTACTTCGGCCGCAAGGCGCAGGACGGCGTGCCCTATGGCTTTGAACCCTCGCTGCAGGCGCTGGCCGAGTGGGCGGACTTTCTGGTGATCGCCGCATCGGGCGGCCCCGAGACACGCCATCTGGTGTCCGCCGACGTACTCAAGGCACTGGGTCCGCAGGGCTTCCTGATCAATATCGCACGCGGCACGGTGGTCGATGAGGCAGCACTGGTGGACGCGCTGACCCACAAGCGCATTGCCGGTGCCGGGCTGGACGTGTTCGAGAATGAGCCGAAGGTGCCCGAGGCGCTGTTCGGTCTCGACAATGTGGTGCTGCTGCCGCACGTGGCCAGCGGCACGCACGAGACGCGCGCCGCGATGGCCGGACTGGTGTTCGACAACCTGCAGAGCTTCTTCGCCACGGGCGCGGTCTTGAAGTCGGCGGTCTGAAACCATCTGCAAAAGCGTAGCCGGGTCGACACAGAGCGGAAATACTGCGCCTGCGGCCCGGCGCTACACTGGGCATCCCACTTCCACACGGAGCGAGCGATGCCCGAAAACTCCTCGCGGCCGCCATCCGCGTCGCGCCGCCGGCATCTGCTGGCGGCGGCGCTCGGCGGCGCTGGCCTGGTCACGCTGTCGCGCACGGCGCCGGCCAGCGCACAAACCCCATCGCGTTCGATCACGCTGCCACTGACGGCTCAGACCACGGAAGGACCGTTCTATTTCGATGCGGGCAAGCATCGCCAGGACATCACCGAAGGCCAGCGCGGCGTGCCGCTCGAAGTCCGCTTCACGGTGGTCGACGCGCATGGCCGCCCGCTTGCCGGCAAGCGGGTCGATCTCTGGCATTGCAATGCCGCGGGCGTGTACTCCGGCTACGCGGGCCAGTTCGACGACCATGACCAGCCCGTCTCCACCAAGGGACAAACGTTTCTGCGCGGCAGCCAGCAAGCAGGCGCTGATGGCGTGGCCGTGTTCCGCACGATTTATCCGGGATGGTACGAGGGCCGCGCCACGCATCTGCACATGAAGGTCATCGACGGCAACCGTGCAATGCTGACCACGCAGTGCTTTCTGCCCGATGCGCTCAGCGAATACCTGTACACGCAGTTGCCGGCCTATCGCCGCAGGCATGTACGCGAAACGCTGAACAGCAACGACGGCATCGCGCTGCGGGCCGGCGACACCGTGCTTGGCGCGGTGCGGGAGGCAAAGGACCGCTATATCGCCACGCTTACGCTGGTGATCGACCCGGCAGTAGCGGCACCACGTGAATCGCTCCCGCCAGGCCCGCCGCCCGACGCGCCGCCGGGTCAGGGGGCGCACACCAAGATCGACGGCGACGCACGTGTGACGGCGATCGTGCCGGGTCTCCGGTCGTAGTTCCGTTCCCCGTCGTAGGACGTAGGCGTCTTCTTCACCCGCCGATATCGGACGCGCCGTCGTCAGGCATGTCGAGTTCGATCACGAGTCCGCCGGGCAGCGACACGAAAATCTGCAGCGTGTTGTCCGCCGGCACCCGTGCCACGCGGAAGGGCCACGCGCTGTCTCGCAAACTGGCGATGACCGGCGCCGCCGGGCCGTCGCTGCGAAACGCGATATGGCCCACTTGCAGCGCGCCGGTACCTGCATCCAGCCGGGCATCGTCCACCGCGTGGATGACGGCCTGATCGCCGGCGTACAGCCACGCTCCCGGAAACGGGAACGGCGGCCGGTAGCCGGGCCGCAGGCCCATCACGCCGCCAAAGAAGTCCTCCAGCACCTTGTGGCTGCCGGCCGAAACGTTGAGATGGTCGAAGCGCCATGCCGGGCGCGTCGTATTGGCATCTGTCATATTGGCTCCCGTGGGTTCACCCGCATCGCCGCGATCACTGTGCGCCACCCCACCACCCCGCCATCGGGATGAATCCGGGCGTAGGCGAATTTCCCTTACCCTGTGGCAAGGCACGTGTTGCCTTCGGGAGTCGCGCGCCCGGCGGAAATGCAGGAACACAGCCAAAGTACCAGACATGATTCCCGATTGTTAGCTATGCTCCCCAGAGCAGGCGCGTGATTTTGTGGTGCAGCAACGCAAGACCCCACCCCAGGTATCAGGCACCGGCCGCGGAGCGGCCGGGACGGGCAACACTTCATATCCGGTTTGTGAATGGGAAGGCGCCTTTCGTGGCGCGGTCTCCTGAGGGCTCCCGATGCAGCGCAGCTGGTTCTTGGTTGTGACAATCGTGCTGGCGACGTTGGCCACGCTGTTCCCGGTGGGGATCGGCGTGTTCATGGCCCAGCTCGAAGCCAACCGGCGCGAATCCGAGCAGTTGAGCGTGTTTGCGGACGCCGCGGTCACGCGCGCCGAAACGGTCATGACGCAGGCCCTGAACGCCCTGCAGGATCTGGAATCGCTGCGCGAGGAACCGTGCTCGTCGTCGCACCTCGTTGAGATGCGGCGCATCACCTACACCTATCGTCACATCCAGGATGCCGGCGCCTACCGGGGTGGCAAGCGGCTGTGCTCGGCACTGCTGGGCGCCGTGGAAGCGGACCAGTTCATCCTGCCCCCGCCGGACTGGCGCACCCCCGACGGCCTGGACTACTGGTTCGACCAGCCCAACCCGTTTGCCGCGCCACGCCGCTCGATGCTGCTGGGCCGCAATGGCAGCTATGTCGGCCTGGACCCGCAGACCTTTGTCGATGTGGTGGACCGGGAGTCGCGCATGCTGGCCGCCGTGCAGACCGATGCGGGGCGCATTTTCGCGATGTCGCAAGGTGCGAGCCTGGCACGGCTGCAACGCGCGTACGCAGATCATGCGTATGGGTCCGGTGGCGAGGCCACGAACGAAGATGATGCATCGATCGTGCTGCGCAAGTCGCGCACGATGCCGCTGGCCCTGGTGGTGCTTGCCCCGCGCACGGCACTTCTGGCCAACTGGAAGGCTTTGCTCGTCGGCGGACTGGGCGTGGGCCTGGCTGCGGGCGTGCCACTGGGCATCCTGGTCTGGCGGCGCGCCACGCGCCGGTTCAGCCTGGAGGGAGAACTGCGTGGTGCAGTGCGGCGCCACGAAATGGCCGTGCATTACCAACCCATCGTCTCGCTGTCCGACAACCAGCCCGTGGGTGTGGAAGCGCTGGTGCGCTGGCGCCGGCATGGCAGGCTGGTGCGTCCGAACCTGTTCATCCCGATGGCCGAGAACGCCGGCCTGATCCAGCAGATCACCGACCAGGTGCTGGACATCGTTCTGGCGGAACTTGGCACACTGCTGCGCCGGCATCCGTCGTTCTACGTATCGATCAACGTCGGCGTGGAAGACCTCAAGAGCCGCCGCTTCCTGAGCGTGCTGACCGCGCGCCTGCGCGGCACCGGCATATCGCCGGACCAGATCCGCATCGAGGCCACCGAGCGCGGGTTCCTGGAACCCGACGTCGCACGCGACACGATTCAGGCATTCCGCGATGCGGGTCATCCGGTCTATATCGACGATTTCGGCACCGGCTATTCCAGCCTGTCATACCTGCAGAGCTTCAAGGTCGATGCACTGAAGATCGACAAGTCGTTCGTCGACACGATCGGGCAGGAAGCGGCGTCCAGCACCGTGGCGCCGCACATCATCGCGATGGCGCAATCGCTGGGGCTGCAGGTCGTGGCCGAAGGGATCGAAGACCGCGCCCAGGCCGACTTCCTGCGCGCCCAGGGCGTGGACTACGGTCAGGGCTGGCTGTTCGGCCGCCCGGTACCGGCTGTGGAACTGGCGCAACTGCTGGCACGGGCGGTCCCGCAGGCGGCGGCCTAGCCGATAGAATCGGCGAAGACATCCAACAACGACAAACCACTACGATTCACGGAGACGCCCGTCATGTCCCTGCCCGCCCTGTTTCTGACCGCCGCCGGTGTTGGCCTGGCCGTTGCCGCGCCCGTCGGCCCAATGGGGATGCTCTGCATCCGCCGCACGCTGACCGACGGCCCGCGCGCTGGCCTGGCCATCGGCTTTGGCATTGCCTGCGGCGATGCCGTCTACGGATTCGTGGCGGCGCTGGGGCTGGTGGGGGTATCGCAATTCATGCTGGCCTACGACAAGCCGCTGCACATTGCCGCGGGGCTGTTCCTGCTCTATCTGGGTCTGCGCACGTTCTTCCAGAAGCCGACCGAACAGGTGGCCACGTTGCGTGGCAATGGGTCCGGATTGCGTGCATTCGCAAGTGCGCTGCTGCTGACGCTGACCAACCCGCAGACCATCATCATGTTCGCGGCGCTGTTCGCCACGTTGGCACCGCGTGAGCCGTTTTCCACGTCGATTGCCATGACGACCGTGATGGGCGTGTTCTGCGGATCGATTGCGTGGTGGTGCGTGCTGGTGGCGATGGTCACCGGCGCACGCCATGCGCTGGGCGTACGGCTGCGCCTGTGGATCGATCGCGTGGCCGGGCTGGTGCTGGCCGCGTTTGGCGTATCGGAGATTCGCCGCGCGATGTAAGCCGCGCGGCTCATCGCTTCAGACAGGGCGTTGCCGGCTTACTCCGCCTTGGCGCCCGAATCCTTGGCCACCTTGGTCCACTTGGTGGTTTCGGTCTTGATGAAGGCGGCCAGCTGCGGCGGCGTCATTTCGCCGGCGGTCACGCCCTGCTCGTCAAAGCGCTTCTGCACGTCGGGCTGCTTCAACACCTTGGCCAGTTCCGCGCTGACGCGCTGACGGATCGGCTCCGGCGTGCCATGCGGCGCCATCAGCGCGTACCACGTGGTGACCTCATAACCAGCCACGCCGCTTTCCGCCACGGTCGGCACACCGGGATAGGCGGCCGAGCGCTTTGCCGATGTGACGGCCAGCGCCTTGACCTTGCCGCTCTTGATATGCGGGTTGGCCGACGGGCTGGTCTCGATGGCCATCTGAATCTGGCCGCCCATCAGGTCCGTCATCATCGGCGCGCCGCCCTTGTAAGGCACGTGCGAGATATCGGTATGGGTCAACGAGCGGAACAGCTCGCCTGACAGGTGCTCGGTGCTGCCGATACCGGCCGAGCCATAGTTGACCTTGCCGGGGTTGGCCTTGATGTATGCCACCAGTTCCTGCACGGTCTTGGCCGGAATCGACGGATTGACGATCAGCACATTCGGCGTCAGTGCCACCATGCCGATCGGCTCCAGGTCTTTCTGGAAGTCATACGGCAGCGTCTTGTAGATGCCGGGCGCCATCGTATGCGCCACCGTGGCCAGCAGGAATGTGTAGCCGTCCGGGTTGGCGCGCGCCACCAGCGCCCCGCCGATCGTGCCACCGGCTCCCGGCCGGTTATCGACCACCACGGGCTGGCCGAGCGCCTCGCCCAGCCGCTGACCTACCGCGCGCCCGATGATGTCAGTGGTGCCGCCCGAGGCGAACGGCACGACCAGCGTGATCGGCTTGGAAGGCCAGTTGTCGGCGGCAAAGGCAACCGTCGTGGAAGCGGCGGCCAGTGCGATGGCGCCAAAAGCCTTCAGCGCGACGCGGCGCGGCATGCGTGGGGTCATGCGAGTCTCCTGCAGGAATCGTTGGAATATTTTGAATCGTTAGCCCCAAGACTCTACGGAGACCGCGCCGTGTGCGCCAGCCCGGACGCGGCGTACCGTGTTCAGGATTTGTGAAGGGTAGCGCCGGGCCAGCGGTCGTCGGTCACCAGCTGGCGCGCCACCTGCTCCAGCACACTGCGCGCGGCCAGCCCGGCCGGCGAAAGCTCGTCGTCGGACAGGCTGACCAGCAAGTTGGGCCGGCTCACGCCGGTATCCGAGATTTCGATCAGCGTGAGCGGATCGCCCAGATGGCGTGCCACCGCGGCGCCCGGCTGGATCGTCGCGCCGATGCCCGCGCGCACGGCATCCATCAGCACCGCCAGCCCGTCGATCTCGGCCACCACGTTCAACGGCCGCTGGCTGCGGGCCGAAGCGGCATTGAGCACGGCACGCAGGCCATGCGCGCCGCTGGGCAGAATCAGCGGCACATCGCCGATTTCGTCCAGCCGCATCGTCCGCGCGGCCGGCAGGCCAGGCTGATCGGGCCGGGCGATCACGAACAGGCGTTCTTCCAGCAAGGGCACGCTGCTCCAGCGCTGCCCCGGTTCCAGCTGGAACAGCACCGCCAGGTCGAGCTGGCGCGCGCCGATCATGGTTGCCAGTCCGCCGGACAGGCTTTCCACGAGATGCAGGCGGATATCGGGATAGCGGTCGCGCATGGCGATCATGAATGACGGCCCAAGCACGGCCAGCGTGCTTGGTGCCATGCCCACGCTGACGTGGCCGGACAGTCGCGCGGTACGCGCCGCATGCGCGGCATCGTCCGCGTGGCGCAATGCCAGTTGCGCCTGGCGCCAGAACGCCAGCCCGGCGTCGGTTGGCACCACTCCGGTGGATGTGCGCTGAAGCAGCCGCGTGGACAGCTCGCTTTCCAGGCGGCTGATCTGCTGGCTCAGCGCGGACGTGACCACACCCAGCCGCTGGGCAGCCTGGCCCATGCTGCCAAGTTCCACTACGTGCACGAAGTAGCGCAGTTGCCGCAGTTCCATTTCCCATCCCCGTCACGAAGAGCCGTTATTGTGCCTGTGATGCACGCAAACAGTGAACCGCGTGACGCACCAGCCACGGCTGCGCCGTCATGCACGCCCAAATGCTTCGCGCGTTTTTTGCTTGCCCTTTTGCAACGGCGTAGGACGCGGCTTCGGCGGATTGCGGCCGCGCGATTGGTCGCGCGGTATCCGTACCAGCCGTGCATCGTGAATCAAGAAGGCGCGCTGGCCATCTGCCGGTTGACCCACGGTTCTTCATCGAAGACGATGTGGAGGTCGCCCCTGGGGATGCCGTGATGCGCTCATCACCCGACCCGGTCTCGCATGCTCGATAGACCGGCAGATCCCCCGCTTGCAGCACTTTTCTCACAGGTTTTCCAACCGGAGTCTTCCAGCATGCAAAGCAATCCGACGGCCCTCTGGGCCAACTGGCCCATGCCACCGTTTGCGTTCCAGGCATTCGCGTCGTTCGATGACAAGATGATCGAGAACTGGCAGAAGCTCATGGGACTCAACACCGACTTCACGAAATCCATCGTCGAGGAGGCGCAGTTCGACTGGGCGTCGTGCTTCGTCCCGCAGGACCCGGAAGAACTCTATGCGCGCCAGTGGACGAGTCAGATGCCGCTGCTGTCGATTCCGTTGCACTACGCCACCGCCATGCTGGAACTGAGCGCGGCCACGCAGCGCGCGTGGATGGATGCCTGGGGCCACATGCTCGGTTTGCCCGTGCTGCTGCCCGCCATGCCCGTGATGCCGGATGTCACGGCGGTGGCCACGGCCAGCGGCGAAGTGGTCGACGTTCCGGCAGTCCAGGTACGTGAGACGGCGCGCCCGCGCAAGAACGGTTCGCACTGACGGCGAGCCGTTACGGACGGTAACGGCGCGTTTTTATCTCAACGACTATGCTTGCAGAGACAGCAAATTCAGCCTTGCGTCATGCCGCCTGCCCGATGGCTTGAAGGGCGCACTCGGGCGGGCCCCTGAATCGCGCCCCCAATCTGGCGAGGCTCCCATGAGCAAGACAATTCTTTCCAGCCTGATCGTCGCCGCGGCAGCCGTGGCCATGACGCCGCTCGCGCACGCGCAGACCAAGCAGTTCGATCCGTACTCGCAGGGTGCAAAGGCGGGCAAGGCCGATCCGTACACCGACGGTGCCAAGGGCAAACCGGACCCCTACACCGACGGCGCCAAGGCCGGCAAGTTCGACACATACACCGATGGCGCGAACAAGTCGACCCGCACTGACCTGGCACCGTCGGCCAAGGTAGATCCGTACACGGACGGCGCCAAGTCGGACAAGTACAACCCATACACCGATGGTGCGCGGGTAGGCAAGCCCGATCCGTACACTGACGGCGCGAAGACCGGCAAGCCCGATCCTTATACCGACGGCGCGAAGTCCAAGTAACCCGATCCAGATCCGGCAGTCAGATCCGCCCGGTGCGGCCGCGAGGCGCGGGTGCGCCATCCTTCAGCCAGGGAAGAAAGCCGCGCAGAAAGCGCGAGGCGGCCGGCATGAAATAGCTGCCGTGGTGATAGCAGGGGTCGAGCGTGGATACGATCCGGCGTCCATCGCCACTCGTCGCATCGTCATAGAGGATCGACCGGCCGTCGACGGTATCGACTACCGACATCGCGCCCGGTGGCGTCACAAGGTCGCCATGCCGACGCCAGGTCGCGTCGGTCAGGCTGATCCGCTCGTACAGGCCGTGGCCCGAATCGCCCACGCGCAGACCTGAATCGGCACCGGGGATGCGCGAAGCGAGGGCGATGCTGTCCGCCCATCCGCTCCTGCATCCGGACGCCGTGAGCCAGCGCCTGCTCGCGCGGGCATCCATCCATCATCTGGAAAAAGGGGAGCGCGTTTTCAGGCAGCACCAGCAGGCGGACTACTGGTACCTGGTCGTACAAGGTCGCATCAACACGCTGCGCATCGGCATCGACGGGGAAGACCGGGTCATTCACCACGTGGAACCTGGCCAGTTGCTGGGTGCCATCGTGATGTTCCTGCAGCAGCCCCGGTATCCCGTGGAAGCCCGCGCGGCCGTGGACAGCACGCTATGCCGGCTCGCGCGCGCGGCACTGCGCCAGGCCTGCCTGGATCACCCGCCGCTGGCCGTGGGCATGCTGCACCTGGCCGCGCAGACGCTGACGTTGCGCATCGACGATGTCGACAGCCTGGCAAGCACCACCGCCCAGCAGCGCCTGGCCGCCTATCTGCTGCGACTCGTGGAAATTGCCAGCCCGCACGTCGAGTTGCCGCTGAGCCAGCGGCAACTGGCGGCCAAGCTTGGCGTGCGCGCCGAGACGCTGAACCGGCTGTTGGCCGACTGGCAGAAGCTTGGCTATCTTGCCGGGAAGGTCC
Source organism: Cupriavidus sp. 291-E7 (assembly GCF_057798835.1). Taxonomy (NCBI): domain Bacteria; kingdom Pseudomonadati; phylum Pseudomonadota; class Betaproteobacteria; order Burkholderiales; family Burkholderiaceae; genus Cupriavidus; species Cupriavidus sp. 291-E7. The sequence continues at coordinate 130,900 of NZ_JBYOJV010000006.1, forward strand.
GGCGGTGGCACGTCGTGGCTCCCGCCGAACTCGAAGCGCTCGCACGCGGCACGCGCGACCGATGATGGCGGGCGAAGGTCGTGACGCCCAAAAGAAAAAACCCCACGGACGCTTGCACGCCTGCGGGGTTCATCAGCCTTCGGTCCGTTCCCCGTTGTCGCCGCGGGGGAACGCAGACGCTCAGAGCGTCACCGAATCAGCCACTTCCTTGAAGTCTTCGATCTGGTCGAAGTTCATGTACTTGTAGATCTTGTCGCCATTGGCGGTGAGCACGCCCATGTCGGCCATGTACTCTTCCTTGTTCGGGATACGACCCAGGCGCGAGCAGATGGCGGCCAGTTCGGCTGAACCCAGGTACACGTTCGTGTTCTTGCCCAGACGGTTCGGGAAGTTACGCGTCGACGTGGACATCACCGTGGCGCCTTCGCGCACCTGTGCCTGGTTGCCCATGCACAGCGAGCAGCCCGGCATTTCGGTACGCGCACCAGCCGTGCCGAACACGCCGTAGTGGCCTTCCTCGGTCAGCTGCTTCTGGTCCATCTTGGTCGGCGGAGCAACCCACAGCTTCACGGGGATGTCGCGCTTGCCTTCCAGCAGCTTCGATGCGGCACGGAAGTGACCAATGTTGGTCATGCACGAACCGATGAACACTTCGTCGATCTTGGCGCCAGCCACGTCCGACAGCGTCTTCACGTCGTCCGGATCGTTCGGGCAGGCCACGATCGGCTCGTGCACGTCGGCCAGGTCGATCTCGATCACGGCGGCGTACTCGGCGTCGGCATCCGGCTCCAGCAGCTTCGGATCGGCCAGCCATGCTTCCATCGCCTTGATACGGCGCTGCAGGCTGCGCGGGTCCTGGTAGCCTTCGGCGATCATCCACTTCAGCAGCGTGATGTTGCTGTTGATGTATTCGATGATCGGTTCCTTGTTCAGGCGCACCGAGCAACCGGCGGCCGAACGCTCTGCCGAGGCATCCGACAGTTCGAAAGCCTGTTCCACCTTCAGCTCGGGCAGACCTTCGATTTCGAGGATACGGCCCGAGAAGATGTTCTTCTTGCCTTGCTTGGCCACGGTCAGCAGACCCTGCTTGATCGCGTACAGCGGAATCGCATTGACCAGGTCACGCAGCGTCACGCCGGGCTGCATCTTGCCCTTGAAGCGAACCAGCACGGATTCCGGCATGTCCAGCGGCATCACGCCGGTGGCGGCGGCAAAGGCCACCAGGCCCGAACCGGCCGGGAAGCTGATGCCGATCGGGAAGCGCGTGTGCGAGTCGCCGCCGGTGCCCACGGTGTCGGGCAGCAGCATGCGGTTCAGCCACGAGTGAATCACGCCATCGCCCGGACGCAGCGAGATTCCGCCACGGGTGCTGATGAACTGCGGCAGCGTGTGGTGCGTCTTCACGTCGACGGGCTTCGGATACGCGGCGGTGTGGCAGAACGACTGCATCACCAGGTCGGCCGAGAAGCCCAGGCAGGCCAGGTCCTTCAGTTCGTCGCGCGTCATCGGACCGGTGGTGTCCTGCGAGCCCACCGAGGTCATCTTCGGTTCGCAGTACGTGCCCGGGCGGATGCCCTTGCCTTCGACCAGACCGCAAGCGCGGCCAACCATCTTCTGGGCCAGCGTATAGCCGCGGCCGGTGTCGACCGGGTTCTGCGGCAGGCGGAACAGCGTCGACGGTGCCAGGCCCAGCGCCTCGCGGGCCTTGGCGGTCAGGCCGCGGCCAATGATCAGGGGAATGCGGCCGCCGGCGCGCACTTCGTCGAACAGCACGTCCGACTTCACCTTGAATTCGGAGATCACGGCGCCGTTCTTCAGGGCCTTGCCTTCATAGGGGCGCAGTTCCACGACGTCGCCCATTTCCATCTGCGACACGTCCAGCTCGATCGGCAGCGCGCCGGCGTCTTCCATCGTGTTGTAGAAGATCGGGGCGATCTTGCTGCCCAGGCACACGCCGCCAAAGCGCTTGTTCGGCACGAAGGGGATGTCTTCGCCGGTGAACCACAGCACCGAGTTGGTGGCCGACTTGCGGCTCGAACCCGTACCGACTACGTCACCGACGTAGGCCACCAGGTTGCCCTTTTCCTTCAGCGATTCGATGAACGCCACCGGGCCGCGCTTGCCGTCTTCTTCCGGCTGGAACGCGGCGCCTTCGCGCTTGTTCTTCAGCATGGCCAGCGCGTGCATCGGGATGTCCGGGCGCGTCGTGGCGTCCGGGGCCGGCGACAGGTCGTCGGTGTTGGTCTCGCCCGGCACCTTGAACACGGTGATCGTCAGCGATTGCGGCAGTTCCGGACGGCTCGTGAACCACTCGCCGTCGGCCCAGCTCTGCAGCACGGCCTTGGCGTTTGCGTTGCCCTTGTCCGCCTTTTCCTTCACGTCATGGAAGGCGTCGAACATCAGCAGCGTCTTCTTCAGCGCGTCGGCGGCCACGGTGCCCACTTCGGCATCGTCCAGCAGCTCGATCAGCGGCGAGATGTTGTAACCGCCCAGCATCGTGCCGAGCAGTTCGGTGGCGCGGGCGCGCGAGATCAGCGCGGTCTTTTCCGAACCCAGGGCCACGGCGGCCAGGTACGAGGCCTTGACCTTGGCGGCGTCATCCACACCGGCCGGCACGCGGTAGGTAATCAGGTCCACCAGGGCCTGCTCCTCGCCCGCCGGCGGGTTCTTGATCAGTTCGATCAGCTCGGCGGTCTGCTTGGCGGTCAGCGGCAGAGGGGGAATGCCAAGCGCGGCGCGTTCGGCAACATGTGCGCGATAGGTATCAAGCATGGGAACCTGCTGTTAATAGGGTTGTAACGGGTACTGCCTTGTCTCTTGTGGGCCGGCGGCGCAAGACCGCCCGCTGCCGCGTGATTGTAATCCGAAGTCTGCCCGAGATCAAATGTCTTATATCTTATATAAGAGTTAAACGAGAACACTATCGGCGTGACAAGGGATGGCGGGTGAAGGACTGTTGCAAATCCGCAGATCGCGCGCATCGCGCCGACTGCGCGAACCGCATCCCGCCAGCCCCTATTTAGTGGCTTAATGATTACATTTAGGTCATAAAGGGGGACCGATGCTTCATGCATGTCTTAAGTTCGGCGCCCGGTATTCGTTAACCAGCATGCAGGCGCAAATGGCGCGCCGTCGCGCCCCTGCGCCCGACGCCCGCTGGCTCAAACGGCCAAGCTAAGCGGGTTTCCCCCTTTTTATCGGCCCTTTGCTTGCCTGCGATTCGGGAAGAATGGCAGGCATTCCGACACAGGCATCTCATGGCGAACACGCTTTCCCCCTCCCAGACTGGCGGCACTTCGAGCAAGCGCGGCCGACTGCTGCTGATTGGCGGCGGCGTGCTGGTGGTGGTGCTGGCTGCTGGCGGCTTTTTCCTGGGCAGCATCCTGAGCAGCAATCATCAGCCGGCAGCTCCGGCTGCCCCGGTGGTACCGCCGCCGATCTTTGTGCCGCTGGATGCGTTCACCGTCAATCTCAAGAGCGAGGACGGCGACCGCTTCCTGCACACCGGCCTGTCGCTGAAGGTGGCGGATGCCGACACCCAGGGACGTCTGGCGCAGTATCAGCCGGAAGCCCGCAGCCGCATTCTGCTGCTGCTCTCGGCACGCCAGCCGGGCGATCTGGCCACGGTGGAAGGCAAGCGCAAGCTGGCCCAGGACATTCAGGCGGCGATCAGCCAGCCGTTTGCCCCGGGTCTGCCGCCGCAGAAGATCCTGGATGTCTTGTTTACTTCGTTCGTGGTGCAGTAATCGTTGTTGTCCGCACCGCGAACCCTGAGCCAAACCGATAGATATGAAACTGCCCGCCGAACTTCCCTGCAGCCGCCGCGTGATGCGCGACGTGTGAAGCCGGATATGGACCGTTTCATCCTTACAGCCGTTCACGGGGCAGGACACTAGATGGCCTACGACAAGTTCCTCTCGCAGGACGAGGTAGACGAACTACTGAAAGGCGTATCGGGCGAAACCGATACGCCGGCGACGAGCGCGCCAGTCGTCGACGAAGGCGGCGTGCGCCCGTACAACCTGGCCAACCAGGAACGTGTCGTCCGCGGCCGCCTGCATACGCTCGAAATCATCAACGAGCGTTTTGCCCGGGCACTTCGCACCGCGCTGTTCAACTTCATCCGCCGCGGCGCCGACATCTCGGTGGGTTCGGTAAGGATCGAGAAGTACGGCGACTTTGTGCGCAACCTGCCGGTGCCGACCAACCTGAACCTGGTCCACATGAAGCCGCTGCGGGGCACCGCGCTGTTCGTGTACGACCCGAACCTGGTCTTCCTGGTCGTCGACAACCTGTTTGGCGGCGACGGGCGCTTTCACACCCGTGTGGAAGGGCGTGACTTCACTCAGACCGAGCAGCGCATCATCCGCCGCATGCTCGACCTGACGCTGAACAGCTACAGCCAGGCCTGGCGCACTGTGCATCCGATCGAGTTCGACTACGTCCGCTCGGAGATGCACACCAAGTTCGCCAACGTGGCCGGCCCGAACGATGCCGTAGTCACCACCGCGTTCCATATCGAACTGGGCGCCGTGGGTGGACAGCTGCATATCTGCATTCCCTTCTCGATGATCGAGCCGCTGCGTGATCTGCTGATGAATCCGCTGCAGGACGAAGTCGAGGTGGACAAGCGCTGGCTCGGCCAGCTTTCCAACCAGCTGCGTGCCGCCGAAGTGGAACTGGTGGCCGAATTCACGCACCTGCGCAGCACCGTGGCCGAGGTTCTGGCCATGCGCGAAGGCGACGTACTGCCAATCGAACTGCCCGAGAAGATCTTCGGCAAGGTCGACGGCGTACCCGTCATGCAGTGCGGCTTCGGCACGATGAACGGCCAGTACGCACTGCGCGTGGAACGAATGATCAATTACCAAGACAGCGATTCCAACAAGGAAACCGATCATGACTGACGGCACTCAGGACAAGCCGGTCGATCCGATGGACGATTGGGCCAGCGCCCTGGCTGAGCAGACCAGCGCCGAGCAAACGGCGCCTGCTGCCGAAGCCACCGCCACCGCGGCGCCGCTGGCTCCGGCCATGCCCACCGCCACGCCGGCCGCTTCCACTGTATTCCCGCCCCTGGCACAGGACGCGCCGAGCGGCTTCCACAACGATATCGGGATGATCCTCGATATCCCCGTACAGCTGACCGTCGAACTGGGCCGCACCAAGGTACCCATCAAGAACCTGCTGCAACTGGCACAGGGCTCGGTGGTGGAACTGGACGGCCTGGCGGGCGAACCGATGGACGTGCTCGTGAACGGCTACCTGATCGCCCAGGGCGAAGTGGTGGTGGTGAACGACAAGTTCGGCATTCGCCTGACGGACATCATCACGCCGTCCGAACGTATCCGGAAGCTCAACAAATGACAGCCGCCTCGCGCCGGTTTGCAGCTGCCGCGCGCATTGCCTTCGGCACGGTCCTCGCGGGCCTTGCCGCAACCGGTGCGCAGGCCGCTGATGTCGTGCTCAGCACTGCCCAGGCGGGAAATCCCGCCAGCAGTGCCGCCTCCAGCCACAGCATTGCCGGCAACGCGCCGGCGATCAGCAGCGGGGCCAGCCTGGCCCAGGCAGGCCTGGGTCTGTTCGCGGTCATCGCGCTGATCCTTGGCATGGCCTGGCTCGCGCGCCGCGTGGGCCTGGTGCGGCACGGCACGGGTAACGCTTCGATCAAGGTCGTGAACAGCCTGGCGCTCAGTACGCGCCAGAAAGTCGTGACCGTGGAAGTGGGCGACACCTGGCTCGTGCTTGGCGTCTCGCCCAACGAAATCCGCCCCCTTCATACGCTGCCGGCCCAGCCGGACAGCGGCGTGCCCACCGGTTTGCACCCGACCCCGCCGATGCAGGGCGGCTTTGGCGAACGCCTGATGCGCGCCATGCAGGAAAACCTCAAGAAATGAACCCGCCGCGTGCCGCCGCTGTCGAGCGGCAACCCGTGAAGCCCCACGTGCGTCCGTCGCACCTAGCTACCGCCCTGCTGGCCCTGTTGCCGCTGGCGCTGTGGCTCATGCCCGATGCCGCGCTGGCACAGTCGCTGCCGGGCGTCACCAGCAAGCCGGCCGCGGGCGGCGGCCAGGTCTGGTCGCTGTCGATCCAGACGCTGGTCCTGCTGACATCCCTGTCGTTCCTGCCGGCGGGCATGCTGATGATGACGGGCTTCACGCGCATCATCATCGTGCTGGGCCTGCTGCGCAACGCGCTCGGCACGGCATCGTCGCCGCCCAACCAGGTGCTGGTGGGGCTGTCGCTGTTCCTGACGTTCTTCGTGATGTCGCCGGTGTTCGACAAGGTCTACACCGACGCCTACAAGCCGCTGTCCGAAAACCGGATCAGCCTGGAGACCGCCGCGCAGCGCGCCGCGGTGCCGGTACGTGCCTTCATGCTGCGCCAGACGCGCGAGAAAGACCTGGCGCTGTTTGCGCAGATGGCCAAGATCCCGGAAATGCAGGGCCCGGACGACGTACCGTTCTCGGTGCTGGTGCCAGCCTTCGTGACCAGCGAGTTGAAGACCGCGTTCCAGATCGGCTTCACGATCTTCATTCCCTTTCTGATCATCGACCTCGTCGTCGCCAGCGTGCTGATGGCGATGGGCATGATGATGGTGCCACCCGCCACCATTTCGCTGCCGTTCAAGCTGATGCTGTTCGTGCTGGTCGATGGTTGGCAACTGCTGCTGGGGTCCCTGGCGCAGAGCTTCATGAATTGACGGGAGCCTGAGATGACACCCGAGATGGTCATGACGATCGCCACGCAGGCGATGAAGATGACGCTGATGCTGTCCGCCCCGCTGCTGCTGGTGGCGCTGGCGGCCGGCCTGGTGGTGAGCCTGTTCCAGGCCGCGACGCAGATCAACGAAATGACGCTGACGTTCATCCCGAAGCTCGTCGCGCTGTTCGTGACGATGGTGCTGGTCGGCCCCTGGATGATTAACACGTTCGTCGACTACATGCGTGAAGTGTTCCAGGGCATCCCCGCCCTGGCGCACTGACGCGCGCCGTCTCCACAGCAGGACCGGCGCCGTGTTCGAGGTCACCACCGACCAGATGTACGGTTGGATTGCCGCCTTCCTGTGGCCGATGTTCCGGCTGCTGGCGCTGATCTCCACCGCGCCTCTGTTCAGCGAATCGACCATCCCGCGCCGCGCCAAGATTCTGCTGGCCGCCGCCCTGTCCACGGTCGTATCTCCCACCATCGGCAACATTCCCGCCGCACCGGTCTATTCGTATGAGGGCCTCCTGGTGGTCCTGAACGAAATCGGCATCGGCGTGGCGATGGGCTTCTCGATGCGGTTGATCTTCGCGGCCGTGCAAATGGCCGGTGAAGTCATCGGCCTGCAGATGGGTCTGTCGTTCGCCTCGTTCTACGACCGCTCCGCCGGCGGCCAGACGATGGTCCTGTCGCGCTTTCTCAACATCATCGCCACGTTGATGTTCCTGTCGCTCGATGGGCATCTGATGATGCTGGCGGCACTGGTCGACAGCTTCCAGGGCGTGCCAATCGCCGGCGTGCCCCTGTCAGGACACGGCTGGGGCGTCGTGGCGCGTGCCGGATCGATGGTCTTTGCCTCCGGCACGCTGCTGGCACTGCCCATGATCGCCGCGCTGCTTACCCTGAACCTGGCGATGGGTATCCTGAACCGCGCCTCGCCACAGCTATCGATCTTCGCGGTGGGCTTCCCGGTCACGCTGCTGGGCGGCATGGTGGTCATGGCGCTGTGCATGCCGGAGATGGGGGTTTACATGCAGCATCTGGTCGACACCGGCCTGCAGACCGCGGCGACGGTGCTCGACCAGCTTGCTCCGTAGTTACCAACCGATCAGGGCAACGCACCCACCTGCTTCAATACCGCGCGCGCGATTTCCTGCCGCTTGGCGCCCACTTCGGCCTGCGGCATGTCGAGGTTCATCGCGAACACATAGGTGTCGTCGCCGCGCGTAACCCAGCCCACCCACCAGCCCACGTCCACCTTGCCGGACGTGGCCCATCCCGTCTTGGCCCGCAATGTGTACACCGGCGTGCGCTCGATGGTCAGGATGTCGTCAAGCGCCTCGAAGGTGCGCTCCGAGATCAGCGGCACCTTGTGGGCCGCGGCATCGCGCAGGAACTCGACCTGCTGGTAAGTGCTGATCCGCAGGTGGCCGTTGAGCCAGAAGCGGTCGATCGGCCCATCCACGTCCGCATTGCCGAAATGCGCGGCACCCAGATACTTGCGGTACTGCGCGGAGCCCACGCGACGCGCCAGCAACTGATACGCCGGTACGCACGAGTTCTTCAGCGCCACACGCAATGCCACGTCGCCATTGCAGACCTCTGGCAGGATCGGCTTGCCATGATGCATCCAGACCTTGCCGTCCCAGGGGAGTTTGTCGTTGTCGACATCGGCAACGGCGCCGGTTTCCAGTCCGATCAACGTATTGAAAATCTTGAAGGTCGACGCCGGCGAATAGGACGTGGCCGCGCGCTTGGGGTTGTAGGTCAGCGTGCGCTGCTGGCGCACATCGTAGACCACGATCGTGCCGTCGACGCCCGCGGCGTCGAACAGCGGCTTGGCATCGATAGGAACCTCGGCGGCCTGTACGGCAGCGGCCGTGCAGGCGAGCAGCAGAGGCAGCAGGAACCATCGGGATAGTCTGTTTTGCATATCAACACGCTATGAGTTTGTGATTGTAGGTTGTCGTCATGCTGACGGTTGGCAATCCAGGCCCGGATCGTGGTGCGGAGCATAGGCGCAGGGACGCAGGACGCCAACCGCCGCAGCTGTAACACGCGTAACATGGCGCCCATGCCTGCCTCCACTCTCGTTCACGTCGACTTGTCCGCTCCGTACCACGTTGGCAATGACAGCGCGCGTTACCAGTCCGTCTGGCTGCTGGCCCGCATCTGGCTGGCCGCATCGCGCGATCATGAAGACCTGAGCGCGACCGCCGTGCGTGCGCGCTTTGCCGATGCCGCCAATGTGCGCATGATCGTCTCGCGCGCGTTCGCCGATTTCTCGCGCTGGGGCGTGCCGGTGGGCTGGGGCCATGACAAGGCCGTTGGCATCTCTACGCTGCGGGCCGAGGGCCGTAGCCGTGGTCCGTTCTGGATGTCGGCTGCCACCGCGCGCAGGCTGCGCTTCGCGGCGGAAGGCAAGCCACTAGGCGCGGCCGGCGTGGCGCGCTGGCTCGGGCAGGCGCCCGCCGGCGACGCCGCGTCATCTGCGCAAGAGAGTGGCGGACTGCAATACGTGATGCGCGACATGGCCTTCTGGCGCCATCTGACGCAGGCGATGCGCGGCGCGCAGGATGGCTTTGCGGGCGTGCTGGATAACAGCGTGGCCGAGTCGTTCCGCGCGGCCCAACGTTCGGCGGCGGACGATTTCCAGCAAGCGCTTTCGTTGCTCAAGGAAAGCCTGGCGTGGCGCCGCAGTGACCGGCTGGACAAAAGTCGCGCGGCGCTGCGCCGGTTCGAACGGATCGTGGTGACGGGCGGCGTCAACGCGGCACTGCCGACCTTCGCCACGATGGCCCATGTCGTGCGCGCCTGGGAACACTACGCTCGCGGCGACCTCGATGCGGCGCAGCGGGCGCTGACGCGCCTGTCCGCCGATTCGGAGCTGCGCCCCGTGGTGCGCTACAACCCGCGCATCCGCTTTGAGACGCTCAATCTGGAAGCGCTGGTTCACAAGAGCATCGCCCTGCGGCCGGGCACCTCGGCTCCCGCCGGTGCGTCGGCCCGGCAAGAGGCCGCGCGACTGGCGCTCGATGCGTTTTCGGGGGCGCTGCAGGCGGCATATGAAGCCGACTCGGTCGATGCCGTCCAGCATGCCGCCGCCAATATCGGCTGGTCGCTTTGGCTGTTCTGGCAGTACCGTCTGGTCGATGATACCCGCACGATGGCGGCGGGCGAAGTGCAGCGGCAGTCCATGCGGTGGCTCGGATTATCGGAATGGATCTGCGACCGCTTTGGCGTCGGCGGAGGATCGGCGTGGAACACCATTTTCCTGCTGCGCGTGGCACGTGGCCATGTCGCGGCCGACACCGGGTCCGATGCATCGCCGTCGCTGGCGGCGTTTCGCGCGCTGCAACCGCTGACGGTGGCGGCGGCCGTCGACGCACTGCGCCCGTTCCACGCACCGTTTGCACCGGCCAAGGGTTTTGTGCGCTGGTCGTCGGTAGCCGCGTTCGCGCTGGAAGAACACGACAACGGCCACGTCCGTTTCAACGCGCTGCAACTGGCCAACCTGCTGCTCGAATCAGCGTGGTACCTGACCCATGAACAAGGCGCATCCGCGCAGGCTTACGCGGCGATGGAGCGCCTGTCGGCCCAGCTCGGCACGCTGCGGGCCGGCGAACGCGGCTTCTTTCACACCGAGATGCGCGCCTTTCCGCCCGAGCTGCGTGCGGCCGCCGCCGAGGCGGCGCGCACACGGCGCGGACGGTCGACGCCGGCATGAGGCATCGCTAGCCGTAGGCAATCTCGCCAGCCACGGTGCGCCGTTTGTCGTGCAACGCGCGGTGGGCGCCTGCCCCGCTGCCCGGCAGTTTGAAGAAGGCCACGGCATCGGTCAGTAGCTTGCCCTGCTCCTCCAGAGACTTCGACGCGGTGGCGGCCTCATGCACCAGCGACGCATTCTGCTGCGTCACCTGGTCGATCTGCACGATCGCCTGGTTCACCTGCTCGATGCCGCGGTTCTGCTCGGCCGACGCCGCCGCGATCTCGCCCACGATGTTGGTCACCCGCGCCACCGCCTGGGTCACCTCCACCATCGTCTGGCCCGCCTCACTGGCCAGCGTGGAGCCGGCCTGTACCTGCGTCACCGATGCGTCGATCAGTTCCTTGATTTCCTTGGCGGCATTCGACGAACGCTGCGCCAGGCTGCGCACCTCGCTGGCCACCACGGCAAAGCCCCGCCCCTGCTCACCCGCGCGCGCGGCTTCCACTGCGGCGTTGAGCGCCAGGATGTTGGTCTGGAACGCGATGCTTTCGATGATGCCGGTAATCTCAGCAATTTTGCTCGAACTGGCGCTGATGCCCTCCATCGTGTCGACCACGCGGCCCACCGTGCCGCTGCCCCGCTGCGCGACATCGGCGGCGCTGCGCGCGAGTTCGCTGGCCTGCCGGGCGTTCTCGGTGTTGTGCCGCACCGTCGCGGTCAGTTCCTCAATGCTCGCGGCGGTTTCCTCCAGCGACGCTGCCTGCTGCTCGGTGCGGCTCGACAGATCCATGTTGCCGTTGGCGATCTCGCCGGTTGCCACCGCGATGCTGCCGCTGCTTTCGCGCACGCGCACAACGGTTTCGGCCAGGCGGTCGTTCATGTCGCGCAAGGCGGCAAGCAGGCGGCCAGGTTCATCCTGCGAGTCGACTTCGATCCGCATGCCGACTTCACCGCGCGCCACGGTGCGGGCAACCTCGACCGCGCGCTGAATCGGACCGGTGATGGCGCGCGTCAACATCAGCCCGCCAAAAATGCCGAAGAGCACGGCCGCAATCGCCACGACGATCAGGAACACGCGCTGGCGCGCATAGTCGTCGTCGAGCTGCTTGATCATCTCCAGCTGGCGCTCGCGCGTGAATTCGGCGTAGTCGCGCGTGGCCTTGACCAGCGCAGCCAGCAGCGGCCGGCATTCGGCATTCATCTTGGCGATGGCGGCGTCCTTTTTGCCGTCAAGGGCCAGGCCGACGATATCGGTTGCCACCGGCCCATAGCGCGACTCGATGCGATCGATCTCGGCCACGAGCTTGCGCGCGCCTTCGCTGACGCCGTCGGCCATGATCATCTGCTTGAGACGGCCCAGGCGCTCCTGCACATCGCCATGCGCCTTGAGTACCTCGGCTTTTTCCAGGTCGAGATCCGCCTGGGAGGTCACGAGCACCAGATTGCGAGCGGCAATGGCGCGCCGGTCCACGGCCGTGCGCACGTTCGCCGCCACATCGGCACGGGCGTTCAGGCCGTTGATGTAGGCCGCAAAGCCCGCGGTGGACTGGCTCAGCGCGCGCAGCGACAGGCCCGAGACGACAAGAACGATCAGCGCCAGCGTGCCAAACCCGGCCAGGAGCTTGGTCTTGATGGAAAGGTCTTTGAGTTTCACGGTGTTCCCCTCTGTTTCCCGATGGATGGCTCTAAAGGCAGGCCAAATGACGATCGCGCCACAACATCGCGTTGCGGCGCGGGTATCGCTGAGAAAAACCCGTTCGATTGGTGTAGGCGGCGTCGTTGCGCCGCACTCGTGAATGTCTGCTTTGTCTGGCTATCGGCAGGCTGCGGGCCGATTGACCCCTACACGAGGAGGGGATGTGATTCAAACCGCTTCAGTGTTTTCACCTACGCAACGCATTGCATCAAACACTGATCTAATCGTCGAATCATTAAATTGCATTTCACATGCATATTTCCTAGAATCGAATCCGTCACACCGCACGATTACGCACCTTCACGCTTTTCACGCATCCACGCGTACCTGACCATGTCCGTCCTGCTGCAGATTTCCCCGCCATCCCGCCAACAGACCTATCGCGGCCTCCCCGTCCTGGCTCTTGGATTCCGTCCGTTCTATCTGCTGGCTGCGGCATTTGGCGCCGTGGCAATGGTTGCGTGGGTCGCCATGTATCTGGGGCTCTGGGTGCCGGCGGCGCAGCCGTGGCTGGGCGGCATGCTGTGGCACGCGCACGAGATGGTGTTCGGGTTTTCCGCCGCCGTCGTGGTGGGCTTTCTGTTCACGGCGGGCAAGAACTGGACGGGGCTGCAAACGCCGCAGGGTGCCTGGCTGGGCGCACTGGCCGGTGTATGGCTGCTGGCGCGCGTGTTGATGTGGACCGGGCCGGCGTGGGCGGCCATCGCGGCGGATGTCGCGTTCCTGCCGCTGTGCAGCCTGAGCTTCTATACGATCCTGCGGCGCGCAAAGAGCCAGCGCAACTATGGCCTGGCCATCGCGCTCGGCATCATGGGCGCGCTCAATATCGGCTTTCACGCCGCCGCGCTCAATGGCCGCATCGACTGGTCGCTGCACGCGGCGGAGGTGGCCACTGGTCTGGTGGCGATCTTCGTCACGGTGATCGGCGGCCGCGTCATTCCGATGTTCACCGCCAATGCCATTCCCGGCGTGCGCATTCGCCGCTGGGCTGCCGTGGAGCGCAGCGTGATACCGCTGACGCTGCTTGCCACGCTCGCTGCCGCTTCGCCGGCGCCGGCCTGGCTGACCGGCGTCCTGGCGCTCGGTGCCGCCGCCGCGCAAGGGGCTCGCCTGTACGGCTGGGACTCGCTGCGCACGCTGCGCAAACCCATCGTCAGCATCCTGCACGTGGCCTATGCTTTCCTGCCGATTGGTTTCCTGCTGATAGCCGGGGCATCGGCCGGCTGGCTGGATCGCTCCACCGCGCTGCATGCGCTGACCGTCGGCGTGATCGGCTGCGCCATCATCGCGATGGTCACACGCACCGCGCTGGGTCACACCGGACGGCGGCTGGAAACAGGCCGCATGGAGCATCTGGCCTATCTGTTCATGACGCTGGCCGCCGTGGTTCGCGTGGCCGGCCCGCTGTTGCTACCGGCGCTGAAACCCCAGGCCATCGGCCTGGCCGGCGCACTCTGGGCACTGTCGCTGGTTCTCTACGTGATCAAGTACGCACCCTTCCTTACCCGCCCGCGCCTCGACGGCAAGGAGGGTTGACCCGCTGTCTCCCGTCCGCAACCCCGTCGTTGCGGATTCGAACCGATGTGATACGATGACTTACAACCGGTGACGGACTCCACCCGCGCCGGTTGCCCTCATTGACACCCAGGCAGTTCAGAACAAACGGGAGACATCATGCGTAGATTCACTGCGGCGTTGAGCGCCGCCGTCTTGCTTGGCATCGCCGCCACACCGGTGCTGGCGCAATCGAACGACACCCAGGCCGTCACGTCCGCCGCCGAAAAGCTGCGCGTTGCGATGGTCGACCCCGACCAGGCAACGCTTTCGGGCCTGGTGGCCGAGTCGCTGAGCTACGGGCATTCCGGCGGCCGTATCGACACCAAGACCAGCTTTATCGGCGACCTGCTCGACAAGAAGTCGGACTTCGTCAGCATCAGCATCACCGATCAGAGCATCAACGTGTCCGGCGATGTCGCCGTCGTCCGCCACACGCTGTCCGGTGAAACGCTCGATAGCGGCAAGGCCGGCACCGTGCTGCTCAAGGTGCTGCAGGTCTGGCAAAAGCAGGGCGGCCACTGGAAGCTGATCGCACGCCAGGCTGTGAAGGCCGCGGCCTGAGGCCGAGTACCGGCTGCCTGTCTGGAAGATCAGATATTGATAGGATGTCTGACATCCTGGGCCGTTAAAAAGGGCGCTACCAACGAGGTAGCACCCTTTTTTCATGGCTGGTCGCATCAATCGAAGATGTCGTACAGCCACGATTTCTTGCGCTTGTCGTAGCCGTGATGGCTGCGGGATTCACCGCTGTGGCCAGGCGAGGCGTAACGCTCACGCTGCGGCGCGGCCTGCGCGGGTTGATTGGTCGTGACGGACCGCTCCAGAAGCTTGTCCAGTTCACCACGGTCCAGCCAGACACCTCGGCACTGCGGACAGTAGTCGATCTCCACGCCCTGGCGCTCCGTCATGCTCAGAATTGCATCGGGACAGGTCGGACATTTCATTGCGAACTCCTTCTTGCGGCTGCGCACGGGGCGCGGGGTCGCCCATTCTATGAACGCGGCCCCGCGATCCACCGCGCATGACGCAAATGTCATCGCGCCGTCATCGCGTATCCACCGCCCTCGCCCTCACAGGCACTTCCTGTACCATGTGGGCCTGCCGTCTTACTGCATCGCCCGATGTAATTTTCCGGGCGAATGCTGACGTGATCGGATCATTACCGCGTGACTGCCCCCTCGGATCTCCCGCTCGATACCGTAGCGCTATTCGATGCCCTGCCCGAGCCCTACCTGGTTCTCAATGCGCGGCACGAGGTAGTCGAGGCCAACGCGCGCTACCTTGCCATTACCGGGCGGTCACGCGACGACATCCTCGGCAAGTCGATCTACGACATCAATCCCTCTCTCTCCGAAGCGCAGATGGCTGCGCGCCGCGAATGGCTGGTTGCCACGCTCGACGATCTCGCCGAGGGCGAATCGCGCATGTCCCTGCCGATCCGCTATGACGGCCACCCGGCCGGCAGCGGCGGCGGCGAGCGGTACTGGCAGGCCAAGGTCACGCACCTGGCGGCCAACGCGCCATCAGGCGCGGCGTTCGTGCTCCAGGTCACGGATGTGACTGAACAGATCCTGCGCATCGAGCAGGCCCGCCGCGCGCATGCCGAGCTGCAATCGCAGGCGCGGCTGCACCAGGTGCAGGTGGACGAAGCCAACGCCGCGCTGCAATCGCACCGCGAGCAACTGGAAGAACTGCTGTCGTTTGCCAGGGTCGGCGCGTGGGAACTCGACATCGCCACGGGCTGCATGGCCTGCACCGACCAGTGCAAGGCCAATATGGGGCTGCAACCCGACGACACCATCAACGAAGCGCGTGTGTTTGGCGAACTGATGCACGTGGACGACCGCCGCGAGGTACGCGCGGCAATGGATCGCGCCATCGCCGCGCGCACGCATTTCGAGGTCGAATACCGCGTGATCTGGCGCGATGGCACCATGCGCTGGCTGATGTCACGCGGCGCCGCACGCTATCTCGACGATGGTTCGGCGCAGTCCATGATCGGCTTCACGATCGATATCACGGCCCGCAAGGCGTCCGAACTCCACTACCAGGCCGTCGCCGAGGAAGAACAGCGCGCGCGCGAAGTCAGCGAACGCGGCGCCCGCGCGATGGACCATTTCGTGTCGGCGGTCAGCCACGAGCTGCGCTCGCCGCTGCACGCCATCCTCTGGTGGAGCACGCTGCTGGAACGCGGCACCGATCCGATCCACGTAAAGCGTGCCGGCGAGGTCATCGAACGCAACACTCGCCAGCTCGCCCGGATGGTGGATGACCTGCTCGATAGCGGCGCCATCGCCACCGGCAAGCTGTCAGTGGAACTGCGTCCGCTCGACATGGCGGCGCTGGCCGCCACCGTGGCCGAAGACCTTCGCCTCGATGCCGAATCCCGCCACGTGACGCTGGTGGTGACGCCTTCCTTGCCATGCCACGTCATGGCCGATGAAATCCGGATCAGGCAGGTGGTGCTGAACCTGCTGACCAATGCCCTGAAATTTGCCGATCGGGGCACCGTGGAACTGGCCGTGATGGTGGACGGCAATCATGCCGTGCTGTCGGTACGCGACACCGGCGTTGGCATTTCCCCGGAAGCACTGGAACGGATCTTCGAGCGGTTCGAACAGGCCCATCCCGAACGCGCCAATCGCGCGCCGGGACTCGGGCTCGGTCTGTGGATGGTGAAAAACCTCGTGCTCATGCACAACGGCAGTGTCACGGCGCATAGCGATGGCCTGGGCAAGGGGTCCACATTCCGCGTGCAATTGCCGCTGGCACCGCGCCACTAGCCCCGCCGGAGACTTCCGCGGCGCGCGCGGGCAACCTCCCCGCACCATGTGCCAGATAGATCGCCTGGCCCGACGATCGACTGCACGATCGATCCTCTTCCCGACGCTCTGAACGCGCCCGCTGCGGCGCGTAGATCTCCCATTTCTGGCCGTCAGACCGCCCTGTTCCCGCCCCGCTAGGGATCTACCCGCATCACCCGCGCCTGATGTTGACAATCCCAATCTCGTGATCTACAACTTCGTACACAAACAAAAACGATTTTGTAGACAATTTTGTCGCCAAGACAGGATCGAAACATGGCCGGCGCATGTACGCCAGTCACCAATGGAGACACGAGATGCCAGTGACAGCTTCGCCCGCGGTCGATACCATCGGCACGCACGCACCCGAAAGCAACGCCGTGATCAAGCCAGGCTACGACGAGCGGCTGACCAATGAGGATCTAGCCCCGCTGCGCAAGCAAACCTGGGGCACGTACAACATTTTTGCGTTCTGGATGTCCGACGTGCACAGCGTGGGCGGCTACATCACGGCCGGCAGCCTGTTTGCACTGGGGCTTTCGAGCTGGCAGGTGCTGGTGGCCCTGCTGATCGGCATCCTGATCGTGCAGTTCTTCTGCAACCTCGTGGCCAAACCCAGCCAGGTCACGGGCACGCCCTATCCGGTGATCTGCCGCGCGTCGTTCGGCGTGCTGGGCGCCAATATCCCGGCGATCATCCGCGGCCTCATTGCCGTGGCGTGGTACGGCATTCAGACTTACCTTGCATCGAGCGCCTTCCTGGTACTGGCGCTGCATTTCTTCCCGTCACTCGCCCCCTATGCCGATCTGAAGCAGCACGGTTTTGCCGGACTCTCCACGCTCGGCTGGGCCGCGTTCATGACGCTCTGGGTGCTCCAGGCGCTGGTGTTCTGGACGGGCATGGAGACCATCCGCAAGTTCATCGACTGGGCCGGTCCCGCCGTGTACGTGGTGATGATTGCGCTGGCCATCTGGCTGATCAACAAGGCCGGCATCGAGAACGTCAACTTCACGCTTAGCTTCCTGAAGTACCAGGGCTGGGACGCAGTGCCCGTCATGCTCAGCGCGATTGCGCTGGTGGTGTCCTACTTCTCGGGGCCGATGCTGAACTTCGGCGATTTCTCGCGCTATGCCAAGGACTACAAGTCCGTGAAGCGCGGCAACTTCTGGGGCCTGCCGGTCAACTTCCTGGGCTTCTCGCTGCTGGTGGTGGTGACCACCTCCGCCACGCTGCCCGTCTTCGGCAAACTGATCACCGACCCGGTGGAAACCGTCAGCCATATCGACAGCACGTTTGCGATGCTGCTGGGCGCCTTCACGTTCATGACCGCGACCATCGGTATCAACATCGTGGCCAACTTCGTGTCGCCCGCGTTCGATTTCTCCAACGTCTCCCCGAAGCACATCAGCTGGCGCACGGGCGGGATGATTGCAGCCGTGGCATCGATCTTCATCACGCCGTGGAACCTGTACAACCACCCGACGATGATCCACTACACGCTCGACGTGCTGGGCGCCTTCATCGGCCCGTTGTTCGGCATCCTGATCTCGGACTTCTTCCTTGTGCGCGGCCAGCGCGTGGTGGTGGACGACCTCTATACGCTGCGCAAGAACGGCACCTACTGGTATCGCCGCGGCTACAACCCCGCCGCCGTCACCACCATGATCCCCTCGGCCATCATCCCGGTGCTGTGCGTGGTGATCCCGTCGTGGCAGTGGCTGGCCAACTACAGCTGGTTCATCGGCATGGGCATTGCTTTGGTCCTGTACCGCGCGCTCGCCCCGCGGCTAATGCCCGGCCATCTGGTCGATAACCGCCAGGCCTGATCTCTCCCTAGTGACTACATCATGAAAATCAAGATCATCAATCCGAACACCACGCAGAGCATGACCGAGAAAATCGGCCAGTGCGCCCGTGCCGTGGCCCAGCCGGACACGCGCATCGTTGCGGTCAGCCCGCGCATGGGGCCGGCGTCGATCGAGAGCCACTACGACGAAGCGCTGAGCGTACCGGGCATCCTCGACGAGGTCATGCTTGGTGAACGCGAAGGCGTGGACGGCTACGTGATCGCCTGTTTTGGCGACCCGGGGCTGTACGCGGCGCGCGAACTGGCTCGCGGCCCGGTGATCGGCATCGCCGAAGCGGCCATGCACGCGGCCAGCTTCATCGGCACCAGCTTCAGCGTGGTCACCACGCTGTCCCGCACCTGCAATATCGCCTGGCATCTGGCCGAACGCTATGGCATGGAGCGCTTCTGCCGCAATGTGCGCGCCAGCGACCTGCCGGTGCTGGATCTGGAAAAACCCGGCTCCGATGCGCGCCGCATCATCACCGACGCCTGCAGCCAGGCGCTGGCCGAAGACCGCAGCGACTGCATCGTACTGGGCTGCGCCGGCATGACCGACCTCTGCGAAGAGATCGCCGATGCCATCGGCGCGCCCGTCATCGATGGCGTGACCTGTGCCGTGAAGATGGCCGAGGCGCTGGTTTCGGTGCGCCTGGCCACCAGCAAACGCGGGGACTGGGCACGCCCGCTGCCCAAGGCCTACGCGGGCATGCTGTCCCACTATGCACTGAACGCGTAAGCACCCCGCACCGGTCTGGTGCGACGCGTTGCCATTTTTGTGTACGATATGCGTAATTTTTGTCTTCACTCGCTGCACTCGCGGCGGGATATCGTCCCAGACATGGCAACCCGACGCAAAAAAACCGCGGACTCCGAGCCGCCTGCTCCGCAGGACGGCGCCGAGGCCGCGGTCTCAGAAGCCTCCGAGTCTTCGGTCAACGAAGGTATCTACCAGGATCTGCTCAACGCGATCATGGAGCACCGGCTGCTGGCCGGCACCAAGCTCGTGGAAGAGCGGCTCTGCGAAGTCACCGGCGCCAGCCGCGCCCGCATCCGCCAGGTGTTTGCACGCCTGGCTCACGAGAAACTGGTCACGCTGGTACCCAACCGCGGCGCCTTCATCTCCAGCCCAAGCATCGAGGAAGCGCGCCAGGTATTCCAGGCGCGCCGGCTGGTGGAACCCGAACTGGCCGGCCTGCTCGCCACCACGGCCACGGCGGCGCAAATCCGCAACCTGCGCCGGCACATCAAGCAGGAAGACGATGCGCGCGCACGCGGCGACCGTGCCGCCGTGATCCGCCTGTCCGGAGAATTCCATATCGTGCTGGCCGAGATGGCGGGCAATGCCATCCTTGAGAAGCTGATTCGGGAAATGGTCTCGCTGACCTGCCTGATCATCACGCTGTACGACCGTCCCGGCGCACCGGCCTGCCCCGAGGACGAACACCGCGTCCTCGTCGACGCCATCGAACAACGGGATGCCGCGCAGGCGCAAGCCGTGATGGCCGAGCACCTGGCCCATATCGAAGGCTCGCTGGACCTGACCGTGCGCGAAACCGGCGCACCGGACTTCTACAGCATCTTCAGCAAGGGCTGACCCACCCGCCACCACACCGCTCATGGACAAGCTGCTTGCGCTGAAGTTGTTTGTCGAGACCGTCGATGCAAAGGGCTTCTCGGCGGCCGCGCGCCGCCTGAACCTGGCCACGTCCTCGGTGACGCGCACGCTGGACGGGCTGGAGGAATCGCTGGGCACGGTGCTGCTCAACCGCTCCACGCGCCAGGTCACGGTCACCGAAGCGGGTGCCAGTTACTACCAGCAGGCGCGCGGCATCCTCGAAGCCGTTGCGGAGGCCGATGCATCGATCGCCGATCATGGCGAGCTGCCCGTGGGACAGCTTCGCGTGTCGCTGCCGGTGGCGTTCGGACGCTGCTGCATTTCGCCGTACCTGGGCGCCTGGCTGCAACGCTACCCGCAGCTCGAACTCGATATCGAACTGACCGACAGCATTGTCGACCTGCTTGGCGCGCGCGTGGACATCTCCGTGCGGCTTGGCAGCGCCGCCGCCTACGACAACGTGATCGCGCGCGAGGTAGGCCGCTTCCGCCGGCTCGTGGTGGCCAGCCCCGCCTATCTCGACCAGCACGGCGCGCCTGCCGAGCCGGCGGACTTGGTCAATCACCGCTGCCTGCGCTTCACCTTTGCCACCCGCGACCAGGCCTGGAAATTCCGCCAGCACGACAGCGAGATCAACGTTCCGGTCAACGGACACTTCCGCAGCAATAACATCGAAGTCCTGCGCGACATGGCTCTGGCGGGCGGCGGCATCGGCCTGCTGCCCGACTGGCTGGTCGATGCCGATATCGCGGCGGGCAGGCTGACCGTGCTGTTCGACGACTGGTCGGTGACGCCGAACCAGTCCAACTCGGTCGTGACCGCGCTCTACCTTCCCAGCCAGCGCGGCTCGCGCCGTGTGGCGGCCTTTCTGGAATTCCTGGCCTCGCTGCCCGGCCCGACTGGCCAGCACGACTGATTTCGGCATCGCACGCTTTGCGCGCGGCGCAACGCTGAGTTGCGCCGCATTGTGATTCCCGCAATACGTTCGAACGCCTACGCTCTGGACATCGCAACCGAACGTCCCGAGCCATGCAAGCCCAAACCTCCTCCAATACCGGCGGCACACACGCCGCCCCGATGTCACCCACGCTGGTCGCGTTGTTTTCGCTGTGCGCTGGCGTACTCGTGGCCAATCTGTACTACGCCCAGCCCATCATCGAACTGATCGCGCCGGCAGTCGGGCTGTCCGCGCGCAGCGCCAGCGTGATCGTGTCGCTGACCCAGATCGGCTATGCGATCGGGCTGTTCTTCCTCGTTCCGCTGGCCGACCTGCTGGAAAACCGCCGGCTGCTGGTGATCAGTGGCGTTGCGGCCGCCGTGAGCCTGACCGCTGCGGCAACGTCGTCGCAGCCCGGCCTGTTCCTGCTGGTGTCGCTGCTGCTTGGCCTGAGTTCCGTCAGCGTGCAGATCCTGATTCCCCTCGCGGCGCACCTCGCACCGGAAGCACTGCGCGGGCGCACCGTCGGCACGATCATGGGCGGCCTGCTATCCGGCATCCTGCTGTCGCGGCCGTTGTCGAGCATGGCCGCCGAACTCTTCGGCTGGCGCGCGGTGTTCTTCATTGCCGCAGCCATGACGCTGGCCACCGTGGCGATCATCGTCATGACGCTGCCGCGCCGGGTGCCGCAACATCGTGCCAGCTACGGCAGCCTGCTGGCATCGCTGTGGCATCTGCTGGCGCGCTATGCCGTGCTGCGTCAGCGCGCGCTGCTGCAAGGGCTGCTGTTTGCCGCATTCAGTCTGTTCTGGACCGCTGCCCCGCTGGAACTCGCCAGTCGCTATGGCCTGTCGCAATCGCAGATCGGCATCTTTGCGCTGGTCGGCGCGCTGGGTGCCGTGGCCGCGCCGTTCGCCGGGCGTCTCGCCGATGCCGGTCATACCCGCGTGGCATCGTTCGCCGCCATGATCGCCGCCGCGCTGTCGTTCGTACCCGGCCTGATTCACGGCCCGGCTGGCCTGTATGGGCTGGCGCTGACGGGCATCGTGCTCGACTTCGCCGTGCAGATGAACATGGTGCTGGGCCAACGTGCGGTCTACGCGCTCGATGCGCATAGCCGTGGCCGGTTGAATGCGCTGTATATGACGGCCATCTTCGCCGGTGGCGCGGTGGGATCGGCAGTTGCCAGCGCGCTCTATACGCAAGCGGGATGGCAGGGCGTGGTGGCTGTGGGCAGCGGACTGGCACTTGTCGCGCTGGCTGCGCTGGCGATCACATCGCGTCGCTGAGACTGTGAGTTGAATCGACTGATCGCGCTATAGGCGCCGCTCTCACGCGCGCCGGTAGAAGCGGTGTCGAGGAAGTAGCCACGCCGGTACAACGTGCGACGTGGCGCGGATGGAACCGCCGCGCCCTCTCCCCCGGCTCCTCTCCCGCGTTGCGGGAGAGGGGAGAAAAACAGATCTCGTCCATCCCACCTAGCCGGCATCGCGCCCGAAGGCGCTGAATTTCCGGGCCAGGAAATCCACGAACAACCGGATCCGCGACGACAACTGATGCCGCTGCTGGTAGACGGCATAGATATTCGCCTCCGGTGTCATGAATTGCGGCAGCACCTGCACCAGCCGGCCGCTGCGCAGATAGCGGTCCACGTCCCACTCGGCGCGCAGCACGATGCCGTGTCCTTCCAGCGCCCAGTTCACGGCAATCTCGCCATCGTTGGTGGTGAGGTTGCCGCGCACGTGCACCGCTTCGGTACGTGTCTTCGCGCCCTTGACCGGCGACAGCCGCCACACGCCGTACGCATCGCTGCCCTGCCGGATGCCAATGCAGTTGTGGCGCGGCAGGTCCGACGGGGTCTGCGGGATGCCGTGCTCGCGCAGATAGCGCGGCGACGCGCAAAGCACGCGCCGATTCGGCGCCAGTTGGCGCGCCACGATGCGGGCGTCCGGCGGTTCGCCAAACCGCACGCAGACATCGAACGCATCCTCCGTAAGCGGGGGCGGGTCGGCGGACAGTTGCAGCTGCACATCCACGTCCGGGTACATCCGGCTGTACTCGGAGATCACCGGCGCCACGTGCATGCGCCCGAAACCCAGCGTGGCATTGACGCGCAGCAGGCCGCTGGGCCGCCCCTTGGCACTGGTCAGCAACTGCTCCAGGTCATCGAGTTCGCCCAGGATGCGACGCGCGTGCTCCAGCAACACCTCTCCCTCCGGCGTCAGGCTCATGCGCCGCGTGGTGCGCGTGACCAGCGGCATGCCGATGCGCGTTTCCATCAGCCCCAGCCGCTTGC
The DNA here is from genome assembly GCF_057798835.1 of Cupriavidus sp. 291-E7. NCBI lineage: Bacteria > Pseudomonadati > Pseudomonadota > Betaproteobacteria > Burkholderiales > Burkholderiaceae > Cupriavidus > Cupriavidus sp. 291-E7. The sequence continues at coordinate 154,068 of NZ_JBYOJV010000006.1, forward strand.
TGACGGCGGCCGTGGTGATACCAAGGTCCCGCGCCGCGGCGCTGAGACTCCCGGCCGTGGCCAGTGCCGCAAAAAAACCCAGTTCGGCAGGCTGGATCGCGCTGTTGGCAGCCATGTCGCACCTTCAACTTCAAGTTAAGAATGGTTTAACTTTAGCCTCGATCCAAAACCTCGTCCACCGTCGAGAATCCATCCCACGCTCAAGGCAGCGGCGAAACCCGCCAAGCGGAATTCCAGATCAGACAGGAGACGAAAGATGAAGACGTACAAGATCGCAACCATCCCCGGCGACGGCATCGGCAAGGAAGTGGTACCGGCCGGCCGTGAAGTCATGGAAGCACTGGCCGCCGCGGGCGCCGACTTCCGCTTCGAGTTCGAGAATTTCGACTGGGGTGGCGACTACTACCGCAAGCATGGCGTGATGATGCCCGCCGATGGCCTCGACGCGCTGCGCAACAAGGACGCGATCCTGTTCGGCTCCGCCGGCGACAATCAGATTCCCGACCACATCACGCTGTGGGGCCTGCGCCTGAAGATCTGCCAGGGCTTCGACCAGTACGCCAACGTGCGGCCCACGCGCATCCTGCCCGGCATCGACGGTCCGCTGAAGCGCTGCGCGCCGGAAGACCTTGACTGGGTCATCGTGCGCGAAAACTCGGAAGGCGAATACTCGGGCGTGGGCGGCCGCGTGCACCAGGGCCATCCGATCGAAGCCGCCACCGATGTGTCGATGATGACGCGCGTCGGCGTGGAGCGCATCCTGCGTTTCGCGTTCAAGCTCGCCCAGTCGCGTCCGCGCAAGCAGCTGACCGTGATCACCAAGTCCAACGCGCAGCGCCACGCAATGGTGATGTGGGACGAGGTGGCCGTGCAGGTGGCGAAGGACTTCCCGGACGTCACCTGGGACAAGGAACTGGTCGACGCCGCCACGGCCCGCATGGTGAACCGTCCGAAGACGCTCGACACCATCGTCGCCACCAACCTGCATGCCGACATCCTGAGCGATCTGGCCGCCGCGCTGGCCGGCAGCCTGGGTATCGCCCCGACGGGCAACATCGATCCGGAGCGCCGCTATCCGTCGATGTTCGAACCGATCCACGGTTCGGCGTTCGACATCATGGGCAAGGGCCTGGCCAATCCGGTCGGCACGTTCTGGTCGGTGGTGATGCTGCTTGAACATCTGGGCGAGAACGACGGCGCCCAGCGCGTAATGGCCGCCATCGAGGCCGTGACCGCCAACCCGGCGCTGCATACCGGCGACCTCGGCGGCAAGGCGAAAACCGTCGATGTCACCAAGGCCGTCTGCGACTTCCTGACCGCCGGCAAGCAGGCCAAAGCCGCCTGACGCGCCAACCCTGAAAGCACCCTTCGCGCCCGGCCAACCACCGGGCTGCCCGCAGGCGCGCCGCCGCGTGCGCGCCTGCCCCCTTGCGTCGTCAGATAACGGCCAGCAGAGCCGATCGACCGCAAGCGACTCACCTCGAATCAGCAGGAGACAGCCATGATTCAACGGCTATTGGGCAAGCTGTACGTGCAGGTACTGCTGGGCGTATCTGCCGGCATCGCGCTCGGCGTGTTCTATCCCGACCTCGGCAGCAACCTCAAGCCATTCGGCGACGTATTCATCAAACTCATCAAGATGGTCTTTGCACCGATCATCTTCGCCACCGTGGTGCTCGGCATCGCGCGCATGGAAAACATGAAGGAGCTGGGCCGCGTCGGCGTGCGCGCACTGTTCTACTTCGAAGTCCTGTCGACGTTTGCACTGGCACTCGGCCTGATCGTCGTGAATCTCGTGCAACCGGGAACGGGCATGAACGTCGACCCCGCGCATCTCGATACCAAGGCCATCGCCAGCTACACCCATGCTGCGGAGAAGCCGCACTCGTTCATCGACTTCCTGATGAACATGGTGCCCACCAGCGTCATCGATTCGCTGGCCCGCAACGACATTCTCCAGATCCTGGTCTTCGCCACGCTGTTCGGCATTGCGCTGTCGCATATCGGTCCGCGCGCCCGGCCGGTGGTCGACTTTCTCGATTCGTTCACCCACGGCATCTTCTCGGTCGTCGGCATGATCATGCGCCTGGCCCCGCTGGCCGCGTTCGGCGCGATGGCCTTCACCGTCGGCAAGTACGGCCTGGGGTCCGTCGTCTCGCTGGGCAAGCTGATGGGAACGATGTACGTCACGTGCTTCCTGTTCGTGGCGATCGTGCTCGGCAGCGTGGCAAAGCTGGCGGGATTCAGCCTCTGGAAATTCCTGCGCTATATCCGCGACGAACTGTTCACGGTGCTCGGTACCAGCTCGTCGGAATCGGTGGTGCCGCAACTGATGCGCAAGCTCGAAAACGCCGGGGTATCCAAGCCCGTCGTGGGCCTGGTGGTGCCGTCCGGCCTCACGTTCAATCCCGATGGCCAGTGCATCTACTACACGATGGCCGCCATCTTCATCGCCCAGGCGACGAACACCCCGCTGACGCTGACCGACCAGCTCGTGGTGCTTGGCGTGCTGCTGCTGACGTCCAAGGGTTCCGCGGGTGTGACCGGCTCCGGCTTCATCACGCTGGCCGCCACGCTGGCGTCGATGGGCAAGATTCCCGTCGCCGGGATGGTGCTGCTGCTCGGCGTGGACCGCTTCATGTCCGAGGCACGCGCCATCACCAACACCATCGGCAATGCCGTGGGCACGCTGGCCATCGCGCGCTGGGTTGGCGCGATCGACCAGAAGCGGCTGGAAGATGCGCTCGACGGCAAGATCGTGGACGACCCCGAAGCGCTGGTCGATACCGTGGAAAGTCCTTCGATCGGTGTTCGCCTGTCTCGCGCCGCCGACGCGCATGCCGGCCTGATGCACTGAGGTAGCCCGACATGACCATCGATACCAATCAGGCCCGCGCATTGCTCCGCCGCATGTTCGATGCCGCCATCGCCGCCGCGCAACCATCGCTGACGCTGGCCCGTCATCTGCCGGAGCGTCCCACGGGACGCACGATCGTGATCGGTGCCGGCAAGGCCTCGGCGGCGATGGCCCAGGCGTTCGAGGCCGCCTGGCCGTGGCCGCTGGAAGGCCTGGTGGTGACGCGCTACGGCCATGCCGTGCCGTGCGAACGCATCGAAATCGTCGAAGCCTCGCATCCGGTGCCAGACGCCGCCGGGCATGAAGCCGCGCGCCGCATGCTGGAACTGGTGTCCGGCCTGACCGAAAACGACCTCGTCGTCAGCCTGATCTCCGGCGGCGGCTCCTCGTTGCTGCCGCTGCCGCTTTCGGGAATCTCGCTCGACGACAAGCAGGCCATCAATCGTGCGCTGCTCAAGTCGGGCGCCACGATCACGGAAATGAACTGCGTGCGCCGTCACCTGTCGGCCATCAAGGGCGGCCGCCTTGCCGCGGCGTGCCACCCGGCTCGCGTCTGCAACCTGCTGCTGTCCGATGTGCCCGGCGACGACCCCGTCGATATCGCCTCGGGTCCGACGGTGGCCGACGGCACCACGCGGCACGACGCGCTGGACATCATCCGCCGCTACGGTCTGGAGATTCCGGCGCACGTCATGCGCGTGCTGGACTCCAGCTCGGCGGAGTCGATCAAGCCCGGCGATTCGCGTCTGCCGCGCATCGACACCAGGCTGATCGCCACGCCGCGCATGGCATTGCAAGCGGCTGCCGCCGTGGCGCGCGAAGCGGGCGTGCCCGTGCACCTGCTGGGCGATGCCATCGAAGGCGAAGCACGCGATGTCGGCCTGGTTCTCGGTTCGATCGCGCTGGAGACCGCTGACCATCAACTGTTTCCCACGCCATGCGTGCTGCTGTCCGGCGGCGAGGCCACGGTGACGGTACGCGGCCAGGGGCGCGGCGGCCGCAATGTGGAATTTCTGCTCGCGCTGGCCCTGACCCTGCGCGGCCACGCGGGCATCCACGCGCTGGCCGGCGACACCGATGGCGTCGATGGCCTGGAAGAGATTGCCGGCGCCGTCATCACGCCGGACACGCTGCGGCGGGCCTGGGCGCTAGGCATCCGGCCGCAGGACGCATTGGCCAACAACGACGGGCATGGCTTCTTCGAAGCGCTGGGCGATGCCGTGATCACCGGCCCGACCCTTACCAACATCAACGATTTCCGCGCGATTCTGATCGCGCCCTGAGGGAGCAATACCATGAGACGCCTTCGCAACGCGAAGATCGTGGCCACGCTTGGCCCCGCCAGCACTTCGCCAGAAATCATCGATGCGCTGTTCGAAGCGGGCGCCGATGTATTCCGCCTGAACTTCAGCCACGGCACCCATGACGACCACCGGCAACGGCTCGACACGCTCCGGGCAATCGAGCAGCAGCGTGGCCGCCCGATTGGCGTGCTGCTGGACCTGCAGGGTCCGAAGCTGCGCATCGGCACGTTTTCCGACGGACCGGTCGAGCTTGCGGCAGGGGCATCGTTCCGCCTCGATCTCGACAAGGAAGCACCTGGCTCCGCCGCGCGCGTGAGCCTGCCGCACCCCGAGATTTTCGCCGCGCTTAGCGAAGGCACCGAGCTGCTGCTCGATGACGGCAAGATCCGTCTGCGCGTGGATCGTTGCGGCAGCGACTTTGCCGAGACCACGGTCATCAACGGTGGCGTGCTGTCCGACCGCAAGGGCGTGAACGTGCCCGGCGTGGTACTGCCGCTGTCCGCCATGACCGAGAAGGACCGGTGCGACCTTGAATTCGGCCTGACACTCGGCGTGGACTGGATCGCGCTCTCGTTCGTGCAGCGCCCCGAAGACATCCAGGAAATCAAGGCCATCGTGCAGGGCCGCGCCGGCATCGTCGCCAAGCTGGAAAAACCTGCCGCAATCCAGAGCCTGGACGCGATCGTCGCGGAAGCCGAAGCGGTGATGGTGGCGCGTGGGGATCTTGGCGTGGAAATGCCGGCGGAACAGGTGCCATCGCTGCAGAAGCAGATCGTCCGTGCATGCCGCAAGGCGGGCAAGCCGGTGATCGTGGCCACACAGATGCTGGAGTCGATGATCTCGGCACCGGTACCCACGCGCGCGGAAGCGTCCGATGTGGCCACGGCCGTCTACGACGGCGCGGATGCGGTCATGCTGTCGGCCGAATCGGCATCGGGCCGCTATCCAGTGGAGGCCGTAAAGATGATGGACAGCATCATCACGCGCACCGAATCCGATCCGTTCTATCACGACGCGATCCAGGCGTCCCACACGCCGCCGCGCGCGGAAGCCGCCGACGCCATCGGCTATGCGGTACGCCACGTGGCCGGGCTGCTCAAGGTGCCCGCCACGGTGGCCTACACAAGCTCCGGCTACTCGGCACTGCGCATGGCGCGCGAGCGGCCCGAGGTGCCGATCCTTGGCATGACGCCGCGCGTGGCCACCGCACGCCGACTCGCGCTGGCCTGGGGTGTCCATGCGGTGCTGTGCCACGAGGTGGTCGATGTACTCGAAATGACCGAGCTGGCCAGCCGCACCGTCATCAACGAGCGGTTCGGCGAGCGCGGCCAGTCGATCGTGATCTCCGCCGGGCTGCCGTTCACCGTGGCCGGCACCACCAATCTGCTGCGCATCGCGCAGGTGCAATGAGGCAGCCATCATGTCAGTGATTCAGGAAGTGCGCGGCTACGAAATTCTCGACTCGCGCGGCAATCCCACCGTGGCGGCACAAGTGCTGCTGGCGGACGGCAGCGAAGGATTCGCAGCAGCGCCGTCGGGCGCGTCCACCGGCTCGCGCGAAGCCATCGAGCTACGCGATGGCGACCGTCATCGCTACGCCGGCAAAGGTGTGCGCAAGGCCGTCGGTCATATCAACGTCGAAATCGCACGCACGCTGGCCGGCATGCGTGCCGCGGACCAGGCAGCGATCGACGAATGCCTGATCCGCCTTGACGGCACTCCGGACAAGTCGCGCCTGGGTGCCAACGCGTTGCTGGCGGTATCGCTGGCTACCGCGCGCGCCGCGGCCGCATCGGCGGACGTGCCGCTCTATCGCTCAATCGGCGGCCAGGGTGGCGACAACGAGATGCGGCTGCCCATGCCGATGATGAATATCGTCAATGGCGGCGCGCACGCCGACAACAGCATCGACATGCAGGAATTCATGATCCTGCCGGTAGGCGCGCCGTCGTTCGCGGAAGCGGTGCGCTGGGGCGCGGAAGTTTTCCACACGCTCAAGGCACTACTCAAGCAACGTGGCTTCTCCACCGCCGTCGGCGACGAAGGTGGCTTTGCGCCCGACCTGAAGTCCAACGAGCAGGCGCTGGAAGTCATCATGCAGGCCATCGACGCCGCCGGCTTCTACGCAGGCCGCGATATCGCACTGGGCCTGGACGTGGCCAGCTCCGAGTTCTATCGCGATGGTAGGTACGTGCTGCATTCCGAAAGCCGCAGCTATGACGCAACGGGCTTTATCGACCTGCTGGCGGGCTGGGTATCGCAATACCCGATCGTCACGATCGAGGACGGCATGGCCGAAGGCGACTGGCAGGGGTGGAAGCTCCTGACCGAGCGCCTGGGCAGCCAGGTGCAACTGGTGGGCGACGATCTGTTCGTGACCAACACCGCGATCCTCAAGGAAGGCATCAACTGCGGCGTCGCCAACGCCATCCTGATCAAGCCGAACCAGATCGGCACGCTGACCGAGACGCTGGCCGCCATCGACATGGCCCGTCAGGCCGGCTATGCGTCGGTGATGTCGCACCGTTCGGGCGAGACCGAGGACACCACGATTGCCGACCTCAGCGTCTGCACGGCGGCCACGCAGATCAAGACCGGTTCGCTGTCGCGCTCCGACCGCGTGGCCAAGTACAACCGCCTGCTCCGCATCGAGGCGGAACTCGGCTGCGCGGCCACGTTCGCGGGCCGCGCCGAGTTCTCCGTATCGGTCTAGCCATTCACGTCACGCATTTCCCAACCACTACAACCAGAGGAGACAAACATGCGTACCTTCCACACTCCATCGATCCGCCGGCTCTGCGGCCTGTCGATCTTCGCCATTGCGCTCGGCGGCGCATCGTCAGCCTTCGCTCAGGAATGGCCAGCCAAGCCGATCAGTCTGGTGGTGCCGTTTCCGTCGGGCGGCACCACCGATATCCTGGCGCGCGCGCTGGGCGATCAGTTGTCGAAGAACCTCGGTCAACCGGTGATCGTCGAGAATCGCCCCGGCGCGGGCGCCACCGTGGGCGCCGACTATGTGGCCAAGGCCAAGCCCGATGGCTACACGCTGCTGATGGGTGCCGTGCATCATACGATTGCCACCAGCGTCTATCGCAAGCTGCCATACAGCTTCCAGAAGGACCTGGTGCCGGTCTCCACACTCGCGATGGTGCCTAACGTCCTGGTCATCAACAGCGCGAAGACACCGGCGAAGAACGTGGCGGAGCTGGTGACGCTGGCCAAGAAGGCTTCGCCGGAACTGTCGTATGGCTCGAACGGGAATGGCACCGCGCAACACCTGATCGGCACGCAATTCCAGGCGGCCACCGGCACCCAGTTGCTGCATGTGCCGTACAAGGGCAGCGGCCCGCTGACCACGGACCTGCTGGGCGGGCAAGTGACGATGTCCTTCGACACGTTGACGACGGTGCTGCCGCATATCAAGGCAGGCAAACTCAAGGCACTGGCCGTCACCACGGCAAAGCGCTCCAGCGTGTTGCCCGAGGTGCCCACGATGGAAGAAGCCGGACTGAAAGGCTTCGATATCGGCACCTGGTTTGGCGTGCTCGCGCCGGCCGCCACGCCAAAGCCCGTGGTCACGCGCCTCAATGCCGAGATCGTCAGGATCGTGAATTCGCCGGACTTCCAGCAACGCATGATCGCGGCCGGTGCCGAGCCAATGGCAAGCACGCCCGAAGCGTTCGCCAAACGCATTCACGACGAGACCGGCAAGTTCGCCGTGCTGGTGAAAGAAGGCAAGGTGACGATCGAGTAACCGCAAGACGCACCCGCTGCGGGGTTTTCCCGCACTGTCCCGTCAAGCAAAATAGTTGTCCCGGATAGTCAAACCGTAAGCCGTCATTACCCGATACTTCGCTCGTCGCGGCCCCGCCCATTGCGGGGTCGAGTCATCGAGGAGATGGTTTGATGTCCGGGGTTCCCTTCACGCAACCTATTACCGCCACCGCAGGCAATGCGCGTCGTTCGCGCCTGTATCCGTGGCTGGTTTTTGCATTGAGTTTTGGCCTGCTGCTGTCCGACTACATGTCGCGCCAGGTGCTCAATGCGCTGTTTCCGCTGCTGAAGGCGGAATGGTCGCTCAGCGACGCCAGCCTGGGCGCGCTCGGTGGCGTTGTCGCGCTGATGGTCGGCCTGCTTACGGTGCCGCTGTCGATCCTGGCGGACCGCTGGGGCCGCGTGCGCAGCCTGACGCTGATGGCCGTGCTGTGGAGCGTGGCCACCCTCGGTTGCGCCCTCGCCAATTCCTACGGTGCAATGCTGGCGGCGCGGCTGTGCGTCGGCATCGGCGAAGCCGCCTACGGCAGCGTTGGCATCGCCCTGGTGCTATCGGTGTTTCCGCGCCATATGCGTGCCGGCCTGAGCGCCGCGTTCATCGCAGGCGGCGCCTTTGGTTCCGTGCTCGGCATGGCACTCGGCGGCGTGATTTCCGCGCACTTCGGCTGGCGTTTCGCGTTTGCCGGCATGGCGCTGTTCGGGCTGGTCATGGTCGGCTTCTACCGGCTGGTCGTTACCGAATCGCGCCTGAAGGCGCACCGCCAGTCGATCGGTGAAGCGGCCGGCGCGGCCGCGCACCAACCCATGATGTCGCTGCGGGAGCTGGGCCGCGCACTGTTCGCTTCACGTTCGCTCCTGTGCGCCTATGTTGGCAGCGCGCTGCAACTGCTGGTCATGGGATCGCTGCTGTCCTGGATGCCGAGCTACCTGGGCCGCTACTACAACATGAGCACACAGCACGCCGGCCTGGGCGCCGCATGCTTCGTGCTGGCTGGCGGCGCCGGGATGATCCTCTGCGGCGCGCTGACCGACCGCGTGGCCCGTACCGCACCGGCACGCAAGTGGCTGATGGCGGTGACGTACAGCCTGCTCTGCTTTGCGCTGCTGGGCACCGCGTTCCATCTGCAGCCTGGCGTCGCCCAACTGGCGCTGATTGCTGGCGGCATGCTGCTGGCCGGCGGCAGCGCCGGCCCCGCCAGCGCCGCTGTGGCCAATCTGACCGACCCGAGCATCCATGCCAGTGCCTTTGCCACGCTGACGCTGGCGAACAACCTGCTGGGCCTGGCACCCGGGCCGTTCATCACCGGCCTGCTGGCCGATCACATCGGGCTGGCCGGCGCACTGCAGTGGCTGCCTCTGACCGGACTGTTTGCCGCCTTCTGCTTTATCGCGGGGCGCCGCACCTATGCCGCGGACCTGCAACGGCTGGCGCAAAAGCGCCCGGCTCAGTAAGGCGCATCACGTCACCCCAATTTCCGCAAGAGCGATACACGATGTACCTGTCCCCAGAAACCACCTTGCTGCTGGTGCCCGGCCTGCGCGATCACGTTGCAGAGCACTGGCAAACCCTGTTGCAGGCCGAGTTGCAGACAACGCAGCAAAAGGTCGCTTCGGTCGCGCCGCTCGAACACGACAAGCTCAGCTGCGCGGCGCGCATGGACGCACTCGACAAGGCACTGGCCGAGATCGATGGCCCCGTGATGCTGGCCGCGCATAGCGCGGGCGTCATGATCACCGTGCATTGGGCACGTCACCTGTTTCACAAGGTACCGCACGGCAAGATCCGTGGCGCGCTGCTGGCCACACCGGCCGATCTCGAAACACCGATGCCGGCCGGCTACCCCGATCGCGCCACGCTCGAAGTACGTGGCTGGCTGCCGGTCCCGCGAGAGCCGCTGCCCTTCCCGACGATCCTGGCCGCCAGCCGCAACGATCCGCTCGCTACGTTCGAGCGTGCGGCCGAGATGGCATGCGACTGGGGCAGCGATCTCGTCGACCTGGGCAAGGTCGGCCATCTGAATCCTGCCGCGGGCTATGGCCAGTGGCCGCGCGCGAAAGAACTGCTCGCGCAACTGCAGCGCCGCTAAAGCGCCTGCCAACCATTCAGCAGTTCACGTAGTACCCATTCCGACGGGAAAACCCCCACAACACAAGACAAAGCGAGGAGATCGTTTCATGAAGCTCAAGGGCATGGCCACGGCCGCATTGCTTACCTGCGCGGGCAGCGCATTCGCGCAGACAAGCGTCACGCTGTACGGCGTTGCGGATATCAACGTGGAATACGTCAATCATGTTGGCAATGTTCCGACCGCGGCCAACGGATTCAACCCCGGCCCGGCCAACAACGTGTATCGCATGGATTCCGGCGGCCTGGCAGGTTCGCGTTGGGGCCTGCGCGGCACCGAGGATCTGGGTGCCGGCACCAAGGCCGTGTTCGTGCTCGAAAGCGGCTTCGGCCTCGACAACGGCACGCTGCAGCAAAGCGGCCGCCTGTTCGGCCGCCAGGCATTCATCGGCCTGTCCAAAAACGGCATCGGGCAGATCAGCCTGGGCCGCCAGTACACGTCGATGTTCGAGGCACTGGCGAACTTCTCGCCCACGGCCTACGCGACGCAATACGAACCCGTGGTGCTGCAGTCCGGCGCAAACTTCCGCGAAGACAACACGATCAAGTATTCGGGCCAGTTCGGTCCCGTGACAGCGCTGGCGCACTGGTCGTTCGGTACCGGCCTGGCCTTGCCGCCGTCCGTGGGCTTTCCCACGCCGATCGGCGGCAACGGCGAAGTGCCGGGCGCGTTCCGACGCGACACCGCGTACGGCGCGGCAGTGGCGTATGCGAGCGGCCCGTTTGGCGTGACCGTCGGCTACGACCAGTGGAACCCGACCATCGGCACCAGCAGCGGCACGATGCGCAAGGCCGTGGTCGGCGCCAGCTATACGATCAGCAGCGTCGCGAAGATCATGGGCGGCTATCGCTGGGGACAAAACAAGAACGCGGCCGGCACCATCATTCAACGTGACGACTTCTACTGGATCGGCGCCAACTACCAGGTGACGCCGTCGGTGGGCCTGACGCTCGCATACAACTACGACGACATGAAGAACCTGTTCGGCACCAACGCGCCGAACCCGTGGCAGATTGCTTTCGTGGCCAACTATACGTTCTCCAAGCGCACGGACGTCTACCTGTCCACCGCCTACGCCAAGAACGCCGCGCTGATGCTCGAATCGCTGGGCACCTTCTACGCGAACAGCCTGTCGCTGGGTAATAGCTACGCGCTGGCCAACGGCCAGAGCAACATGCTCGGCGTGGCCATCGGCATTCGCCACAAGTTCTGATCGTCCCGATCATGTAGGGAATCGGTGCGGCCGGCCGGATCATATTCACCCCGCCCGTAACCGGCTGTATCGATGCTTCGTTCGGCCACACCGGCGCTTAAGCGCCGGTGTGGCCTTTTTTATTGTTCTTCGCCGATCTGCGGATTGGCTGAAAGTTTCTGAACGACCCTTGGCGGTTCGCCAGATTTCCGCAAAGCGGTCATTCACAGCGCCTCCGGTCTAAGGCAGGGGAAACGCCTGACGGCCTTCGCTGCTTACGAAGAGAGCGGATTCATCTCGGCGTCGAATCGTACTTTTCTTGCCAGAACGATATTTGATATCCCCAAAGATCATCGCCGTCTTCAGGCTGAAATAACTCCACGACACAAGGAGTTTTCGGAAATTGAGTCTTCAGTTTTACCGTATATATTTCTTGAAGAGTGGCGCCTAAAATTTGAATTTTGTCCCTCGAAATATCCTCGCATCCATAGTACTGAATATCAGCGATATGCAAGTGGTTCATCACCCTCTCGACGGCCTTCCTGTCGTAACCGTCTGCAGACTCGAATGATCTGAGAGAGTTTTCACAAAACCCATCGCGCAGAATATACCCATCGAACTCTACAAATTTCGGCCAAAAAATCGTTATGTAGCCAACTGCAAGAGAGAAGCTTCCGGAGCAATTGATCCAAGACTCAAGGTCAATGCCATTGCCGTTGTTCCACTTTTGCAGTTCGGTGGACATGCTGGATGGGATATCCATAGCCGTAGTGAAGTTGGTATGTGAACTTGTAGTGTCGTGCGGACGGAAGAAAACCTGACAGTAGTAGATCCGCTGCCTTACGCGGCTCGCAAGCCGATGCGACATCTATCGGCGTTGAAAAAGATCATCGCAATGTCTCCGTTGTGCAAACTCTCGGCGATCCTAAGCGCCTCGCAGTGCCAGAAATGTCCCATTTGGCTGGTGGAAGATGATCCCGTCCACTACGTGCTCTGAACTCAAGCGGAATTCGGCGCGATAGCCCGCGAGTTTGCCAAGTTCAAATGTTCTTCCATCGAAGGGCACCAGCCGATGAATCTGTTGCTTCCCGATTTTCAGCGTCAAACTGCCTGTTGCATCCAGGGTGACATGTATTTCCTGGGATCCATGCGAATAGGCCCCGGCACAGCGAGCGCGAAAGCTTGGGTCCATGACGTCGCCGGCGGGCGAGCGACTAAAGACAATATCGGCGACCATAGGCTCCAGCGGAGCGGAAATCTTGTCGATAGCGCCTTCACGGTTGTATCCGAACGTCAACGGTAACTCGTCGGGATGAATCTCCGACGGCTTGCGCAGCGTCATGAATACATCGTAGTGGTAGTGCTGAAGTAGGCCCGACATGCCCCGCCATTGCCACGTCAAGGCGTCTCCTTCATGAGCGATCATCATGCGTCCATAAGCAGGGTAATCGTACGCGCCGGCATATTCATGGAGAGAGTGGCTGGGCCGTGTTCCGGCACGGTGGCTCTTACCGCTTGCGGCTTTGTCGATGCTTCGCTGTGCAACGATCTTACGGCGCATTTCGCTCAAGCGGCCAAGCCAGTCAATCGGTTCTTTGCCGCACAGCCTGTCGAGCGCGGCATATGTCAACAATTCAGTCACTGGGGTTGGCGAATGATTGGTCAAGACGGCAACGGCGACACGGCGTTCGGGCAGCATAGTCATCAACGTCCCCCAGCCCACCCAAGATCCGGAGTGCGAGACCTTTCGTTCGCCACGATAGTGCTCCGTCGCCAAGCCCAGGCCATAGTGAATTTCACCGATCTCCTCAAACTCCGAGCGACCAGCATGCACGCGTGGCGCGGACATCTGCCGGACGATATCCGTTGATAGAAGCTGCTTGCCGTTGACCGCCCCGTTGTGCAATAGAAAGCGCATCCACCGCGCGAGATCTGAAACAGAGGCGTTCAAACCGCCGGCGGGAAGAGCGCGTATTGGCGTCAAACTGGCTCGCAGGACTTGCTCTTGCTTCTCGATATGGGGGTGCGCATGGTCAGGCGTATCGGCGAGCGCTTCGATGGACAGGCTGAAATTCTGGAAGCCCAATGGCTGCAACAGGCGCTCCATCAGGAACGTATCCCAGGACACGCCTGCGATGCGTTCCGCGATGTGTCCGGCCAGGAGGTAGGCCAGATTCTGGTACTGATAGGTGTCGCGGAGATCGTGACTTGGCTCCAAATGCCGGAGGACAGCCAGAATCTCGGCTGTGGAAAGATCGCCTGGCGAGTGGATCCAGTCGTGCCGAGGAAGGCCGCTATGGTGGCAAAGCAGGTCGCGTACGGTCACGCGTTCCGTCGCCACTGGATCGTACAGGCGGAACTCCGGAAGGTACTCGCGCACCGGCCGTGTCCAATCGAGCTTTCCATCGTCCACCAGGAGTCCCAGCCCGGCAGCCGTGAAGGACTTTGTAATCGAGCACAGCAGGAACTGAGTATCGGTGGTCACCGGCAATCGCGAATCGACGTCGCGAACGCCATAGCCCTTTATCAGGATAGTCTCCTGATCCTTGATCACGGCAAGCGCGAGGCCCGGCAATTGCCATTCAGCCATTGACGCTTCGACAAGGTCATCGAAGTCTTCCAGCATATGGAGAGTTCCTCTCTGTGCTCGGAGTAGACGTCAAATGTAGCAAACGTGTTGTATAAATCGGCGGCTTTGACGTGGGGTGTCGCCGTTTAGTTACAGGAAGAGGGAGCTAGGCCGCGCCCGGACCCAAATAGGCCAATCTTGTAGTCGTGCACCCCTTCTTCCGTTCGCGGTAGGCAGTCGCTCGCGTGCTGCGCCCCACCACCGGGGGATGCCGCTAGCTCGAGCCGACCCTTAGTATCGCCCGAGACAATAAATAGATACCGGAGGGTCAGATGAAGGCGGTGCTCGGGCTGGTACTTCTTTTCGCCATTGCCATTGTTGTCCTATCGATGCTGAAGGGAGGTGGCGCGGGCGGAAGCTCAGCGAGGACTTTTCGTTTTGCCCGCCGAGACCCATTCTTACGCCAAGATGAGATCCAGCTCTACGAACGTTTGACGGCTGCCCTAATAGACACGCACATCTTTCCGCAGGTGGCAATGTCAGCGTTCGTACAGCACAAGGGCAGGTCTCAGGCAGCCAGGAATGTTTTCGCGCAGAAGTATGTTGACTATCTTGTGTGTGAGCGCAAGACGATGCGACCGCTTTATGTCATCGAGCTCGACGGTGCCTCGCACGATAGCGCGAAAGCACAGAAGCGGGATAGACAGAAGAATGATGTTCTCGCATCAGCCGGCATCCCGATCATGCGCTACACGTCTAAGAACGTTGACCTGCAGACCATTCTCCGCGACTACGAGAGTGTTGTGCCAGCGCAGCCCGCGGCCGCGGCTGGCTCGTCAGGAGGCAATAGCGGATCAGCGCAGCGGGCTAAGCAGGTGCCCGTTTAATGAAACTTCCCATGCCGCGATATCTGAGCGTTGTGATGTTGCTCATGGCCGCGAGTGCTACAGGCCAGAGCATCTATCAATGCCGGAGTGCCAAGGGGCACGTTACCTTGCAGGATGGCCCTTGTCAGAGCGATGCAAAGACTGAAGTAGTGAGCAAATCTATTGGCCAGAAAAATACCGAGTATCGGGCAGAAGTGTCATCCGTCTTCGATCCCAAAGGGCAAGCGCGGCTCACGTCCAGCATTATCTGTCCATCGCTTCGCCAGTCTTATCGAATCGCGGTTACCAACTTCGGAGCAAGCGCTGTTAAGTCAAAATCCTGCACAGATCGAACAAGCGTCGGAGGCTGCGCGGCGAGCCGGTACACAGGTATCGAAGTACCGGTGTGAGTAAGACTTCACTGAGTCCGCGAGACTCGACGTGCTTGCGGTAGTTTTCCACGGCTTTCGCGGCATCAAACCCCCGCATCGCGCATATCGGCCTGCCTGGCGCGCCACTTCGACACGCTGCAGCCAAACTGCACGCCGAACCATCGCGAGAACGCGCTGAGCGACGAAAACCCCAGCAGCGTGGCCACTTCCGACAGCGGCCGTGCGCGATTTTCGATATAGCGCGTGGCCAGTCCGGCGCGGGCTTCATTGACGATATCCGAATAGGTAGTGCCTTCCTGCTCAAGCCAGCGATGCACGGTGCGGCGGTCCACGCCCAACTGCTGCGCCACCCGATCCACGGAACACATGCCGCTTGGCATCAGCGCGTGCACAAGCTTGCGCACCTTGTCGGCCATGCTCGTGTTCGATTGCGCCAGCAGCGTGCCCAGGTAGCGCTTGACCTGCTGCGCCATCACCGGATCGTACGATGGCAGCGGCGCTTCCAGGTCCTGCGCCACGCAGACGATGCCATCGAAATCCTGGTTGTAGAGCGCCGGTATACCGAATACGCGCAGGCAGGTGGCCTGGCTTTCCGGCGCCGTATGCGTGAAGCAGATGCTGCGCGGTCGCCATGCCGGCCCCAAAAACAGCGTGAGCATCCGATACATCACGCCCGCGGCCAGCTCCGTTGCCTGGCGCAATTTTCCCGGCACATCGCTAAGCAGCTGCAGGCGGATCAGGACCATGCCGTCGGCCTCTTCTACCCGCATGACCAGCGCCTCGTTCTGCAGGCTCATGTAGCGGACCATCGACTCCAGCGCACGCCGCAGCGTCGGCTCCTCGCGCACCACGAATGCCAGCGGGCCAAGATTCGAGAACTGCCGCAGCTCCGCCATGCGCAAGCCGAAATCGTCCACCTGCGCGGCAACGGCCGACGCTTCCAGCAGCTTGCCAACGAGCGCCGCCGGGATGCGGATATCGGGGTCCAGCAATGCATTCCGGCTGATCTTCGCGGCGCGCAGCATGTGATGCGGATCGAGCCCGAGGGCTCGCGCCACGTCCACGTAATTCGTAAGGCTCGCACTGCGCAGAAAGTAGGACATCGTGTTTTCCCTGACTGTCCCGAAATGTAAATCGAGCGTCCCCGATCGTCAAATTGCCGTGCGCCATTGACCGATACTTCGGAGCACTGGACACGCACCGACTAATGGAGACGACATGCAATTCCTGGACGATTCCCTGCACCCCGAAAACATGGACAAGGTGGTCATCACCGTGGCCCCATATGGCCCCGAGTGGATGCCCGAAGACTTCCCCGAAGATATCCCTGTCACGATGGAAGAACAGGTGCAGAAGGCGGTCGACTGCTACAACGCCGGCGCCACTGTGCTGCACCTGCACGTGCGCGAACTGGACGGCAAGGGCTCGAAGCGCCTGTCCAAGTTCAACGAACTGATTGCCGGCGTGCGCGAGGCCGTGCCCGACATGATCATCCAGGTAGGCGGCTCGATCTCGTTCGCGCCGGAAGACGAGGGCCAGGCCGCCGTGTGGCTGTCCGACGATACGCGCCACATGCTGGCCGATCTGACGCCGGCACCGGACCAGGTGACCGTGGCCATCAACACCACGCAGATGAACATCATGGAACTGCTGTACCCCGAGTATCTGGCGGGGACATCGCTGTCCAACCCGGCGTTCATCGAGGCGTACCGCGAAATGACCGTGCCGGCCGGCCCTGGCTGGGTGGAGGAGCACCTGCGCCGCCTGTCCGCCGCCGGTATCCAGCCGCACTTCCAGCTGACCGGCATCCACGCGCTGGAGACGCTCGAACGCATGGTGCGCGCCGGCGCGTACATGGGTCCGCTGAACCTGACGTGGATCGGCATCGGTGGCGGCTTTGACGGCCCCAACCCGTTCAACTTCTTCAACTTCATCCATCGCGCGCCGGACGGCTGCACGCTGACCGCCGAATCGCTGCTCAAGAACGTGCTGCCGTTCAACATGATGGCGATGGCGATGGGCCTGCATCCGCGCTGCGGCATCGAGGACACGATCATCGATCAGCACGGCAACCGCATGACGTCGGTGCAGCAGATCGAGCAGTGCGTGCGCGTGGCGCATGAACTGGGCCGCGAGATTGCCTCGGGCAAGGAAGCGCGCGACATCTATCGCATCGGCACGTGGTACGACAGCGTCGACGAAACGCTGGCCGCGCACGGCATGCTGCCGAACCGTCAGGCCGGCCAGAAAAACCTGCCGCTGCGCCGCGCGGCCTGACCCAAGGATCCGACGGCCCCGCCATGACCAGTCCCGCCACGCCCCGCCCGGCCAACCCCTGTATCAACATCTGCCGCATGGATGCCGCGCGCAGGTATTGCCAGGGATGCGGCAGAACCTCGACGGAAATCGGCCTGTGGGACGGCATGACCGACGCGCAACGCGCGTTCGTGCTGGAATCGCTGCCTGCGCGGCGCGGCCGCACGGCGGGTCCGGCCGGCACCCCCTGACGCTCACACATCCAGCCTGGTGACGCGCCGCACAGTGCATGCGGCGCGCGCCATCCGTTTCAACCGGGTCCGCCGATTTCAACGCAACGACACTTTCCTCTACAGCCCACTGCGGGCGGGTCCGGTCTTTTTACATCCCACAAGACCTATGATGGAGACAAATATGAAAAAACACCGCGCCCTCCTTCGCATGCGCCGCGCCACTGTTGCGGCCATCCTGACGCTGCTGATGCCCGTGGCGATGGCCTGGAGCAACAAGCCCGTGCGCGTGCTGGTGCCGGCCCCCGCGGGCGGCACGATGGACGTCATGGCCCGCTTGCTGGCCGAACAACTGGCGACCGATCTGGGCCAGCCCGTGGTGGTCGACAACAAGCCGGGCGGTGGCGGGGCCATCGCCATCAACACGATGCTGGCGGCACCCGCCGACGGCCAGACCATCATGGTCACGGCCACCAACGTATTGACTGAAGTACCGCAGGTCCAGAAGACGCCATACGACACGATGAAGGACATCCGCCCACTGGCGGCAGTGGGCCGCTCGCGCATGGTGCTGGTCGGCGCACCGAACCTGCCGGCCAAGGATCTGAAGAGCCTGATCACGTACGCCAAGGCCAACCCGGGCAAGCTCAGCTTTGCGTCGTATAGCGCGGGCACGGCGTCGCACTACGCCGGCGCGATCATGAACCAGGAAGCCGGCATGGACCTGCAGCACGTTCCGTTCGCCGGTTCCGGTCCCGCGCTGGCCCAGGTCATGGGTGGCCAGATTCCGCTCATGTACGACGGCATGGTCACTTCGCTGCCGATGATTCGCGCGGGCAAGCTGCAGCCATATGCCGTGGCGTCGAAGAACCGCTCGCCGCTGCTGCCCCAGGTGCCGACATTCGCCGAGCAGGGCTATCCCGATATCGACTTCAGCAACTGGGTGGGCGTTATCGCCTCTGCCCAGGTGCCGGCCGACGTGGCGCAAAAGATCCAGAGCGCGGTCTACAAGGCCGCCGCCAATCCGAAGGTGCGTGAGCGCCTGGAGTCACTGGGCTATGAGCCGATGGCGGCGCAGTCGCTGCAGGACCTGAACCAGTCACTGCATGCCGAATTCGATCGCAACGCCGGCATCGTCAAGACGTTCCACATCAAGCCTTAATTCCCCCGCAACGCCGCCCACGGTGCATCGCCATTGCGGGCGGCAGCCTCCTGATCTATAGTTAGCTGTATGGCTAACCATTCCACCACGGTGAGCGACGTATTCCACGCGCTCGCCGATCCCACCCGATGCGCCATTGTCTGCGCGCTGGTCAGCGGCGCGCAGACGGTGTCCGCCCTGGCGGCGCCATTCGACATGGCACTGCCGTCCTTCATGAAACACGTGACCGTGCTGGAACGCAGCGGCCTGATCCGCACCAGCAAGGTGGGACGCACACGCACCTGCGAGCTGGTACCGGCCACGCTGTCGCAGGCCGAGCAGTGGCTGGCCGAGCAACGGGCCATGTGGGAAGCCAGATCCGACCGCATGGTCGCGTTCGTCGAGCAACTACATCAGGAGGAGCAGGCTCATGCAGGAAAACGCCGCTGATTCGAACGATCTGGTCATTTCCCGTGCGCTGCGCGCACCGCGGTCCGCACTGTGGCGTGCGTGGTCGGAGCCGGATCTGCTCAAGCAATGGTGGTGCCCCAAGCCGTGGACCACACAGGTGCGCGCCTTCGACCTGCAACCGGGCGGCGCCTTCCATACCTTCATGCAAGGGCCGGATGGCGGTACCAGCGATAACCCCGGATGCTTTCTCGAAGTCGTGCCCCAGTCGCGTCTGGCGTTCACGTCGATGCTGACGGGCGGCTGGCGCCCGCACAAACCGTGGCTCGGATTCACCGCGATCATCACGATGGCCGACGAAGGCGATGGCAGCCGCTACATCGCGCGCGTGATGCATCCCGACGAAGCCACGCGCGACCAGCACGAAAAGCTCGGCTTCTTCGAGGGCTGGAACACCGCCATCACGCAGCTCGAAACGTTCGCGGCCACGCTACGCTGAGCGGTCGATACGTTCAGCGGCCAGGGCACCGACGAATCGCGTGCACGCGCTGCGGGCCATCACAACGGCAGCAGCGCGGTACGCGCGGCCGCCAATACCTCGCGGCTCAACCCTTCAAGCAGACCGGATGCCGCGCGCGCATGTTGCCAGTGCAGCGGCACGTCCAGCGGCGCATCCGGCACTAGCTCGACGAGGGTGCCCGCCCGGAGATGGCCTTCGATCATCGACTGCGGATGCATTCCCCAGCCCATGCCAGCCAGCGCCGCGATGACAAACGCATACGACGATGGCAGCGTGTGCCGGGGCAGTTGCACATGCCGATGGCACACCCGGCTGGCCCAGCGCGTCTGTAGCTCGTCCTTGGCGTTGAACACGAGGCTTGGGGCATTCGCCAGGCTGCCCGCACCCACGCCATCGGAAAAATAGCGATCCACGAACGCCGGGCTGGCCGCCGCCACATAGCGCATGGCACCCAGCGGCCGGCTGTTGCAGCCCGTGGCTGGCCGCGCCGTGGCGGTCACGGCAGCCAGCACCGCTCCGCTGCGCAACCATTCGCTCGTGTGGTCCTGGTCGTCCACCGCCACTTCCATCAATACCGAATGTCCGGCTGCGAACGTGGCAATCGGCTGGGCCAGCCAGGTGGCCAGGCTGTCGGCATTCACCGCCACGGGAAGCGGCACGCGGGTGTCGCCCCGAGGCGCCAACGCGGGCAGCGCGCCCTGCAGTTCCTGCTCCAGCAGCCGCACGTGGTCGACGTGCTGGCAGAGCCGCCGGCCCGTCTCGGTGGGCCGGCACGGGTTCTCGCGGATCACCAGCGCACAGCCCACGCGCTCTTCGAGCATGCGGATGCGCTGTGAAATGGCCGACGGTGTGACGTGGAGCATCCGGGCAGCCCGCTCGAAGCTGCCTTCGCGCACGACGGCCGCCAACGCGGCAAGCGCGGCGTAGTCCAGCATGATTAAGCTCAGCTAATGTTGGTGAAGATTGTTTAGTTTGTCTTCATACGCGCCGGCTGGCAAGCTGCGTGCCATGAACGCATTTGCCACGCTGCCCGCCAGCATGTCTCCCGGTTTCTCCGTCCTGCTCCAGGGTCTGGCCCTGAGCCTCGGCCTGATTGTCGCTATCGGCGCACAGAACGCATTCGTGCTGCGCCAGGGATTACGGCGCGAGCATGTTGGCAGCGTGGTGCTGCTATGCGCGTTGGCCGACGCCCTGCTGATCGCCGCGGGCGTCATGGGCATGGCAAAGGCCCTTGGCGATCGTCCTGCGCTGGCCGCCGCACTGGCACTGGCCGGTGCCGGATTCCTGGCGCACTACGGCTGGCAGGCGTGGCGCCGCGCGCGGCAACAGCACGCCTTGCAGGCCACCGAAAGCCGGGCCAGCACCACGCTTGGCGCGGTACTGGCCCAGGCCGTGGCCTTTACCCTGCTCAATCCGCATGTCTACCTCGACACCGTATTGCTGGTGGGCAGCATCGGCGCGCAGCATCCCGCTCCGATGCAACGCTGGTTCGTGACCGGCGCAAGCTTCGGCAGTCTGCTGTGGTTTTGCATGTTGGGATTTGGGGCCAGGTGGCTGGCGCCGTGGTTCGCCAGCCCGCGCGCCTGGCAGGTGCTGGACCGCCTGATTGGCGTGACCATGCTTGTGCTTGCCGCGCTGCTGGTGCGGCACGCCATTGGCGAGTTCCAGGGTCTGGCGTGGCTCTAGGTTCCGGCATTCCGCCGCGTTAACGCGGAATAAAGCGCAGAAAAAAGCGCAAAAAAGAAACGCAAAAAGGCCGCCCTCCGAGCCGTGGAGGGGCGGCCATCAATTTTCCCTTTCGCCTCAGGCTGCCTTCTTTTCCCGTAGCAGCTTCTTGTCGATCTTGCCGACGCTCGTCTTCGGAATCGCCGCGACGAATGCGATGCGATCCTGCTCAGGTACGGCGAACTTGCTCAGCCGTTGCGTTGCGACGTGGCCGAGCAGCACCGTGCGGATCTGCTGCGCATCGACCTCGACACCGGCCTTGCACACCACATAGGCCATCGGCCGTTCGCCCCAGCGCGCATCGGGCACGCCCACCACGGCGCATTCCGCCACGCCGGGCACCTGGGTCACGAGGTTCTCGATCTCGATCGACGACACCCACTCGCCCCCGGTCTTGATCACATCCTTGAGCCGGTCAACGATCTGCACAAAGCCGTTCTCGCCCATCACCGCCACGTCCTGCGTATGCAGATACCCGTCGGCCCACAGGTCCTCCGAAGCCGATGGTTTGCGGAAATACGACTTCGTCAGGTACGGCGCACGCAGCACGATCTCGCCCTGCGCCTTGCCGTCGTGGGGCACCTCGCGCATGTCCGTGCCGACGATGCGGAAGTCCACCAGCGGCACGGGGCGGCCGGTTGCGCAGCGCAGCGCCACTTCTTCCTCGCGGCTGACTGGCACATGACCCGGCGGAATCTGGGCCAGCGCGACGATGGGGCCGGTCTCCGACATGCCGTAACCCGCAAAGATGTCGATGCCGCGCGCCAGCGCCGCCTCGCACAGTACCGGCGGCAGCGCCGAGCCGCCGATGATCATCTTCCAGCCCCACAGGTCGTGCTCGCCGTCTCCGGCCGCCTGCAGCAGCATCTGCAGGATGGTCGGCACGCAGTGCGAGAACGTGACCTTTTCCGTCTTGCGCAATTGCAGCAGCTCGGCGGGCACATAGCGGCCCGGCAGCACCGTGCGCAGGCCGAGCATGATCGCCACATAAGGCATGCCCCAGGCCATCACGTGGAACATCGGCGTGATCGGCATGTACACGTCCTCTCGATGCATGCGCTGGCCTTCACGCGGCGCGCACAGGCTCGTGGCCGTGGTCAGCGTGTGCAGCACCACGTCCCGGTGGCTGTAGCAAACGCCCTTGGGATCGCCCGTGGTGCCCGTCGTGTAGAACGTGGTGGCCTTGGTGCGCTCGTCGAAATCCGGAAAGTCGAATTCGGACGAAGCAGTCTCCAGCAGCGACTCATACTCGCCGTCGAACGGTAGCGTGCCCGCTGAAACGTCCTGGCCGTCGGCCAGCAGCACAAAGCGCGGCTGACGCACCAGGCCGTCGCGGATCTGCTCCAGCACCGGCAGGAAGTCCGGATGCACGAGCACCACATCAGCACCCGCGTCGTTCAGCGTGTAGAGGATCTGCTGCGGCGACAGGCGGACATTCACCGTGAACAGCGTGGCACCCATCATCGGCACGCCGAAGTAGCACTCCAGATAGCGATGGCTGTCCCAGTCCATCACGGCCACGGTGGAACCGTGGCGCACGCCCAGCCCGCCGAGCGCGTTGGCGAGCTTGCCCAGACGCTGGTGGAAATCGCGATACGTATAGCGCATCTCGCCGCGATAGCTGATCTCCTGCTCGCCGTACAGGCACAGCGCGTTGGTCAGCAGCTGCTTCACCAGCAGCGGGTAGGCGTATGCCGAGGGGGTGGTAACGACGAGGTTGTCCTTCATGCCTGCTTTGTCCTTCATGTCCTGCGTGTTCTGCGTGTTATGCATCGGCATCAGTACGGCACGCTGCCGACGATGCCCGCGCGTTCCATCTTGCGATGGCACGGCGCGTAATCCATCACCGCGTAGTGCTGGGTCGCCGTGTTGTCCCAGATCGCCACGCTGTTCGGTTCCCAGCGCCAACGCACCTGGAACTCGGGGATATAGGCCTGCGACACCAAATATCGCAGCAGATCGCCCGCGCCGGGATTGGCGTCCTGGCCAAAGCGCACGCGCCCCGGCGTGTGGTAGTTGGTGAAGTGCGTGGTGAAGCCGTTCACGTACAGTACCTTCTCGCCGGTATCGGGATGCGTGCGCACCACCGGATGCTCGGCATCGGGAAACTGCGCCTTCAGCGCCAGCCGCTTTTCGATCGGCATGGCCGCGCCGAAGCTGGCCTCGATGCTGTGGCGTGCGCGCAGGTCCGCAATCTGTTCCTTGACCGTGTCGGGCAGCCGCTCATAGGCCAGCGCCATGTTGGCCCACATCGTGTCGCCGCCCACGGGCGGGCATTCGATACAGCGCAGCACGGCACCGAACTGCGGCGCCTCGCGCCACGTGGTATCCGAATGCCAGCAGTTCTCGTAGCGGTCGTTCGGCTGGTCGGGCGACTTGTAGATGCGCACCAGGCCAGGATGCTCGGGATCACTGCCGGCAACCGGGTGATCTTCCAGCTCGCCGAAGCGGCGCGCGAATGCCACGTGCTCGGCACGGCTGAACTCCTGGTTGCGCAGAAACAGCACGCGATGCTTGAGCAGCAGCATGCGCACCTCGCCGAACAGGTCGTCGCTGCGCACGGCGTCGGCAAGCTTCACGCCCACCAGCTCGGCGCCCAGGGCGCAGCTCAGTTGTTGGACTTTCATGAGTGCCTCCTCAGATGACAAAGATCGACGAGCCGGTCGTCTTGCGCGACTCCAGGTCGCGATGGGCCTGTACCGCGTCTTCCAGCGCGTAACGCTGGTTGATCTCGATGCGGATGCGGCCGGCGCCCACGTGATCGAACAATTCGCCGGCAAGCTCGGCCTTCTCGGCGGGGTCCGCGATGTAGTCGGCCAGCGCCGGGCGCGTCACGTAGAGCGAGCCCTTCATCGCCAGCAGCACCGGATCGAACGGCGGGATCGGACCCGACGCCGTGCCTACGCAGACCAGCAGGCCGCGACGCTTGAGCGAATCGAGCGACGCCATGAAGGTGTTCTTGCCCACGCTATCGAATACCACCGTCGCACCAACGCCTTCGGTAATCTCGCGCACGCGGGCCGCCACGTCCTCATGGCTGTAGTTGATGATGTGCTGGCAACCGTGCGCGCGGGCGATCTCGCCTTTCTCCTCGGTCGATACTGTGCCGATCACGTTCAGGCCCAGCAGCCGTGCCCATTGCGACACAATCAGCCCAACCCCACCCGCCGCCGCGTGCAGCAGGATCGTGTCGCCCTTCTTGAACGCATGGATGCGGCGCATCAGGTAAGCCGACGTCAGACCACGCATGGTCATGGCCGCGGCCGTCTCGAAGCCGATGCTCTCGGGCAGACGGATCAGCGGCGCGGCAGGCACCAGCCGCTCGGTGCTATAGGCGCCCAGCGTGTTCACAAAGCCCGTGTACGTCACGCGATCGCCCACCACCACGTTGGTCACGCCCGCCCCCACGGCCTGCACCACACCCGACGCCTCGACGCCCATGCCAGCGGGCAGCGGCACCGGATACGTGCCATTGCGGAAGTACGTGTCGGCATAGTTCAAGCCAACCGCCACGTGGCGGATGCGGACCTGACCGGGTCCCGGATCGCCCACTTCGGCGTCTTCATAACGAAGCACCTCGGGTCCACCGGTTTCATACATACGCACTGCCTTTGCCATGAGGATCGTTCTCCAGATTCGGTTGGCCGCACGACCTGCGCCGCCATGACATCAATCTAGAAGCCCGGAGCCCCAGACGCTTTGCACGGCCAGCCCGCCACTTTGCATTTCATGCCACAGGCACCTATCATCGGCGGCAAAGATGCGTCGCCGGCCCTTCATGTGACGCACGAAAAACAACATCGGGAGACAACCTTGAAAACGCTGGTGCGCGCTGCGGCGCTAACCAATTTCTTCGACGTGGCGCGCGATCTCGGCCTCAATGCCGTGCCGCTGCTGCGCACGGCACGCCTGAGCCAAGCGCTGCTGAGCGACCCCGAGCAGCGGATTCCCGTCGAAGCCTGTGCTGCCCTACTGGAGGCCGCCGCCCAGGCCGCCGGGTGCCCGACCTTCGGGTTGCGCATGGCGGAGTCGCGGCAGTTGTCGGACTTCGGCGTCATGAGCCTGCTGATCAGCCAGCAGGCCACTTTGCGCGACGCGCTCGACACCATCATCCGATACCGTCACCTGGTAAACGAGTCGGTGGCCATCCTGCTGGAGACCTCCGGCAAGGTCGTCATGATCCGGCAGGAAGTAGTGCTCGATGCGCCATCACGCCAAGCCACGGAGCTTGCCATTGGCGTGGTCTTCCGGCTCTGCCGCGCATTGCTGGGGCCGCAGTGGCATCCGCTGAGCGTCAATTTCACGCACGCCGCGCCACCGGACCAGCAGGTGCACCGCCGGCTGTTTGGCTGTCCGCTCGAATTCGGCAGCGAGTTCAATGGCATCGTGTGCCTTGCGGAAGACCTCGCGGCGCCGAACCCGACCGGGAACGCCGCGATGGCGCGGCATGCCCAGCGGGTCGTCGACACGCTGCCGCGCGTCAACGATGCGTCGATTGGCCACGAGGTACGTAGCGCCCTCTACCTGATGCTGCCGATGGGGCGCGCCACGAGCGAGGCCGTGGCGCAGGGACTGGGACTAAGCCTTCGCACCATGCAGCGCCAGCTCGACGCCTCTGGCGAGACGTTCACCGACATCGTCAACAACGTACGGCGCGATCTTGCGCAGCGCTACGTCGCCAATCCCGATTACTCGTTGCTGCGTGTCTCCGAACTGCTGGGCTATGGATCAGCGGCGTCTTTCACACGCTGGTTCTCGGCGCAGTTTGGCGAAGCGCCGATCGCCTGGCGCCGACGCCACGCCCGGCGGCACTGACCCTCGCTTGGCTGGCCCTTGCGGCACTGGCGCTCGGCGCCTAGGCTGGGAATACATCACTCACGCGGAGCCTGCATGCCGAACACCTTGAAACCGGCCCATTGCCTGATCTCCATCGCCGGCCTGATCGCCCTCGTCCTGAGCGCGACGGCGCAGCCACAGTCCACCCAGAGCTCGGGCGCGGCAGCCATCTCCAAAGCCGTGCGAGAGGGAAGCAATCCATACCGTCCGCCCGCGGCGCCAACCGCGAACCCGGAAGAGGCCAAGCGCGCCCGGTGCGAAGCGCTGCTGCAGGAACTCAGTGGCACGTCAAAGCAGCGTGCCGTGACGTCCCCCGGCACCGCCACGCAAAGCGCGCAAGGGCGTGCCATTCCCAAGCTGGAGCGTGACGATACGCGCAAGCAGATCGAGGAAACCTACCGCGCCAACTGCACCTGAGCTACGGTTCCGGCTGCCGCAGCCGGGCCATATTGCTCTTGACCACATCGAGCACGGCCGCTGTCATCAGGGCCGTGGACAATCCGAACATCAGGATGCCTTGTGCCGATTCGATCGGACCCAGCATGCGCCAGCGCTCGGACATGACGATGTCGCCGTAGCCCAGCGTGGCGAAGTTCACCGCCGAGTGATAGAGTGCCGCACCAAAGGTCTTGAATTCCCCCAGCACCACGAACAGCGCGGCCCACAGCATCATCTGCATGAAATTGCACAGCAATGTCAGCAGCATCACGCCCGTCAGCAACAGCACATCGATCCAGAGCGGCTCATGCCCCTGCCAGCGATTCTTGAAGCCGGCGTAGCGGCGCAGGCACAGCGCCACGGCCGCGCATTGCAGCAGCAGACACAGCAACATCACCGGCGCAGCCACCAGCAGATGCCATTGCATGGCTCTCTCCCTTCGTTCAAGCGGCCACCGCCGCGCGCGGGCGATCCAGCAGCGCGATCATCAGCCATGCATACAGCGATACGCCGATGAACAGTCCCATGCGCACCATGAACGCCTGGTAGACATCCTTTCCCGCCGCGCTGTCCGCCACCGATTGGCCCAGCAGGATGATCATCGTCACCAGGCTGTTCAACCAGAATCCCGGTGACAGTACCCCCGGCGTCAAGCGGAACAGACGTCGCGCGACCAGCAGGCCGAACAGCGCCATCCAGAGAAAGAACATCCAGAGATGGACGAACAGGCCTAGCGCCAGCCAGCATGCGATGGCAAGCAACCCGCCCATCAGCGTGGAGCCGACGAGTTCCAGCGCTGCACCACGCGCCGTGGTGCAGCTCTGCCGCCCCAGGCTTACGGCCTTCATGATGATGGGCATATACGCGGCGGGGTCCGACAGGGCCAGCAGGAATGGCGGCATCACCACCAGCGTGGCGCGCAGCGCGATGCGGTCGGCATCGCTGGCGGCGGCCTTCGGCGGGCGCGGCGCGGGTGGGCCATGCTCCGGAATCAGCTGGTAGCTGGCACCGAGTGCCAGCACCGCCAGCAGCAGGCCCTTCGTCAGCGCACCGATCACGGTCAGCGCAAGTGCGCCGCTGGACGTGCCCGCCGCGGCGATCAGCGTGACGCCAGCCACAACGAAAGTCGATACGAGACCGTTGCCGCCACGCAGGCCAAAGCGGAATGCCAGAAACAGGCACAGCCCCGCCATCAACACGCCGGCCAGCGGCGCATGGCGGAGGAACGGCACCAGCAGCAGTCCGCTGCCCGTTGCGAGCATCACCACCAGCGCCAGGCCCAGGCCCGCCTTGAAGGGCAGCGGCCGGTCCAGCGAGGCAAACAGGAAGACGGCCAGCACCGGGACCATGACCGGCACCGGCCACTCGCCGCCGAAACTGATGGCCAAGCAGGCCGCCGTGCCCAGTGCCAGCCGTAACGCGCGACGCGCCAGCACGCCGCGCATGGCCAATGCGGCATCGTTAGTAGACATAGGACATCCAGCTCATGACGCGCAGGAACGCACGGCCCAGCAGGTTCAGCGGATTGCCCTGCATGGGATACGCCATCACCTCCGCCTGCCCTCCCACGCGGATACCTCGCAGCGTGTCGAGCTGGCCGGGATCGATATCGACGATCACGGGAAAGCGCTGCGCGGGCCGCAGCCAGTCGCGGCCGTTCTGCACGGTCGGCAAGCCGCCCGGCGGCGCACTCTGCCCGGTGCTGACACCGTAGCCGATGCTGCGCACCTTGCCAGTCAGCACCGTGCCGGGCAGGACATCGAGCACGATCCCTACCGGCGTGCCCGGCGCGAGATGCCCCAGGTTGTTCTCGGTCATGTCGGCACTGATCCAGACATCGTGAATCGCGATCAGCGTCATGACAGGACTGCCCGCCGCCGCGTACAGGCCGGCCTCGGTGCGCAGGTCGGTAATCAGCCCGGCCGTGCGCGCGCGGATCTGCGCGTTGGCCAGATCCAGCTCGGCCTTATCCACGGCGGCAGCCGCGCTGCGCAGCTTGGCGTTGTTATCGTCGCTACCGCCCTGCTGCTCTCGCGCGCGCTCCACTTCCGCACGCGCCGCGGCCACCTGGCTCACGGCCTGGGTGTGCGTGGCGCGTGCCACCTCCAGTCGGCGTATCGATACCGTGCCCGGATCTTCACGATACAGCCGCTCCAGCCGCTCACTATCCTGCCGTGCCTTCAATTCGTTGGCCTGCGCGGCACGCAGCGACGCCTGCGCGGAATCGATGCCGGCGGTACTGGCTCCCACCTGGCGCCGCGTCGATTCCAGATCCGCCCGCGCACGGTCGAGCGCAATCTTGTAGTGCTGCGGATCGACGTCGAACAGCACGGCCCCTGCCGCCACATTCTGGTTGTTGTGGACGTAGACGCGCGTGACGCGGCCCGACACTTCGGACGCCACCGGAATCACGAATGCCTGCACGCGCGCCTGCTGAGTGTAGGGCGTCATGCGGTCCGCCAGCAGATACCAGGTCAGGCTCAGGACGATCAGTACAACCACCCAGCGGATGGCCTTGCGTGAAGGATCTTGCGCTGCGGGCGGGCTCTTCGTGCCGGCAGCAGCGGCCTCGCGGTTGCTACCTTCCGCGTCGTTCCTGGCGTCCCCCGCGCTCCCGTCGTTCATTGCCGCGCGCTCCCTTGCTGGACAGGCACGCTGGCGGCGGGCAGCGGCGACACTTCGTCGATCAATCCGCCCCAGTTCGTGCGCTCGCGCATCTGCTTGCGCGTGGCGGCATCGAGCAGCGGCGCCGTGGTATCCCAGCCGCCGCCAAGCGACTTGTACAGGCCGATGAGGTAGTTCACCGCACTGCCCCGGTTGACAAGGTATGCATCCTGCTGGGCGAACAGCGCGCGCTGCGCGTCCAGCACGCGCTGGAAGTCCGAATACCCCTCACGGAACACCGTGTTGGCCAGCGACAGCGATCGCTCGGCAGACTGCGCGGCCTCTCCTAGGATGCGCTCCCGCTGCAGCGCCTTGGCCAGGCCGCTGGCCGCGTCGTCTGCCTCACGCGCTGCCTGCCGCACGGCGGCCTGGTAATCGACGATCAGTTGCTGCAATCGCGCATCCTGCACGCGCACGTTATTGACGATGCGCCCATAGTCAAAGATGTTCCAGCGCACGCTGGGGCCGCCCACCAGCAGCAGGCCATTCTGCGTGCCCGGCAACGACGTGGCCGACCAGCCGATGCTACCCATCAGCGTCACCGAAGGATAAAGGTCGGCCTTGGCCACGCCGATCAGCGCCGACTGCGCCGCGATGCGCAGTTCGGCGGCGCGGATATCCGGCCGCCGCAGTAGCAGGCTCGCGGGCACATCCTGCAGCACGGCACGATCGATCAGCGGCAACACGCCTTCGTGCTCCCCGGCATCGGCCAGTTCCGGCAACGGTCCGGGTGGCCGGCCCATTAGCACCACCAGCGCATTACGCGCCTGCAGGATCTGGTTTTCCAGCTCCGGAATGCTGCTCAGTGTTCCCAGGTACTGTGTGCGCGCCTGCTGGAAATCCAGCTCATCGCTCTCGCCGCCCTTGAACAGCCGCTCGGTGATTTCGAAGCTGCGCTTCTGCAGCCGTGCGTTGTCACGCGCGATGCGCAGCCGCGCCTCCGCCGTTCGCAACGCAAAGTATGTGGTTGCCAGCTGCGCGTGCAGCAGCACGAGCACTGCCTCGCGATTGGCCTGCGCGGCGAAGTAGGCCGCATCCGCCGATTCGATCGCCCGCCCGAAGCGGCCCCAGAAATCGAGCTCCCAACCGATATCGACCCCGGCGCTGTACTCCCACAGCCGGCTGGTCTGCGCGGTCGGCCCCGACTGCCGGCTGTGCACGTACATCGCAGCGGCGCTGGCCTGCTGCATCTGCGGATAGCGTCCCGCCAGTGCGATCCCGAGTTGCGCGCGCGCCTCCATCACACGCAGGCCCGCAATCCTGACATCGGCATTGCCAACGTCGGCTTCCGCCATCAAGGTTTCCAGCACCGGATCGCCGAACACCTGCCACCATTGACGCAGGTCGGGCACCGCCTGCTGCGTACTGGCCTGGTCGATGGCATCGCTGCGCCAGTCGGCAGTCCACGCCTCGTGCTGTGGCTGGAAGTCCGGCCCCACCTTGGCGCATCCGCCAAGCACGGCGGCCAGGGCCAGCCAGGCGCGAGCGCGCGCGGCCACGGCTACCCACCCGTGATGTCGGCGTTGCTGCGTGACTCCAGCTCGGTGCGCGGCGGCGGCTCGTCCACCCATTGCCAGAACAGCTGGTAGCCCACGGCAAGCACGATCGGGCCGATGAACAGCCCGATGACGCCGCCGGTGACCATGCCGCCAAGCGCGCCCACTAGGATCACCGGCATCGGCACGTCCACGCCGCGCCCCAGCAGCAGTGGCTTGAGCACGTTGTCGGACAGGCCGGCAATGAACACATAGATGGCAAAGACGATATTGCCCGCGTTCGCGCCCTCCGCCGCAAAGACCAGCACGATCACCGGGATCGTGATCAGCGTGGCCGGCAACTGCATGATGCCCAGCAGCAGCACGGCCAGCGCCAGCAGCCCCGCGCCGGGCACACCCTTGAGCACGAACGCGATGCCGATCAGCAGCATCTGGATAAACGCGATGCCCACCACGCCCTGGGCCACGGCACGCACGGTGGCCGTGCACAGCGCGGTAATGCGCGGGCCGCGCTCCGGTCCGGAGATGCGCGAGGCGATCTGCACGGCGCTGCGGGTTCCAAGTTCGCCGTAAGCCATGATGATGCCGGCAATGATCAGCGCGCCGACAAAGATCAGCAGGCCCACGCCCACGCCGCCCATCGCGCTCAGCAGCCCCAGGCTAGCCGTCTTGATCTGCGGCCCCAGCTTCTGCATCAGGCCAGAGACGTCGCTCGCCGCCATTTGCCAGCCGTCATAGAGCTTGCGTCCCACCAGCGGCCAGCTGGCCACAGCCTCTGGCGGCGGCGGGATATGGAACTCGCCACTCTTTGCGATGGCCATCGCGTGTTCCACCGATTCGATCAGCGCGATGCCCAGCAGATAGGCCGGCACCGCCACCACGGCAATCACCAGGACGATGATCAGTGTGGCGGTGCGCCCCTCGCCGTCGAATACCTTGCCGCGCAGCCGGACCTGTAGTGGATAGAGCGTGATGGCCAGTATCACGGACCACACCAGCAGGTCCATGAACGGCTTGAAGATCTGGAAGCAGAACACGGCCAGCAACGCAATCAGGCCGAACCGGATCAGCGTGTCGATCAACGTGCGCGACGCCGTCGCGCTGGAGTACGTAGCTTGCAGCATCGATGGACCCCCTTGCTTCAGGCACGCGGCACACCATCACGCGCGCTGCCGCCGCCGCGCGATCAGGACCACGACGGCACCCACAGCGAACAAGAGCACGCAACCCAGCAGCCAGTCGCGGGCAAGCACATTCACCAGATAGCGCGGCGGATCGATGCTGGTCCGGAACAGCTGCACCTCCAGGCCGCGCATGGCCAGCCTGAACAGGTTCAATTTTTCTGGCATCTGCCCGCTGGGGGCGCTCCAGAAGATGCCGATCACGGCCAGCAACATCGCCGCCACCATCAACAGGAATCCGCACTTATGCATGATGGCTAACTCGGGCGGGCGTTGTGACAAGAGTCAGCCAATCGCCCTGGCAATGCAATTGGTCCTTGGGCCAAGCATTGGACCAAGGTCCATTGCCAAAGCGCCATGCAATGTCCAGATTGGTACGGAGTAAATGGCCGAGTATCGGCCTGGGGATCTGACATGGCAAAGCACGCGCGTCGCGCCGACGAAGCCGCCGAGACCGACAATGCACTTGGCCGCAAGGAATACGAGGCGGCGCTCGCCGACCTGCATGTGGAACTGGTGCACCTGCAGAACTGGGTGAAGGCCACCGGTGCCAAGATCTGCATCGTCTTCGAAGGACGGGATGGCGCCGGCAAGGGTGGCACCATCAAGGCCATCACCGAACGTGTCAGTCCGCGCATCTTCCGCGTGGTGGCGTTGCCGGCCCCCACGGACCGCGAGAAAAGCCAGATGTACATGCAGCGCTACATCCCCCATCTTCCCGCTGCCGGTGAAGTGGTCATCTTCGACCGTAGCTGGTACAACCGCGCCGGTGTGGAACGTGTAATGGGCTTTGCCGACGACAATCAGGTGGATGTCTTCCTGCGGGCCGTGCCGCTGATGGAGCGCGCCATCGTCGGTTCCAACATCCAGCTGCTCAAGTACTGGCTGGAAGTCAGCCCGGACGAACAGACGCGCCGGCTGGAGCAGCGCATCAAGGACGGCCGCAAGACCTGGAAGCTGACCGACATGGATCTGAAGTCGTACAGCCGCTGGTATGACTACTCGCGCGCCCGCGATGCCATGTTCGCGGCCTCCGACACCGACGTCGCTCCCTGGCACGTGGTGCGCTCCGACAACAAACGGCGGGCCAGGCTGAACATCATTAGCCACTTGCTCGATGCCGTGCCCTATGAACGGATTCCGGGCAAGAAGGTAACGCTGCCCGCGCGCCAGAAGCGCGGCTCCTACAAGGAGCCCGACTACCCATACCGGTACATTCCCGAGAAATTCTAGTGCGACAAGGCCCCAGGGCCTTGCCTCTGGTGTGGCGCTATTCCTTGATCATCGTCTTCTTCCAGTCGCCACCGGACTGCTGGCAATACCAGCCCGTCCAGCGCTCCGGCTGCCGGCCCGCCTGACGCAGTTCGCTGCGCACCTTGCGGCAGCGCTGGCCACTCTCGGTGCGCGTCTTCAGCGGCGTAAAGGTGCCATCGGTGGCCTTGCTCTTGGCATTGGCATTGGGCTCCAGGTGGAACGGCACGCTCTTGCCATCGTCAGACTCCGACAGTGCCTTGCCGAACTGCTTGGTCAGCTCCGCGGTCTGGTCCTTGTCCAGCGTCCCGATGATCGTCCCGCTCAGGAAATGATCGTAGTACGCAAATGCCGGCCAGGTTGCGGCAAGCAGCACGGCCGCGCACAGGCCGCGCCATTGCGAGAAGTGTTTCAAGGCTGCCTCCATGCGGGAATTCCCGGCTATTTCGCGGTGCCCGGCGTGACCGAAACCGCGACTGCCTCAGTATAGACAGCCTGCACGCGGTCGCCCTTCTTGATGTCCTTCATCTGATCGGGATCGTCCACGTGCAGGTCCACCACACGCCCTTTCGGCCCCTTCACCGTCACGGTTTTGGTCTCCTTGTTCACGTTCACAACCTGCGCCACGACCGTGACCTCACGCCCCATCCTTCCGCCCGGCTTGGCTCCCGCCTCCGCGCGTTCGTTGATCTCGCGCTCCTGCATCGATGCCGCGCCACTGCCCTTCTTCAGGCTCAGGGTCAGCGCCTCGGTGTATTCGATGCTCACCTTGTCACCCACGCGAAGCTGGTCAAAGTTGCGAGCATCCTCGCCCACGGTGAGGTCCACGACCTTGCCGGTCTGCGACTTCAGCGTGACCTTGCGCGAAGCCGCGTCGATCGCGGTAATCGTGCCTTTCATCTGCGCCGTGCCGGTTGCCGTGGTCGCCCCTTCGCCACGCGTCACGTCGACTTTCACATCCGGCTGGGCGTATGACGCCCCCGACAGACCAATCAACACAATCGTGGCAACTGCAGCTCGCTTGAACATATGGCCTCCTCTGTTTTACTGGATCGTGTAGCCGCGCCCCTGCATGCAGGCCGAATAGGCGCGGTAGTAGGTATTCATGGCACCCGACTGCTGTTGCTGGGCGTTGGCCTGGGCGTTACGCTGGTTCTGCCGCGCGCGATGGCCGCCCGCCATCGTGCCGACGGCCGCGCCAGCTGCCGCGCCCTTGCCGGCATCTCCCGCAATACCGCCGATGACCGCACCACCCACTGCACCACGCGCGGCACCTCCGACGCGCTCTCCGCCGCCTACGGCCGGGCCGCTGGGCTGGGGCGGAGGTGCGGCAGCCACCGCGGCGGGGTCGATGCCAGTATTCGACTTGGCCCATGAATAGCAATAGCCATCATCCTTTTGCTGCTGTGCCTGGCTTTGCCCCTTTGCCGGGTACGCAATCGGCTTCTGCGCCAGCGCTGGCGGACTCAATGCAATGCAGACGCTCGCGCACAGTAGCGCCGCCGGGATCGTGGATCTGGACATGGTTCACTCCTTCGCAGGGCTGGCAGGCATGTTCAGGTTTGCCTGCGGCGCATTGTCGACGGGCCAGCCTCCGCCGAGCGCCTTGTACAACTGGACCAGCTGGCCGAATTCCGCACCGCGCAGTGTCGACTGTTCGAGCTGCGCGGAAAACAGTGAACGCTCGGAATCGAGCACTTCCAGGTAGCTGGTATAGCCACCTTCGTAGCGGTCGCGCGCCAGCAAGGCATAGCGCGACAACGCCTCCACCTGATCGTTCTTGGCATTGAGCTGGCCGCGCGTGTATTGCACGCTGGCCAGCGCATCGGCCACCTCGCGGAAGGCCGTCTGCACGGCCTGCTGATAGCCATACAGTGCCTGCTTCTGGCGCGCCTCGGCCTGCTTGACATCACCAGCAATGGCGCCGGCCGTGAAGATCGGCACACTGATCAGCCCGCCGTAAGACCAGGTACGGGCCGACCCCACCCACAATCCCGACAAAGCGGTGCTGGCGGCGCCGAACATGCCGGTCAGCGAGATCGTCGGAAAATACTGCGCGCGTGCGGCACCGATCTGCGCGTTGGCTGCCACCAGCGTCTGCTCGGCCTGCAGCAGATCGGGGCGCTGCTCCAGCAACGACGACGGCAGGCCCACCGGCACCACGGGCAAGATCAGTTCGTCGATCGACTTGCCGCGCGGCATGTCGCGCGGGTTCTCGCCGATCAGCACGGACAGCAGGTCTTCCTGCACCGCCACGGACTGGCGGTACTGCTCCACCGAAGCCGCAGCCGACGCATATTCCGAACGCGACTGCGCATACTCGACTTCGGAAACCACGCCGCCTTCGAACCGTTCGCGGAATACCTTCAGCGCGCCTTCGCGGCTGACCAGCGTGTCCTGCGCGATGCGCAGCCGGTTGTCCAGATCGCGCAGCGTGATATACCCGCTGGCGACCGCCGCCACCACGCTGATCTCCGTACTGCGGCGCGCCTGTTCCGTTGCCGCCCATTCCGCGCGCGCGGCCTCGGTCATGCGTCGGACCCGGCCGAACAGATCGATCTCCCAGGACGCAAAGACATCGGCACGCACCTGGTTGAACGGATTGTTGATGGGCAACACGGTGCCACCACTGGTGCTGAGCCGCTGCCGACCGCCACCGGCTTCGGCGCCCACCTGCGGGAACAGGCCGGCGCGCGTGGTCATCAGGCGTCCGTAGTATTCCTCCACGCGGGCCGTGGCGATCAGTACATCGTAGTTGCGCGCCCGCGCCGTGGCGATCAGGTCATCGAGTACCGGATCGCCGATCTGCGACCACCAGTAGCCTGCCAGTATGGCATCGGCAGCTTCGATGCCCTGCGGCGGTTCCTGCGCAAAGCGATAAGCGTCCGGCACTGCCACGTCTGGACGCAAATAGTCCGGACCAACCGTGCACCCGCTGGCCAGCAGGCCCGCCATCGCCAGCACGCGCGCGGCCCGCCCGTCGTGGCTCATAGGGCGCCTCCCGTCGGTGCGGCAGGGTCGGGATCGGCATCCTTCGCGGCCTGCTTGGCGAGCTTCTTCTTGCTCTCACGCTCAAGGCCCCAGAAGAACATCGGGATGAAGAAGATCGCGATCACCGTCGCGCCGAGCATCCCGCCAATCACGCCGGTGCCCAGCGACTGCCGGCTCGCCGCCGACGCGCCACTGGCAATGGCAAGCGGAATACAGCCCAGAATGAACGCCAGCGAGGTCATGATGATCGGGCGCAGGCGCAGCTTGGATGCCTTGACCGCGGCATCGTACGGGCTAAGCCCTTCCTTGACGCGCATCTCCACCGCGAACTCGAAGATCAGAATTGCGTTCTTGGCGGCCAGGGCGATCAGCACGGTCAAGCCGATCTGGAAGTAGACATCGTTCTCCATGCCCCGCAGCAGGATGCCCACCAGCGCGCCGAATAGGGCGAACGGCACGGCCAGCAGCACACCAAGCGGCAGTGACCATTTTTCGTATTGGGCAGCCAGGATCAGAAAGACCATCAGCAGCGCGAACGCGAACACCATCGCCGCCGTCGATCCTGCCTTCTTCTCCTCATAGGCCTGCCCGCTCCACGCGAAGCTGTAGCCCTGGCCCAGCACCTCGGCGGCCACTTCTTCCATTGCCTGCAGTGCCTGCCCCGAGCTGTACCCCGGCGCCGCATCGCCGGTAATCTTGGCTGCGGGGAAGTTGTTGAAGCGCGTGACCAGGTCCGCGCCGGCTATCCAGTGCGCGGTGGTGACGGCCTTGATGGGCACCATCTCGTTGCGGGAATTGCGCACGTAGACCTTGTCAATGTCTTCCGGACGCGAACGGTACTCCGGCTCGGCCTGCAGAATCACCTGGAACAGCCGACTATTCTTGGGAAACTGGCTCACGTACAACGAGCCGAACATCGTCTGCAAGGCAGAGTAGACCTGTTCCACGGGCACACCCTGCGTCTCGGCGCGCTCGCGGTCGAGGTCCACCAGCAGTTGCCGCGAGCGCGTGTTGATCGTCGTGCTGACACCCCGCAGCTCCGGCCGCTGCCGCGCCTTGGCGATGAAC
Source organism: Cupriavidus sp. 291-E7 (assembly GCF_057798835.1). Lineage (NCBI taxonomy): Bacteria > Pseudomonadati > Pseudomonadota > Betaproteobacteria > Burkholderiales > Burkholderiaceae > Cupriavidus > Cupriavidus sp. 291-E7. The sequence continues at coordinate 191,353 of NZ_JBYOJV010000006.1, forward strand.
GCCCGCGTGCGCTCCTCAAGTTGCTGATAGGTGCCGTCGCCGGTGCTCTGCAGCCAGAATTCGAAGCCGCCCGTGGTGCCAAGCCCCGGAATCGACGGCGGATTCACCGGAATCACAAGCCCTTCCCGATACGTGGAGAACTCCTTGTTGGCCTGCGCGATCAGGTCTGCCGCGCTCTCGCCCTTGCCGCGCTCATGAAAACCCTTCAGCGTGATGAACAGCGTGCCGGCGTTCGACTTGTTCTGCGAATCGATCAGGCTATAGCCATCGGGCACCGCAACCGATTTGACCGCCGGCTGCTTCTCGAACCATTCCGCCGCGCGCTTGGACAGGGCGCCCGTGCGGTCCAGGCTGGCCGCGTCCGGCATGATCACTGCACCCAGCAGATAGCCCTGGTCTTCCACGGGCAGGAACGACGAGGGAATGCGTATGAACATCAGCACCGCGGCCACGATCAACGCCACCACGATGGCCAGCGAAATGACCGTGCGACGGATCACGCCTTGCACGACCGAGCCATAGCCTTCCACCACGCGATCGAAACTGCGGTTGAACCAGCGGAAGAAGCGGTTTTTTTCGTGGCTGCCCGGCTTGAGCAGGATGGCCGCGAGCGCCGGCGACAACGTCAGCGCCACGACACCGGACAACAACACGGACACGGCCAGCGTGATGGCGAACTGCTTGTAGAGCTGACCCGTGATGCCCGACAGAAACGCCACCGGAATGAACACGGCCAGCAGCACCAGCACGATGGCGATCACCGGCCCGCCCACCTCGTCCATTGCAGCCTTCGCCGCCTCCTTGGGCGGCATATGGAATTCCATCATGTTGCGCTCGACGTTCTCGATCACCACGATGGCGTCATCCACCACGATCCCGATGGCCAGCACCATGCCGAACAGCGTGAGCATGTTCACCGAGAAGCCGAATGCGGCCATCGCCGTGAACGTGCCGATGATCGACACCGGTACGGCCAGGATCGGCACCAGCGTCGCGCGGAAGCTCTGCAGGAACAGATACACCACCAGAATCACCAGGATCACAGCGTCGCGCAGCGTATGCACGACCTCGGTGATCGATTCCTGCACGAACTCCGTGGTATCGAGCGCAATCTCGTACTCCAGGCCCGGCGGGAACGTCTTCTTGGCCTCCTCCAGTGTCTTGCGCACCTGTCCGGCCACGGCCAGCGCATTGGCCCCCGGTTGCTGGTACACGGCAAGCAGCGTGGCGGTCTTGCCCTGGTAGCGGCTACGCAGCGAATAGTCTTTCGAGCCAAGCTCCGCACGGCCGATATCCTTGAGCCTTACCAGCGCCGCATCGCCCGACGCCGCCCGCAGGATGATGTTCTCGAACTCCTTCGGTTCGGTCATGCGGCCCTTGGTGGTCACCGGGAACGTCTGCTTGACCGGTTCCGACGTGGGTGACTGGCCAATGCGGCCCGCCGAGAACTGCTCGTTCTGATTGGACACGGCGGTCTTGACGTCCTCGGCCGTGATGCCAAGTTGCGCCATGCGGTCCGGCTTCAGCCAGATCCGCATGGCGTAGTCAGGCGTGCCGAAGATGGCCGACTGGTTGGCGCCCGGAATACGCTTGAGCGCATCGAGGACGTAGATACTCGTGTAGTTGTCGACGAAGGTCTGCGGATAGCTGTTGTCAGGCGAGTAGACCGCGATCACCATCATGAACGCCTGCGATCGCTTTTCCACGGTCACGCCCTGCTTGGTCACCGCATCGGGCAACGTCGGCAACGCCAGGTTGACGCGGTTCTGCACATCGACCTGTGCCAGCGACGGGTCGGTGCCGATCTCGAAGTACGTGGTCAGCGTCACGTTGCCCGTCGACGAACTGGTGGACGACATGTAGAGCATGTTGTCCGCGCCGTTCACCTGCTGTTCGATCGGCGCGGCCACGTTCTGCGCCACCACTTCGGAGCTGGCGCCGGGATAGGTTGTCGACACCGTGATGCTGGGTGGCGTGATATCGGGAAACTGGGCAATCGGCAGATTGAACAACGCCACCAGCCCGCCGACGACGATGATGATCGACAGTACCGATGCAAAGATCGGCCGGTCGATGAAGAAATGGGACAGCTTCATGACGCGGCACCCTTGCCCGCTCCGGTGGCCGCGGGGGCCGCGGGCCGTGGGGCCTGTGGCGGAGTGGGTGAACTCGGCGCATTGGGCGCATTGGTCGGCGGTGCGGCGTTCGTGGCCGGGTGCGGCGCCGCCGCCACGGGCTTGAGCGGTGCACCGGGCACCAGCCGTACCGATCCATCGACGATCACGGTGTCGCCGTCACGCAGACCGGACAGGATCACCCAGTTGCCCTGCGACCACTCTCCAACATCCACCACGCGTGACTCGGCCTTGTTGTCCTTGCCCACGAGCCAGACGGACTGGCCGCGCTGGCCCTGCACCACCGCTTCCTGCGGCACAGTGATGGCGCGCGTGCGCAGCGCGCCGAGCACGCGCACCCGCACGAACTGCCCCGGCCGCAACATGCCCTGGGTATTGGGCATTTCCGCGCGAATCAGGTAAGTACCGGTCTCCGAGTTGAACGATGCATCTGCAAAGGCGATGTGGCCACGCTTGGGATAGACGGTGCCGTCGGCCAGCACGATCTCCACCTCCATCGCGCCACGGTCCGGCAGCTTCAGCGTGCCGGCGGCGGACTGCGACTGGAACCCAAGCACTTCGTTTTCCGACAAGCTGAAATTGATCCAGATGGGATCGAGCTTGGCCACGTACGTCAGCAGACTGTTCGACGCATCAATATACGAACCGACCTGTTTCTTGGCATAGCTGGACAGGCCATCGACCGGCGACGAGATCGTCGTGTAGCCGAGGTTGAGCTTCGCGTTGGTCACATTGGCCTTGGCGGCTTCCACGGCGGCGGCGGCGGCCTGCTCCTGCCCGGTTGCGTCGTCCAGGTCTTTCTGGCTCAGGGCGTTCCTGGCTGCCAGCGGCCGCACACGCGCCAGGTTTGCGCGCGCGGTTGTCAGCCGCGCCTGCTGCTGGGCCAGTTCGGCCTGCGCGGCGTCAAGCGCGGCCTGGAAGGGCTTCTGGTCCATGCGAAACATGACTTGTCCGGTCTTGACCAGCGAGCCTTCGGTGTACAGCCGCTGCTCCAGGAAGCCGTTGACGCGCGCGCGGATTTCCACCTGTTGCGAGCTTTGCGTTTCTCCGACGTATTCGTACGTGATCGGCACATCGCGCGGCGCCACCTTGACGACGCCCACCTCACTGACCGGCGGCGCGGCAGGCCCCTTGGCCTCCTGCTTGTCGCAAGCGGACAACGCCAGTATGGCCAGGACCAGCCACACCCAACGCCCGCGCATGGATTTCAGACCGCTTGCCATCGTCGTATCTCCCGCTCGCGCCAGCCGTTGGCCGGGCAGTGCCTGTGCCATTACCCGCCGCTACCCGTTGCCTGCTATCTGAAGCGCTCCCGCAGGACCATTGCATTGATCTTGTGGCCGTTCCAGAACACGCCATGGATACGCGATACCAACGGCTGCAATGCCGCAAGATCGACCGTGTTGAAGGTGAGTGTCATCGACGGCCGTGTGCCGTCGCCCTCCTGGCGCTCGATCTCGTCGACCGGCGGAAAACCGTAGCGTCCCAGGAATTCCTTCACCTGCTCCTCGGTGGTATCGGGATGGAGGTTGGAGAGCATCAATAGCGCCATTTGCCGGTCCTCCTTGTCAGCTTGCAGGCCACGTCATGCGACTGGGTATTCACACCCGCGCCGGTTTCCTGCCTGATAAGAGTGTGCCTGCTGGGGCCTGAATGACAATTGGACCAAGGACCAAAGGCATGGGACTACGGCATCACGCTGCGCACCAGATCGATGAGCTGGCCGGCGTCGAACGGCTTGCGCAGATAGCCAACCGCGCCCAACGCCAGCGCCTTGTCGCGCGCCTCCGGCACCTCGTGGGCGGTGATGAAAATCAGCGGGAGCGCAAGGCCGGCGAGTTGCTGCTGCACCTCCAGGCCGTCCATGCCGGGCATGCAGACATCAAGGATCACACAGCCGGGCCGATAGGCCGGCTGGCCCTGCACCCGAATCAGGAAATCGGTGCCGCTGGTGAACGTGTCGACCGTAATCCCCGCGGCGCGCAGCAGCCTGGACGTCGATCGCGCCACTGACGCGTCGTCGTCGACAACCGCCACGATTTTTCCGGTAGCACCCATTTGCAAGTCGCGCAGCCGATGATAAGCAGGTATGTGCTTAGGCTACGAAACCCGTGCGGTGGGCGATATTGGCCCATAGTCCCATCGGCGGCACGTGCAACCGAGCCCCTGCCCCGCTCAGGCGGCGGTGTTTGCCACCATGCCCATGCGGTCGGCGATGCGAACCAGCGCGGGCAGCGAGTCGACTTCCAGCTTCTGCATGACGTGGGCGCGATGGACCTTGATGGTTTTCTCGACCGTGCCAAGGCGGTTGGCAACCTGCTTGTTCCGGCAACCCGTGACGATCCAAGCCAAAACTTCGCGCTCGCGCGGCGTCAGGCGGTCTACCTTCTTCTGCAGCTCCCGCAGTTCGCGCGCCTGGGCAAACTTGCTCGCGGCGCATTCACAGCCCCGGGCTACCGCGCCCAGCAGCTGCACATCGGAAACCGGTTTTTGCAGGAAGTCGATGGCACCGGCCTGCATCGTCAGCACGGCGCTGGCCACATCGGCATGCCCGGTGAGGATGATGACGGGAATGCGGCTGCACAGCGCCTGCTGCAGGTCGATGCCGCTGATGTCCGGCAACTGGAGGTCCAGCAGCATGCAGCCTGGCACGCTCTCCAGGTCGGCCTCCTCCAGGAACTGGCTGGCGGACGCAAACCCCGATGTGAAATATCCGTGCGCACCGAGCACGCGGCCCAGTGCCCGTCTCACACTGTCATCATCGTCGACGATATAGACCGTGGTCCTGGTTGCAAGCATGGCAAGGCTACCTCCTGGAGGTTGCGGTGCGGAGTCGGGAAGCCATCGCCGCCGGCACATGATGCTGTGCCGTGGCGGATGTCTCACTGCGCAGCAGGCATTCGAACGTCATGCCCCGGTCACTGTTGCGGATCGCGCGTAGACGGCCGCCATTGCGCTCCATCAGTGCACGACTGAACGACAGCCCAAGCCCCATGCCTTTCGGCTTGGACGAGAAGAACGGGCGAAAGATGCGGTCGAGGTCTCCCTCGGCCACACCGCAACCGTTGTCGCGCACCGCCAGCCTGAGCTGGCCATCGTGCGCGAACGCGGTGACCGATACATGGCGGGTGTCCTCGGCCTGCACTGTCTCCACGGCATCCAGCGCATTGACCAGCAGGTTGAGCAGCACGAGCTGGATTTCCATCGGGTCGCCCATCGCTCGCGGCAGCGTCTGGTCCGCCGCGCCCTGCACCGCGACGCCGCGCGCCCTGGCTTCGTCATGCACCAGCTCCAGCGCGCGCGCGATCACGTCACCGATGTGAAACGGCACCAGGTGCGGCGCCTCGCCGCGAATCAACGCGCGCACGCCCTTGACGATGTCGCTCGCGCGCGAGGCATCGCTGACGATGTCGTCAAGAATCTCCCGGATTTCGCCCTGCGCCGGCGTGCCCGACATCAGGTATTCACGCGCCGCCTGGGCATTACTGGTGATGGCCGTGAGTGGCTGGTTCAGTTCATGCGCCAGGGAGCCAGCCAGCTCGACCATGCCAGGACGGCTCGCAATGCCGGACAGCGGGCTGGTATCCACCACACGCAACGCATCGCCACGACGACGCCCCGTCGTCGCCCTGGGCAGGGCGACGAACGTCAGGGCGGCGGACACGCCCATCAGTAGCAGCGGTATCCATCTCATGGCGACGAGCGCTCAGATATCGAGCTTGCTGATCTTGGTGCCTTCCAGCGACAGGTTGGCCATCAGCCCCGCGTTGGTCAGCATGAAGCCAATAATCGGGGCGCGCGCGGTATTGGTGTCGACCTGCCCGTTGGCGCCGATGGTCGCCAGTGCGATCGATCCGTCCACGCCCGCCGTCCAGCCCTTGCTCGCCTGGAAGTTCCGCAACGCATCGTCGGTCATGAACATCAGGATCAGCGCCTTGGACTGTGCCCCGGCCAGCAGCCCGAACGCAGCGCTGGTCGTGCGGTAGTAGCCCACCGAGGCATTGTTGACCCGGAGCGCCCCTTCCCCATATTCCGCGCCGACGATGAAGCCGCCGGAGAGGATCTTTGGAAATACCAGAATGCCCTTGGCCTGTTGCGCAAGGCTCTGCGCGGAACTGGCCGAGGTAAACAGCTTGCTCATGGTGCCGTCAACGCCGGCATCGATTTCGCGCCGCTTGGCCGCTGCATCGCTACCGGAAGTATTGGTGGTGCAGGCCGCCAGGACGGGTGCCACTGACAAGGAAGACAGGCTAATGAACAGCCGTCGATTCATGATGCTCTCCCTGTGAGTGCGGGAGTCGGCCAGGGGAAATGAATGGCCCTGCCACGGCGCATGGACGATTGCAGCGCCGGCAAGTCAAATGCATCCCTGTATAGACCTACCCCACGCTAATGCGATTGATCCTTATTGCTTTATCTGCATTCTGTGTGAATGCCATATCAAGTTAGGTCGGCGGCCTACCGATTGCAATCTTTACTTTGCGCCTTGTGTAAAACCTAAAGACAGCAGAAGAAAATTGCATTTCACTTTTCTTAATATTTGAATGCGGCATCAACAAGCGTCCTGAGCGTTACTTGAGCCGATGCTTGTCATAAAAAATAAAACTCGCCACGATGGCAATGAGCCATGCGGCGAGTCGAGTCAATCAAGCCCGCATCCGGCGGATGACCCGCCGGATGCGCCCTCGCTTTGGTAGTGTTTGCGCTTACTGCGTGCTCGCAGAGTTGATGGGCTGCAGAAGTTCGGGTGCCACCTTGCTCCATCCCCCGCCGGGATCGAACGTATCGATGGCCGCGGCGCGTGCATTGGTATCGCGCCCCAGATCACGCTCGTAGACCTGTCCGTCATGGCTGACCATGAAGCTCTTGAATCCCGTATCGCCATAGCGCGCGGGCCATGCCATTACCGCAAAGCCGCCGAACAGTTTGCCGTTGACCAGATAGGTGTACTTGCCACCGGGCGCCGTCGCGCCCTGTCCATTGAGCAGCTTGTAGCGATATCCGTTATAGCCATCCGATGCACTACGATGACTCGTGACCGCATCGATGAACGCCGGGCCGAGCGGGCTTTCCGGCTCACCGGGCTTGGTCGGCCAGTAGAGACCGTCCTTCTTGCCCGGAGTGCTGACCAGCTTGCGAGCATAGACCAGTAAGCCATTGCCTTCATGATTGCCGAGCGCATATTCATGCTGCGCATCGTAGATGGCCAGCATGGTCTGGATGGTCGACAATTCGTTCCTGCCAATACGCCGCAGCCGGATTTCCTGGATACCCGCCTGCGCATCGAATTGCCAGCGTCCGTTCGATGCGACCAGCGGAATCGGCAGCGTCCAGCCGTCGTTGCCCACCGCGATACGCGCGTGCTTGTCGTCCGACTTGACCACGCTGTGCGACTGGCTCCATGCCGTCAAAAAACGGTATCGCAGATCCGCCCCAAGCGGCGGAATCATGCGTCGCGCGGATGAGCCAAGCAGCGCCGTTATTGCAGCATCGTCGCTGGAGGCCACTGCGCTGCCAAACGCATTCATCGCGGCTTCTGGCGTGTCAAATGCCTTCTGCGCCTGCGCACCCGTCGCCAGCACCAGGCCAAGCACGAGCGGCAGGATTGCGCGCCCGATGCGCGGCCGCAGGATTCCGGTCAATGCGCGCATGCATGCCACCTTGTGGTTATCATCGCCGAGCCCCATCACCGACGGCCGCCACCACGGCCGCCTCCGCCACCACCGCCAAAGCCGCCACCTCCGCGTCCGCCGCCTCCGCTGAAGCCGCCACCGCCGGCGCCGCCGCGATGGCCCGCGCTCTGTCCGCCGCCGAAGCCGCCGCCACCCGCGGAGCTGGCACGTCCGCGATCGAAATCACGCTGTGCGCCACCACCGCCGCCGCCCACACCCTGGAATGCGTTGTCGCGTCCGCCACCGCTATAGCCGGTGCGCTCCGCCCCGCCTGCGGCGCGGTTACTCGCACCAGCGCGGTCGGTGGACAGCCTGTCGCCACCGCCGGCGCGATCTCCGCCGATTCCCTGACCGCCGCGATCACCGGCACGGTCTCCCGCCCGGTCACCGGCACGGTCACCTGCCCGGTCGCCAGCGCGATTGCCAGCACGGTCTCCTCCACGGTCGGCAGCACGATCACCGGCGCGGTCTCCTCCGCGATTGCCGGCGCGATCTCCGCCGCGATCACCGGCCCCGTCCCTCCCGCGAAAATCGTTGCGCCGGTCCGCACCGCCCACGTTATTGCCGAATTTCTCACGCGTGGCGTTGTCCCGATACGCCACGCCCTTGCGGTGACTGGAATCGTGCTTCCACTTGTTGCCGCCCTCCACATTGGTGCGATTGAAGTTGCGGTCGATATTGGTCGCACGGTTTACGTTGATATTCACATCGCCCCCGCCCCAGTTGCAGTTGCCGAAGATGGCACCGGCGGCAGCCAGGCCGACGCCCCAGGCAAACCCGGTCATCAGCGCGGCGCCCGGATAGTAGGCGGGGTATGGTGGCCAGTAGTAAGGCGGATAGCTCGGGTAGCCCCAGCTGCCGTAGGCCGTGGCCGGGTTATACGCCGGCACGTAGATCACCTGGGGATTGGCGGGTTCGATAATGATGGTCTGCTGCGACCCGCTGCTTTGCGTCGCCGGCTGGACCGATACGGTCTGCTGCTCGTTCGTCTTCAGGTTGCCAGACTGCTGGGCCTTGTTGCGCAGCCGCTGCACCGCGGCCAGCACGTCTTTTTCCTGGGCCAGGAAGGCGTCGCCAAGCTTCTGCGTCCAGTCGAGCTTGTCGTTCATCGGCTCCAGAACTTGCGGAAACGCCACCAGCGATTTCACGCTGACGTCCCACGGCTGGTCCTGCACGGCTTTTACCGCGGCATCGCCCTTGAGACTTGCATTGGCCTTCTGCCAGCGCGCCGCCTGTACGATTTCCAGCGGATAGGTCGATGCCATCAGCACCTGCGACAGTACCGAGTCCGGATATAGCGCAATCGGCGCCACCAGCGCCTCGATTTCCTCGGGCTTGAAGGTTGGCGACTGACTCGCTGGCTGGCTCGCCGCCTGGCCTGACGGCGGTGCCGACGGCTGGCCCGGAGCGGTCTGCGCCATGACGCTGCCCATGCCGCCCACCAGACTGGCCAGCACCCAGCCGACGATGCATCGCATACGTCGCATATATTGCATATGTCGCACGCTGCCACGCCACATGGCGCCCCTCCCCCAAAATGATCCCGCCTGCCTCTGTTCCGGCTTTCAGCAGAACATATAGCTGGCACGCAGATGCGCGGCAATGGAACCTTGGTCCAATACGCACACGACCAGCCCTGGCGTACTCTTGGCACCATTGCTGAAAGCCGCCGGGTTCCGCCCGGCCGAACGCATGGGCCGCATGACGTTTCCAGGATCCGGTTTCGTCCGTCGGGAGTGCCTGGCCGCGCTGTTGCCACCGTTGTTACTGTGGGGCGGCGCGTTGCCTGCCCACGCCCAGCAGGCGCCGCCTGACTTTCATGTCGTCTTCGGCCCGGGCGTCCAGCGCCAGACCAATGCGGTGCTGACGCTGATGAGTTTCTCCGTGGTGCCCGACCTGGCGTCGAGTTCACTGTCGATCACTAATGCCCAGACCGCGAACCCCGGCGTGGTAATGTCGCAGCTAGGAGGCGGATTCACACTCAGCAAGTCTGTACCCGTGTATCTAGAAGGCTCCATCGCCTACAGCCGCTATGACCCCACGTTCGTGGCATCGGACGGCACGCAGTCACGCGAATTGCCCACGCGCTGGAACACCGTGGCAGGCACCGTCGGTATCGGCTGGGACTTTCCGCTGACAGAGGACAAGGAACTCGTATTCCGGCCGATCTTCAATGCGTCACTAGGCAACGTCTCCAGCGACCTGCGGCTGGCGCAGGGATTTTTCAATCGCAAGACCGACCGCGACATCAGTTTCCTGGACGGCGGCACGCTCAATGCCTACGGCCTGGGGGGATCGGTGATGATCGACTGGGAGCACTATCGGCCCGAGCACGACATCGACGTGGAATTGCGCTACACCCATATCCAGCTCAAGAGCTTTGGTGGATCGTCGGAAGCGGTGCAGGGCTCGTCCACCGCACAGACCGCCAACCTATACGCCCGCTGGCGCGCACCCACCGGCATGTACGCGATGGACCGCCCGGTGCGCTACGTGTTGGAGCTTTCGCATTCCCACTATCTTGGCGCCCAGGCCGGGGCACTGGGCTTCAACTACCTGACGACGCTGGGTCTGGGGCTGGAACTCGATACCACCGCGCACGAGGTGTTTGTCACGCGCGTGCGCGCCGTGGTGCGTTATGTGTTTGGCAACAACGTCTCGGGGGTTTCGCTGGGGCTAGCGGCAAGCTTTTGAGCGAGGGGTATCAGCCAGGCTTCGACCGGTGATCCGCACAACGATCAAACAGGCCGGCGTGGTGGCCTGCACCCCTCACATCTGTTGAGCGTCACGGCACGTGTTGCGAGCGACCTTTTACGCCGTACGCAATACTTTTCCTCCAGGCACCTGATCGCCTTGCTTGCGATGGTGCCCCGGCGAGCCAGCAAGGCACCGCATCTTCCTGCCTTCCGGTTCCACGTCCCGGAACACCACGGCTCGGACATGTCCGATGCCGTGGTCTTTTGCGGCGATTTCGCAGTTCCCTGAAATCTCTCGCGCCGCCCGATCTTCCTCGAACGCCTGTCCCGCGACAGGCGCAATGGATGCCCGCACGTCCGTATGTCCGTACGTCCGCATCCGTCCCGATTGTTGTCGTCAACGCTGGAGTCCGGTTTTGCAGCAGAAGATCCTTTCCTCATCGATTCGCGTACTCGTCTCTGGAGCCGCAGGCACCGGCACGGTCCTCATGGCCTTGCCGCATGCCGTGCACGCGCAGGCCGTTACCGAATTGCCGGCCGTCACCGTGACCGGCAAAACCAGCGGGAACACCAATGAAGCGCCCACCGGCATCGCGCGCCTGCCCGATACGGTGAAGGAAACGCCGAAGACCATCTTCGTGATTCCGCGCGAGATCCTCGACCAGCAGCAGACCACGTCGCTGGAGCAGGCTTTGAAAAACGTGCCGGGTATCACGATCTCCGCCGGCGAAGGCAATGGCGGTCAGAGCGGCGACCAGTTCCGTATCTGCGGCCTGTCGGCCAAAGGGGATGTCTACCTGGACGGCATGCGGGACTTTGGCGACTATCCCGTGCCACTCACCAAAGCCCAACCATGCTGATCCAGATACCCGATGTCCTGACCCAGGATGAAGTCCGCGAGTTTCGAAAGCGCCTGGACGCGGCGCAGTGGGTGGACGGCCGCGCCACCGCCGGTGACCTGGCCGCGCAATGCAAGGCCAACATGCAGTTGCCGGTCGACACCTTCGAAGCGCTGGAGCTCGGAGATTTCGTGCTGAAGGCGCTGGGCCAGTGCCCGGCCTACCACTCGGCGGCGCTGCCGCTGCGCGTGCTGCCGCCGATGTTCAATCGTTACGAACCCGGCATGACATTTGGCACCCACGTCGACAACGCCATCCGCACGATGCCTGGCAGCGGCGGCAGACGCATGCGGGCCGACGTTTCGACCACGCTGTTTCTGTCCGACCCCGACGAGTACGATGGCGGCGATCTCGTCATCGAAGACCTGTTGGGCACGCACAGCGTGAAGCTGCTGCCTGCCGGGCATATGGTGGTGTATCCTGCCTCGTCGCTGCATCGCATCACCCCTGTCACGCGGGGATGCCGCTGGGCCTCGTTCTTCTGGGCCCAGTCAATGATCAAGGACGACGGCATGCGCACCACCCTCTACGAACTCGATCGCACAATCATCGACATCCGCATACGGCTGGGCGACAACAACGACGCCGTGCTGTCGTTGGTCAACCACTATCACAATCTGCTACGTCGCCGGGCAGAGCTATGACGATGATTCCTGCCGACACGGTTTCGCTGCTGGACTATGGGCGCCGCTTCCAGGAACGGGTGCACCCCGCAATCGCGGCCTACATCGATGGCTACGCAGCCGACGCCGTTACCCAGCGCGAGAACCACGCGGCGTTCGAGCGGATCAGGTTCATGCCGCGCGCGTTGGTGGACATGTCGCAGGCATCCGTGCGTGCAACACTGTTCGGCGAGACGATCGATTATCCGATCCTGATCGCCCCCACGGCCTATCACAAGCTCGTGCACCCCGATGGCGAACTGGCCACGGTCCGCGCGGCATCGCTTGCACGCACATGGATGACCGTCAGCACGCAAGCGAGCGTGACGCTCGAAGATATCGCGCGCGCATCCACGACCGTGCTTTGGTTCCAGCCCTACCTGCAACCGCGCAACGAAGATACACTCGCGCTGGTGCGCCGCGCCGAGCAGGCCGGCTACCGTGCCATCGTGCTGACGATCGATGCGGTGGTCAATGGCATGCGCAACGTGGAGCAGCGTGCCGACTTCCGGCTCCCCGATGGCGTCAGCGCCGTCAACCTGAACGACTTTCCGCCGCCCGAAACACACAACGTCCGCCAGGGTGGCCCGGTGTTTCGCAGCATGCTGCGCCACGCGCCTACATGGCGGGATGTGGCGTGGCTATGCTCTCAGACGGCGTTGCCAGTGGTGATCAAGGGATTGCTCAATCCTGCCGATGTACAGTTCGCCATCGATGAGGGCGCGGCGGGCATCATCGTTTCGAACCACGGCGGCCGTACGCTCGATACCGTGCCAGCCACCATCGATGCACTGCCCGCCGTTGCGCGGGCGGTAGCCGGCAAGGTGCCGGTTCTGCTCGATGGCGGAATCCGTCGCGGCACCGATATCGCCAAGGCCATTGCGCTGGGCGCCAGTGCGGCGATGGTGGGCCGGCCTGTCCTGCATGCGCTGGCCGTTGGCGGCTTGCCCGGCGTGGCGCATATGTTGACGATACTGCAGACAGAATTGGAAGTGGCGATGGCGCTGCTGGGCTTGCCCACAGCTTGCTGCGCTGGACAACGCCACGTTGCAACACACTCCGCACCGGTAGGGTCCGAGCCATGTCAGAGAATCAGCCAACCGGCGCGCTGCGCCCCCGCAAGACCCCGAAACAGACGCGCGCCGAGGAAACCGTGGCGACCATCGTCGAAGCGGCCGCTCAGGTGCTGGAGTCCGCCGGCGTCGAAGGCTTCAATACCAACGCCGTGGCCGAGCGCGCAGGCGTGAGTATCGGCTCGCTTTATCAGTATTTTCCGAACAAGGATGCGCTGACCGTGGCGCTGATCCAGCGCGAGTCACAGCGCTTCCGCAGGGACCTGGCCTATGCGCTGGGACGGCGCACCACCAAGGGGGCACTTGAAGGCATGATCATCGCGTCGGTCAGGCAACAGTTGCAGCGGCCAATGCTGGCCAGGCTGCTCGATGTGATGGAAACCCGCCCCGAGTTGCGTGGCGAGGTGAGCGATGAAGAACTGAAGGATCTGTTCGCGGAAATCGTCAGTCGGCTGGTTCTGCCCGACCATGTCCGGATCGACGTCGTGGTGGGCGACCTGTTCGCGATCATCCGCGGCATGGTCGATGCCGCAGGCGAACGCGGCGAGCGCGATATTGCGAGTCTGGAACACCGGTTGCGGGCGGCGGTCCTCGGATATATCGCCCGCATCGGCAAGCGGCGAATGTGAGCAAACCAGCGTCGGCATGACTGGCGCCACGGCTGGATGGCAAGCCTGGCGCGGGTTAGCGGTCCGTTTGCACAGTGCGTGTGATGCGAGTTGTGGCGGCGCGCCGCCACCAATAATCTGAGGCCCTCGGCGAATGCGGCAATGGTGCCCCCGCCAGCATGAGGATCGACGATGACTGACGTTACCCAAAGCATGAAGCTCAACCACTTGAGCTTTCCCTCCGCGGACACCGCGGCAACGGCCCGGTTCTTCGAGCGCTACCTGGGCTTTACGATTGCCGGGATGTGGGAAAAATCCTTCATCATCAAGCGGCCCGGATTCGATGTGGTGATCGATCACGCCAGCGACTATGTTCCCGAATGGCCCGGCAATTTTCACGTTGGCTTCGAACTGCCGACGCTGGACGCCGTGCGCTCGCTCTATGCGCGCTTTCAGGATGAGGGGGTGACGCTGGAAACCGGCATCTTCAACAATGGCCGTGGCTCGCGCTTCTTCTGCCGCGCTCCGGGCGGCGTGATGTTCGAACTCAACACCCGCTCCGACGCCGCCCCCGAGTATCAGGGCACATTCGACGACTGAGCCGGCCGCCGGTGCCATATGCGGCACCGCTTCAGTTTCGGGCGCGTCGTGCCGTTATACCTACCGGGCATATATCACCTGCGCGCACCCCACCCCGATCCGATCGACGGGGCGGCACGACGCGCGCTGATCAAGCTGAATGGAGCAGGTAGTGACTCTTGAGAGCATCATGTCGAAACAGGTTGCCACCGTGGTCTTTGACGACACGCTGGCGACGGTGAAGGATATCTTTGACGCCGCGAACTTCCATCACCTTCTGGTGGTGGAGGATGGCAAGCTGCATGGCGTGGTGTCGGACCGCGACCTCTTGCGTGCCATGAGTCCCTTCATCGGCAGCAACGTGGAGTCCGCCAGGGACCTCAATACCTTGAACCGGCGCGTGCACCAGATCATGTCACGCAAGCCCATCACGCTGCGGCCCGAGGCCGGGATCGCCGATGCGGTCGATCTGTTTCTCGCGCACCAGGTATCGTGCATCCCCATCGTGGATGCGCAGTTCCAGCCCGTCGGCATTGTGAGCTGGCGCGACGTGCTGCGCGCGCTGCGTCCGGAAACGGCACAAGCCGAGGACAGCGAAATCGCACCCACCGACGTCGCTTAAACGCCTGCGGCCCCCTTGACCGGCAGAACCACCGTCACCGTGGTCTGCCCGTCGCCCGAAGCGGCCTGAATGGTGCCGCCATGCAGCTCGACGATGGAACGGCAGATGGCCAGCCCGATGCCCATGCCATCGTCCTTGGTGCTGAAGAATGGCTCGAAGATGCGAGCCAGTTGCTCTGGCGCGATACCACGGCCGTTGTCGATGATATCGATGACAGCCGCCTCGCCGCTGCCGTATTGGCCCCGCCGCACGCGCAGCCGAACCCAGGCGCCACCGTGTGGCCCCTCCCGCCTGGCCTCGACGGCATTGAGCAACAGATTGAGAACGACCTGCTGAATCTGTACCCGGTCACCATGCACGGGCGGCAATGTGGCATCGAAATCGAGCTGCAGGTCGACGCTGGCATCGTGAATCCTGCAGTCCGCCAGTGGCAGCACGTCGTGCACGGCCTGATCGAGCAGGAACGGCTCTGGCGACATCGGCTCGCGGCGCATCAGCGCGCGCAGGCTGCGGATCACCCGCTCCGCGCGCTCGGACTGTTCCTGGATACGCTGGATACCTTCGGTGACTTCTTCCGCCACGGGCGAGTCGCGGTTCATCCAGCGCTGGATGGCGCCCGCCTCGATGCGGATCGCGGTCAGCGGCTGGCGGATTTCATGCGCGATCGACGCGGCCAGCGTGCCCAGCGTGGCCACGCGCGCCAGGTGCACCATCTGCTCCTGAAGACACTGGATGATGGTTGTGTCGGTGCGGCATGGGCCCGCATCGGAGTGGGCGCCGCTGAGATTTTCCTGGATACGGCGCTCGATGGCCTGCGCAACGTCCCGCACCATCCGGATCGCTTCCTGCTCGAAGGCCGTTCCCGTGGGCGGGTGGCTTTGCGATGTCACAGCCGGCGTCTCCCGTTGGCATTCATGAAGCACCGCGAACGCGCGGTCCGCGGACGAATCCAGCAGACTGTGGCGCGGCGTGCGGCAGTCAGTCGCAATCTACGCGATGCCAGCGCCCTTGCCTTGTCTGTTTGTGCCGCGCATTGAACGCCTGTGCGCAAATATGCCGCGCTATGTGAGACAACGACGGCGCCAGAGGCCGGGAGACATGCCCATGTGCTTTGAGAACACGCGCGTGAAATGGCTCTGGTCCGAGAATCCGCAACCCACGGCGACTTCCGCCAGCGGCAGGCTTGCGTCGCGCAATAGCTGGCAGGCACGCTCCAGCCGCTGGGCCATCAGCCACTGATAAGGCGTCTGCCCGGTGGTGTCGCGGAACGTTCGCGTGAAATGGCTGCGCGAAAGCTGGCAGGCATCGGCGACATCGGCAATCGACAGGTCGCCATCGATCTTGGCCGCCAGCAGTTCCTTGGCGCGCGCCACGCTGTGCGGCGAGAGCAGCCGGTTGACCTTGCTCGAAGCCACCGGTTCGCCGCCATACCGGCTTACCAGATGCATGCCGATGGTCAGGCTCAGTTGATCGATAAACAGCCGGCAGGCGTTTTCGGGATGGCACAACGCGGGCACCATCGCCTGCGCCAGGTGGGCCAGCACGGGGTCCGGCTGGCCGGCGGCCTCGCTCAATCCACGCAACCGTCCCCGGCCCAGCTCGCTGCTGGTGCGCTCGATAAAGCTGCGCGGCAGCTCCATCAGGACGAAATCGAAGCGCGTCTGATAATCGGCCTTGTAGTCCTCGGCAAGGCTGCGGACATAAACGTCCCCCACCGCGAAATCGTACGTGCAAGCCTGGCGCCCACGAATGATGCGGCGCCGGTGCCCGGCATTGAGCGAAACGCCGGCAACGAAGCCCCGCTCCGCTGCGGGCATGGCGATCTGGCCGGATTGCTGGCCCGAACTCTTGCGATAGAACTGGATGTCGCTGCCAGCCAGCGACTGGTCCGCGGCAAGCCGGTCGGCGGAACATCCGAACGTATCGACCGGACCGTGCGGTATCTTCGGGGCGGAGGTGGTTCGGATTGTCGGCATGGTGTTGTTCCGCGTAGATTCCCGATGATGCCGTCTGTTGCTTACTGGATTCTTGCAGAAGCAGGCCCGGCGCAGAATAGCATGCTCACCGGTGCCCCCCTGTCGGCCCGACGCCGGTTATCGCACAATACCGAAGCAAGCCCGCCAGTCGGGCAAACAGGCGGCCACTGGTCCATGAAACCTTACGTACGTGTTGAAGACCGCCACGGCTTTGACACCATCATCGATGCCCGTTCGCCCGCCGAGTTCGAAATCGACCACATGCCCGGCGCGATCAACTGCCCGGTGCTCGACAACGAGGAGCGGCGCATCGTCGGCACGCTGTACAAGCAGCACGGCGCCTTCGAGGCGCGCCGTGTGGGCGGCGCAATGGTGGCGGCCAACCTGGCGCGGCATCTGAGCGAACGGTTCGCCGACCGTCCACAGGGCTGGCGTCCCCTGGTCTATTGCTGGCGCGGCGGATTGCGCAGCGCAGCGATGGTGACCTGGCTGCGCATGGTGGGCTGGGATGCCCAGCAGCTAGCCGGCGGCTACAAGTCTTGGCGGCGTCATGTTCTCGCCTTCCTGGAAGCGCAGGCCCCAAAGTTACCGGTGGTCGTCATCTGCGGCGCCACGGGCAGCGGCAAGACGCGCGTGCTGCAGGCGCTGGCGGACCAAGGGCACCAGGTGCTGGATATCGAAGGCCTGGCACGGCACAAGGGTTCGCTGCTCGGCGCGCTGCCCGATATCGCGCAACCATCCCAAACCGCCTTCGAGACGGCGCTGGCCGATAGGATCGAGCGCGTCGATCCTGCCCGCCCGGTCTATGTGGAAGGGGAAGGCGCCCGCATCGGACAACTGAATCTACCGGTGCCCCTGGTCGCCCGCATGCGCGAAAGCACCTGCCTGGAGATACAGGTGCCGATGCCCGCGCGACTCGCGTTCCTGCTGCGCGATTACGCCTACCTGGGCGACCGGCCGGACTGGCTGGCCGATCAGCTGGCAAAACTGAAGGCATTGCACGGCAGGAACACGATCGATGCCTGGCAGGCTATGGCCAGAGCCGGCGACCTGCCCCACCTGTTTGCCGAGCTGGCGACCCAGCACTACGACCCGTCCTATGCGCGCTCACAGCGCAGGCACTTCTACCGCTGGGAAGACCGCATGGTGTTGAGTGCGGACAGCCTGTCCGCCGACGGTATCGCGGCACTGGCGCGGAAGATCGCTGCGCGGGTAGAAGGGAGGCAGACGGCTTAGACGGGCTGTCACGGCCGTGTGAGTTCAACATGGCGACAGCGTGCTGGCGACGCGAGCCAACGCGCGCACCGTTCGACATGCTGTCGGCCGACCGAAAAAAAAACCCGCGTCGCTTTCGCTGGCGCGGGCTTTTCTCGATCAGGACGACGGCACAAACACACACCGCCCCAACCTCACCTCATCACAGGAAGCGGAACAGGTTCATCTGCTGGATCTGCATGAACGATTGCTGGGCGCCCTGCAGCGCGGTCTGGCGCTGGTAGTACTCGGTAATCGCCGAGGCGTAGTCGAGTTCCGTCAGGTCGGACAGCGTCTTGGAATTGCTCAGGTCGCGGTTCTCGCCGATGGTGTCCAGCGCGTCGAGTTCGTTCATGCGCGAGCCCACCGACGAACGTACCGTCAGCACGTTATCCAGCGAGTTGTTGTTCTGGCGCAGGCCCGTGGCGATCACGTTCTGCAGGTTCGCGGCGGCAACGTCCGGGGCGACGCCCGAATTGATCGGCTGGCGCAGCGCGTCGATCACGCCCTTCAGGTTGGCGAACATATCGGCGCCGGCCTGCTGGGCCGGTTGCACCGAGAACGTATCGTTATCGGCCGGCGTGCCCTTGATCGAGAACGATACGCCCGCCACGTTGATGGCGCCGCCGTCCACGTAGTTCGTGGCCGCGCCAACCGGGGTGCCGGTGGTCAGATCGTTGACCACGTATTGCTTGACGCCGGCGCCATTGGTCGAGAACGTCACGCTCAGCGAGTGGCCGTACAGCGCGTTGGACGGGTCCGTCACCGAGATCGAGCTGAAGGTGCCCGTGCCGGCATTGGTGCTGGAGCCCTTGATCACGTAGCCAGCGTTGGCCGTGACCGACTGGAAAATCTCCGCGCCGTTGTTGCCCGCTTCCATCTGGCGCGCCACGTCCACCTGTAGCAGCTGGTGTCCGGTGTCGCCCTGGTACGTGAGGTTGCCCGCGGCATCGGTCACGAACGGCGCCGAGCCGCTCTTCAGGCCGGCAAACAGGTAGTTGCCGTTGCCGTCATCGGCGTTGGCCATGCCCACGAGCTGGTCGTACTGGCCTTGCAGTGCCGTGGCCAGCGACGCACGGTCGTTGTCGCTCAGCGTGCCGTTACCGGCGTTCACCAGCAGCGTCTTGATGTTCTGCAGCGTGGTGGTCACCGACGAGAGCGAGTTCTCGGACAGGCCCAGCGACGTGTTGGCCTGCTTGCGCGAAGCCGTGTATTGGCCGTTCACAGCCGTGGACTGCGATACGCCCAGTGCGCGCGTAGCGGCGACGGGATCGTCCGACGGCGTCAGCACGCGGCGGCCCGTGGCCAGCTGCTGTTGCACATGCAGCAGGTTGGACTGCTGGCTGTTCATCGACGACAGGCCCTGGTGATACAGAGTGGAGGTTGCGACGCGCATGGCGTGATTCCTTCTTGTCCGGTAGTTATGTCAGGGTGGTCCGCGATCAGGCGATGCTGACCAGCGTGTCGAAGATCGTGCTGGCCGCCTGGATCACCTTGGCGTTGGCCTGGTACAGCTGCTGGAACTTCAGCAGGTTCACGGTTTCCTCGTCCATGTTCACGCCCGACACCGATTGCTGGGCCGTGTAGATCTGGTCCGTGATGCTGTCCTGCGATGCCGAGGCGATGTCGACCGACTTGGCCTTGCTGCCCACGTCGTTCACCAGCTGTGCGTACGCATCGTTGAAGCTCGACGTGCCGTTGATGGTCTTGGCGGTCTGCAGCTTGGCCAGCTTCAGCATGTTGCCGTTGTCGGACACCGCGCCGGTGTTGTTCGACAGCGTGAACGTATCGCCATTCTTCGGCGTGCCGTTCAGGCTGAACGTCATGTTGTTGATCGTGATGTCCGTACCCGTGGCCGTGGCGGTCACGGTCGGCGCGGGCACCAGCGGAGCGTTGGTGACGGAATCCAGGATCACGTAGGCGCCAGGTGCGGGCGCGGCATTGAATGTGACCTTGACCGGATTGGTCATCGGCGTGAAGCCAGGCGCCACATTGGTCAGCGAACCCTTCACCGTGCCGGTGTTCTGGGTGCTGGCATCCACGCGTGCCGGCGATGCCGCCGCGATCTTGGCCGGGTCCGTGATGAGGGAGTTGAAGCTCGATGCCACGTTGCGCGTGGGCTGGATCTCGAACGAATCGTTCGGATTCATCGCCGCGCTCAGCGTGATCTGCATACCGTCGGCGGTGAAGGTCGGCAATGCCGGCCCCGGGAAGCTCTGCACCACCACGTTGTCGGTCTTGCGCGTCAGCGAGTACTGGCCACCCACGAAACTCAGCGTGTAGTCGCTCGTTGTCAGGTTGCCGGCGTTGGTAACCGTCGCGGTGGCCACGGCGGTCGACGTATTGTTGCTGTTCGCGTAGACCACCGGCGAACCCATTGCGAACATGTTCGTGCCGACGGCGCCGTTCAGGTCGATACCGAGCTTATGCTGGGCGTTGAACGTCTGACCGATGGCCAGCGAAATGCGGCCGATGGCGTTTTGCGCGGTGTCCAGCGATTCGCTGCGGAAGCGCAGCAGGCCGCCGATCGAACCGCCCGTGACCGCGCCGGATTCGGCTTCGATCGAATTGCCCGTACCCGGAATCGTGTAGGCGATGACGGTGCGGCTGGGGTCCGCCGCGGATGCCACGGCCTTGATATCGTAGGCGTCACCGCCCATCACCAGCGGCTGGCCATTGCCGACGAACACGTTGTACGTGCCGCCGTCCTGCACCACCACCTTGGCACCCACCAGTTCGGTGAGCTTGGCCACGGCCTGGTCGCGCTGGTCCAGCAGGTCATTCGGCGCATGGCCACCGGCTGCGGCGGTCATACGCGAGATTTCCTGGTTCAGGTTGGCGATCTGCTTCGTGTAGTCGTTCACCTGCGTGACCGACGATTGCAGCTGCGTATTGATGCCGTCCTGCAACTGCTTGAAGTAGTCGCTCGACGACTTGATCTGGCCAGCCAGTGCCTGGGCGGACGAGATCAGACCCTGGCGCGTGGCCGGGTCCGACGGGGTGTCCGACACAGCCTGCACGGCGGCGAAGAACTTCTGCATCAGCGGTGCCAGGCCGCCCTTCTGGTCGGCCAGCAGGTTGTCGATCTGGCGGATCTGGTCCGAGTACGTCGACAGGTCATAGCTGGACGACGTAGCGCCACGCAACTGGCCGGTCAGAAAGCCGTCGTACACGCGCTGCACAGTGATCGTGTTCGAGCCCTGGCCGTAGAAGCCTGCTCCGGTGGCCTGGCCGCCGGCGGACGCAATGATCGTGTTTTGGCGCGTATAGCCCGCGGTGGCCGCGTTGCTGAAGTTGTGGCCGACCGTGGTAAGGCCGTTCTGGGCAACGTTCAGGCCCGACAGACCGATATTAAACAGAGACATGTTTGTCTGACTCCGGATCGAATGGCTAGCCAGCGGCACACGGCCGACGGCGGTGGATGTGCTGAATAACGGCAGGCAAGGGGGGCGACTTTAGCGCTGAAAGCACCGGGAAAATGCCCGTATTGTGAGCGCGTACTCTCGCGGAAATTCCCTCCACAAAAGCCAATAGCGCGACTGAACGATCATCGCGCTACACAGGTTCACCGATTGTTTTCCGCCCTCTCCCACACGGTGGGAAAGGGGTTGGGGAAGCGCGTGCTGAATTTCAGGTTGCGATGGTCGCGTCCTGAGCCGCCAGCCCTCTCCCCCGGGTCCTTCTCCCGCACGCGGAAGAAGGGAGCAAATCAACCGCCAGTCCTCAGGTCGACACCTTCTTCATGATCCGTACCAGCTTCTCGCCATACGCCGGATCGGTGGCATACCCCGCGCGCTGCAAGCCGTGCGCGGCTTCCTCGGCGTTCGAGGCGGTCACCACGCCCGCGTAGCGCGGGTTGTTGCTGATCAGCTTCGCGTAGTCGTTGCAGGCTTCCTCGTACGAGCCGTAGGCGCGGAACTTCGCGCGCACCTTCTGCGGCTGGCCGTCCACATATTCGGTGGTCAGGATTTCGGTGGTCGGACCCTTCCAGTTGCCGCCTGCCTTGATGCCGAACACGTTGAACGTGCTCGATCCATCGGGATTGCGGATCTCGCGGCGGCCCCAGCCAGATTCCAGCGCGGCCTGGCCCACGATCAGCTTGGCCGGCACGCCCGAGGCGCGCGACGCTGCCATCGCCGGCTCTGCCATGCGATTGACGAAGTTGCTGATGTGTTCCGGCGAGTCATCCGGCAACTGGCCCAGTTGTTGTGCCTGGCCGTTGCCCTGCCAGTCGGCCTGGTTCTGGTACTGGCGCAGTCCGGCGGTGGGGTTCCACGCCGCACCCGGCAGCGTCGTGCCGACCGGCGGCGGGCCGTCGGCGTCAGTGGCCCCACGGCTGTCCAGCATTTGCGCCATCTGCGCGTCACGCGCGCTGGCGCCGGTGATGCCACCGGCCCCGTTCATGCCGGCCGGCAGTTGTGTGCCCGTGGCACGGGCCAGCTGGCGAATCATCACATCGGCCAGGCCGATGCCGCGCGACGACAACTGCTGCGACATCTGCTGGTCCATCATCGACATGTAGAGCTTGGTCTGCTCGTTGTCGAAGAGGCCATCGGACGGCGTGGCATCGCGCATGCTCTTGAGCACCATCTGCGTGAAAACCGCTTCGAACTGCTTGGCGGCCGCCTGCAGCGTGGTCGAGTTGTTGCCGGCGCGGGCCTGGTTCTTGAGCGCTTCGAAACCCTGGGTATCGAGGGCGAAGCGCTGCGAGATATCGGCCTGCGCGCCGAGCGTGTTACCCGCCGCCATCAGATGATCTCCAGTTCGGCGCGCAGCGCACCAGCGGCACGCATGGCTTCCAGGATCGTCTGCAGGTCGGCCGGCGTGGCGCCGAGCGCGTTCAGGCCCTTGACCACCGCGGACAACGATGCACCCGCCTTCACGATCTGCAGCGAACCACCGTCGCGCTTGAGGTCGATCTGCGATACGGGCGCGACCACGGTCTGGCCCTGGCTGAACGGTGCCGGCTGGCTGATCACCGGCTGGGTATTGATGACCACCGACAGGTTGCCATGCGCAATTGCACAGTCCTCCACGGTCACTGCCTGGTTCATCACGATCGAACCGGTACGGGCGTTCAGAATGACCTTGGCGGCGGCCTTGGCCGGCGTGACGTCGAGATTCTCGATGCGCGCCATGAAGCCCACGCGCGCTGTTGACGTCTGCGGCGTACGCACCTGCACCACGCGGCCGTCCATCGCGGCGGCCGTGCCGGGGCCGAGATTGCGGTTGATCGCTTCGACCACGCGCTCGGCGGTGCCGAAGTCGGTGTCCTTCAGCTCCAGGTTCATGAAGCCGTTTTCGGGCTGGAACGATGCCACGGCGCGTTCGACGATCGCGCCATTGGCGATGCGGCCCACGGCCAGCTGGTTGATCTGCACCTTGCTGCCATTGGCCGACGCCCCCGCGCCGCCCACCAGCATGTTGCCCTGGGCGATGGCGTACACCTGGCCGTCGGCGCCCTTGAGCGGCGTCATCAGCAGCGTGCCGCCGCGCAGGCTCTTGGCGTTACCCATCGACGACACCACCACGTCCATCTGGCTGCCCGGCTGGGCGAAGGCCGGCAGCGTGGCGGTCACCATCACGGCCGCCACGTTCTTGAGCTGCATGTTCTTGCCGGCCGGCAGCGTGATACCCAACTGCGACAGCATGTTGCTCAAGCTCTGCGTGGTGAACGGCGTCTGCATCGTCTGGTCGCCGGTGTTATCCAGACCCACGACCAGGCCGTAACCCACGAGCGGGTTGTCGCGCACGCCCTGGAACGTCGCCAGGTTTTTCAGGCGTTCCGCATGCGCGGCGCCCGTGCCCAGACCCAGAAAGAGCGCGAGCAGCAGGCAGGCAAAAGAGACCGCGCGACCTGAGCGGGAAAGACGGCCGGGCGGGTTGCCAAAATACGAGCCTGGCTTTTGGAAAGGCATCGGAGGCAGAAACATGGCGGGATCAGAACGGTAAGACATTGAGGAAGAAGCGCTGCAGCCAGCCCATGTTCTGCGCCTCGTCGATATACCCCTTCGCGGTGTATTCGATGCGCGCATCCGCCACCTGGGTGGACGGCACTGCGTTATCGCCGGTAATCGTGCGCGGATTCACCACCCCCGAGAAGCGGATGAACTCCGCGCCCTGGTTGATGGCCATCTGCTTTTCTCCTGACACCACCAGATTGCCGTTCGGCAGCACTTCGATCACCGTGACGGTGAGGGTGCCGTTGAAGGTGTTCGCGGCGGTGGCGCCGCCGCCTGCCTTCAGCGAATTGGTGCCGTTCACGTCGGCATTCTGGCTGGTGCCGAACAGGCCGGCCAACGCGCGCGGCACCGCATTGAAGGCCAGCGTGGTGCTGCCGGTGCGGTTGGCGTTGGTGGCGGAGTTCTTGCTCGCGTTGACGTTCTCGCTGATCACGATCGTGAGGATGTCGCCAACGTTACGCGGCCGCCGATCCTCGAACAGCGGATTACCCGCGTACGACGATGCGTAGATGGAACCGGTGGCAGGACCCTGCGCGCGCGGCTCGGCGCGCGCGGTGGTAGGCATCTGCACAAGCGGCTCCTTGGGCATCATGGCGCAACCGCCGCTAGCCAGCGCGGCCAGGCCGACGATGGCATAAACGAGGATTGCACCGATGCGATACTGCGTGGCGGCCATGATCATTCCCGTTCTTAACCCATCTGGCTCAGGCGCTGCAGCATCTGGTCGGACGTCTGCACCGCCTTGCTGTTGATTTCGTATGCGCGCTGGGTCTGGATCATGCTGACCAGCTCTTCCACCACGTTCACGTTCGACGCTTCGACGTAGTTGTTCTGCAGCGTGCCGGCACCGTTGAGGCCCGGCACCGAGGTGTTCGGCGCACCCGAGGCATCGGTCTGCACATACAGGTTCTCACCCAGGCTTTCCAGGCCGGCCGGGTTCGGGAACGTGGCAAGCTGGATCTGGCCGACCGTGGCGGCATTCGTCGAGCCCGGCTGCATCACCGTGACCGTGCCGTCGCGCGCGATGTTCACCGACGTGTAGTTGGCCGGCAGCGTGATGGCCGGATTCAGCACGAAGCCGCTGGACGTCACGAGCTGGCCGTTCGGGTCAACCTGGAACGAACCATCGCGCGTGTACGAGGTGGTGCCGTCGGGCATCGTCACCTGGAAGAAGCCCTGGCCGATGATGGCCACGTCGCGCGAGTTGCCCGTTTGCGTCGGGTTGCCTTGCGTGTGGATGCGTTCCGTGGCAACGGGACGCACACCGGTACCCAGCTGCATGCCCGAGGGCAGCACGGTCTGGTCCGACGACAGCGCGCCCGGCTGGCGGATCGTCTGGTACATCAGTTCTTCGAACACGGCGCGGCTGCGCTTGAAGCCCGTGGTGGACACGTTGGCCAGGTTGTTCGAAATCACGTCCATCTGCGTCTGCTGCGCATCGAGGCCGGTCTTGGCGATCCAGAGAGAGCGAATCATGGAATTGTCCTGGTTCGAAAGTTCGTTGTGCGTGCGATCGGTACCGCGCGCGTCATCAGTTGTTCGACAGCAGCGAGTTAGCCCGCTGGTCATTGGTGTCGGCGCCCGAGATCATCTTCATCTGCATCTCGAAGCGGCGCGCATTGGCAATCATGTCCACCATAGCCTCGACCGGGTTGACGTTGCTGCCTTCGATCGCGCCCGAAATCACGCGCACATTGGGGTCCTGCTGCAATGCATCCACGCCGGGGCGCAGACGGAAATAACCGTCGTCACCGCGCGCCAGCCCTTCCGGCGGCGGTGTCACCACGCGCAGCTTGCCGACCTGGGCCAGGCCGTTGGCGGCCTCGCCCGGACCGCGCACCACGACGCTGCCGTCCGTACCGATCGACACGGTCGAGCCAGGCGGCACGGCGATCGGACCACCGTCGCCCATCACGGGCCGTCCGGCGGACGTCTGCAGCTGGCCATCGGCCGACACCTGCAGCGAACCGGCGCGGGTGTAGGCCTCGGAGCCGTCGGGCATCTGCACCGCCAGCCAGCCGTTGCCCTGCAGGGCCACATCGAGATCGCGGCCGGTGTAGGTCAGCGGGCCGGCCTTCATGTCGGCGCCGGGCGTCGACGCAAGCGTGTACGCCCGCGTCTGCAGTTCCTGGCCCTGTACCGGCACTGCGCGATACAGGTTCACTTGCGCCTTGAATGCGGGCGTGGAGGCGTTGGCCAGGTTGTTCGATACCGCGGCCTGCTGGTCGAGTATCTGCTTGGCGCCCGACAGGGCGGTGTAGAGCATGCGGTCCATGACGATGGCTTCAGGCTAGGCGTCGATCAGATGTTCACCAGGGTCTGCAGGACGGTGTCCTGCGCCTTGATGGTCTGCGCGTTGGCCTGGTAGTTGCGCTGCGCCACGATCAGGTTCACCAGCTGGCCCGAGAGGTCGACGTTCGACTCTTCCACGGCGTTCGACTTCAGCTTGCCCATCGCGCCGCCTGCCGTGCCCAGCAGTTCCTGGCCCGATGCGCCGGTGGCGGACCACACGTTGTCGCCTTCCGGCTTCAGACCTTCGACGTTGCCGAACGAAGCCATCGCGATCTGGCCCAGCGACAGCGTCTTTTCGTTCGAGTACGAACCCAGGATCGTGCCGTCTTCCTGCACCGAGAAGCCCAGCAGCGCGCCGGACGTGTAGCCGTCCTGCACGATCTTCTTCGGATCGTTGTCGGCGCCGAACTGCGTGGAACCCGTCAGGTCCAGCGTGGCCGACAGTGCGGCGGCGCCGTTCTTCGGCGGCAGGCCGATCGTCGGCATCGCGGCCGGCGTCACCATCTTGCCGCTGTTGTCGAACTCAACCGGAATGGCGGTGGCGGCGGCAGGCGTGGGGTTGCCCACGGGCGTGCCGTCCGGCATCGTCAGGTACATGTTCCAGATCGTGCCCTGCGTGTTCGGCGCTGCCGGCACGGTGTTCGTCTTGGCAAAGTACGCGGTGATCTGCTGCTTGTTGCCCAGCGAGTCGTACACCGTGATCGACGTGCTGTAGTTGAACATCGCCGACGTCGGCGGGTTGTTGGTGCTCGATGCGAATGCCGGGTTGGTCGGCAGCGTGCTGCGCGAATCGAGCTGGAACTGGGCTTCAACCTTGGTGGTTGCCTTCGGATCCATCTGCGCGTTGCTGATCACGATCGGCTGCGGTGCCGCGCCGCCGGCGGTGGTGCCAGCCGGGTAGCCGGTCACTTGCAGGCCGGTGGCATTCACCAGGCGGCCGTCATCCAGCCGGCTCAGCTGGCCATTACGCGAATAGAACACCGATCCGTCAGTGTTGGTCAGGCGGAAGAAGCCGTTGCCGTTGCTGATGGCCACGTCGAGATTGCGGCCCGACGTGGAGATATTGCCGTTGGTGAACGATTGCACCACGGCGTTCACGCGCGTGCCGAGGCCGATCTTCGAGCCTGCGTACACGTCCGCGAACTGCGCGGTCGATTGCTTGAAACCAACCGTGTTGGCGTTGGCGATGTTGTTACCGATCACGTCCAGGTTGGACGCCGCGGCATTGAGGCCGCTTACCCCTTGACCAAAACCCATGATGTTTCCCCTAAGTAGGCTGTCGTTCGTGAAATGCCCGCGCGTATGCCCGGACCGGGTGATTCGTTATCTTTCTTGCGTTCAGGAGATACGGCGTACGTCGTCGACGTTGGCCTTCTTGCCGTCGCCCAGTTCCACCAGCACGCCGGTGCTGTCGCCGCTGATGGCCTGCACCTTGCCGTAGACCAGCGCGATCGGCGTGACGTCCTTGCCGTCGGCCGTGGCGGCCACCTTGAAGGTGTAGTCGCCGTTTTCCACGAGGTTACCCTGGTCGTTCTTGCCGTCCCAGGGAATGTCGTGCACGCCGGCCGTCTGGCCCTTCATGTCGATGTTGCGCACCACGTTGCCGTTCTTGTCCAGCACCTGCACGGTCACGGTGTCGGCCGTCGACGGGATGTCCACGCCGATCTTGCCTGCCACGCCGTCGGCCACGCTCACGTTGGAGCCCGGCACCATCACGGTCTTGCCGATCAGGGCGGCCGAATCCATCGCGCGGCTGGCGGCTGTCTGCGTCAGCAGCTGCGTCATGGTTTCGTTCATGGTCTGCAGACCGCTCACGGTGCTGATCTGCGCCAGTTGCGAGGTCAGCTGCGCGTTATCCATCGGATTGAGCGGGTCCTGATTGTTCATCTGCGTGACCAGCATCTTCAGGAAGTTGCTCTGCAGGTCGGCCGCGCTGGCGCTGCCGCTTTGCAGGGCCTGGTTCACTGCCGAGTTGGAGGTGCTGCTGCCTACGTTGGAAGTTGCCATGATTGTTCGTTTGAGTCCGGAGAGATTCGATTCGTTTGGGGCGGCTGCCGTTACTGACCGATGGTCAGCGTCTTAAGCATCATGCTCTTGGCGGTGTTGAGCACCTCCACGTTGGCCTGGTACGAACGCGACGCCGAGATCATGTTGACCATCTCTTCCACCGGGTTCACATTGGGCATCGTCACGTAGCCGTTGGCGTCCGCCAGCGGGTGCGTGGGGTTGTGGATCATGCGCGGCGGCGCGCCGTCTTCCATCACGCCAGCCACCTGCACGCCGCCCACATCGGTCTGGCCGGGCGTGGGCGCCATCTCGAAAATCACCTGCTTGGCGCGATACGGCTGGCCGTTCGGCGCAACGGCGCTGTCGGCGTTGGCCAGGTTCGACGCTGTCACGTTCATGCGCTGCGACTGCGCGGCCATTGCCGAGCCAGCCACATCGAAAATGTTCATGGTGCCCACGGCTGGTTATCTCCCGTGTCAGTTCTGGATGGCGGACAACATCGTCCTGATCTTGCTGCTCATCACGGTCAGGCCCGCTTCGTAGTGCACCGTGTTGTCGGCAAACGCCACACGCTCGGTGTCCATTTCCACGGTGTTGCCGTCGATGCTCGATTGCAGCGGAATGCGGTACTGCAGGTCGCGGTCGCTCGTGCTCATGGCAGGTGCCTGCGCGGGCAGATGGCGTGCGGACGTGGTGGACAGCGAGACGCCGTCGCGCTGCTGATTGCCGCGCTCCACCGACTGGGCCAGCGTGCTGGCGAAATCGAAATCGCGTGCCTTGTAGCCCGGCGTGTCCGCGTGGGCGATGTTCGAGGCAATCACCGATTGCCGCTGGGTCCGCAGGCTCAGCGCTTCCTGCTGGAAGCGGAACGCCGCATCGAGTCTGTCCATGATGTCTGCCTTTCCTGCAATGGCTTCATTTCGGGGAGAGAGCTGCCGTAGACCTGGGTATACGTCTCGCACACCGCCCGGCCGGGCTTCTTCAGGGTTGCCATCTTAGGGGCCGGGTTGTCACGCCAATCGTGCGAATAGGGACGAGAAACCCGCGCATTTCCGCTTCGGTTTCTCGCGCGAGGCTGCCTACAATGGGCCCCACTGACTGGCTCGGTTGCCCAGCGCATTGCGCCGCCAGGGCGCGCCACACAAGGCCCGGCGGTCAGCGCGGGACACCGCCCCGTTCACGGTGGGCGCGACGTTCCGCAGCATTTACCGATGTTCAACTGTTGTGCGACGGCATCGCGTGCCGGGCGCCCTGCGGGGTAAACACCACCACAGGCGCCGGCGTCCGCTGCCGTCTCATCCTTGCTGGGATGACCCTATGACTTTCAATCGCCAGGCCGCCGTGCTGATGGCGCTGGCCAGCGTTGCGCTGACCAGCCCGGCTTCGGCCGCGCCCGCCCAGGTCACGCCGGTGGCCCCGCCGGGTGCCGCGCATGCGCAGGCCGCCCAGAATCCTTTTGCCAACGACGATCCCGCGCGCGTGGCCGTCGAGCAGTTCCTGCTGCGCCAGTCCAATGGACTGCCGGGCAAGGTCAGCGTGCAGGTGGTGCCGCCGTCCGGCGGCCGCGCGCCTGAATGCGTCAACCCCGAGCCGTTCCTGCCGGCTGGCGCCGCGCCGTACGGCCGCGTCAACGTCGGCCTGCGCTGTGGCGGCGAGCGTCCCTGGACGCGCTACATGCAGGCCCGCGTGGCAGTGCTGACCGACTACTACGTGGCCGGCCGTGCGATGTCGCCCGGCGAAACCATCACCGCGGCCGATCTGGAAGTGCGCCAGGGCGACCTGGGCTCGTTGCCGCGTGCCGTGGTGACGGACCCATCGCAGGTGGACGGCACGGTCGTCGCCAACCGCATCGCGGCCGGATCGCCGATGCGCACGGACCTGATCAAACGGCCAATCGCCGTCAAGTCCGGCCAGACCGTCAACGTGACCGTGGAAGGCGATTCGTTCCAACTGAGCAGCGAAGGCAAGGTACTGACCGACGCCGCCACCGGTAACGCCGTGCAGGTACGGCTGCGCAATGGCCAGGTAGTGAGTGGCGTGGTGCGCAGCGGTGACACCGTGGTGCTTCAGTAGTTACCCGTAAGCGTCACAGGCATCACATTGATTGCAGTTTCAGCAGTCGTGGGAAGTTAGTCATCACACGGGCTGGGATCCCCGGAAGAGCAACAGGACGTGGCCATCCACAGCGGCGTTGGCGGACCGTGCGAGAATGCCGGCTGCCCGCTCCGGAGTCGACCCGAATTCGCATGAAACATAGCTAAAGTTTCCGGCGCAAAGGTCGATAAACCAGACGAACCCAGCAAGGATTTCACCGTGAAGATCAACAACTCCACTCCGTCCCGGCCCGCCGACACCGCGGCTACCGATGGCAACGCCCGCCAGGCGGCCAACGGCGCCACGTTGACGGATCCTTCCGCCCTGACCGGCGTGCGCGTCAGTCCGCTGGCCGCGCAGGTTCGTGATATCGGTGCGCGTCTGCTGCAAGACAGCGACAGCGACATCGATGCCGCCAAGGTGGCGGAAGTCCGTCAGGCGATTGCGGAAGGCCGGATCAAGATCGATCCAAGCAAGATCGCCGATGGCTTGCTCGCGTCACTGCACGAGCTGAGCCAGGGCGGCCCCCAATCCTGAACCTGAAATGAGCCAAGCAGCCCTGATCCAGTCCCTTTCGGTTGAAGCCAACGCCATTGCCGCCTTTGGCCGCACGCTTGCAGAAGAGCGCGATGCCATCAAGCAGCAGGATTTCCAGGCATTGAGCGACCTGCTCAACAAGAAGATGGAACTGGCCCAGGCGCTGACGCGCGCCACGGCCACACGCGAGGCGCAGATGATTGCGCTCGGCCTGCGCGCGGGCGAAGGCGGCCTGCTGGTGGGCCGCGAGGTGGAGCCTGCCGTTGCCGAGGCATGGCGCAAGGTGGTGTTCTTTGCCCACAAGGCCAAGGACGCCAACGAACTGAACGGCGCCATCGTCAATGCCCATCTGGAATTCACGCAGGAAGCCATCCAGGTACTGCGCCAGGGCGGCATGACCGCCAACGAAATGTACGGCCGCGACGGCAAGGCCCAGGCCACTGCCGGCGGCGTGAGCCTGGCGGCCGGCTGACCGCCACCGTCCTGCCGCGTCAGAGCCTGCCTACGTCAGGCTCGGCCATCGCCTGATCGCGCGCGATCGGCATCCTCCCTACATTGACACTGAGCCACCCGCTGCCATTGCAACGCACGCAGCGGTGTGACGTCCGGTAATCACAACAATGTCCGGAGGTACAGCCATGTCATTTCTGCTTTATGTGATCGGGCTTCTGGTGCTGGTCGGCGGCATCGCGTGGGGCCTCTCAGTCGCGGGCATCGCCCACGTCTACATCGGCATCGCCTGCGTGATCGTGCTCGGTATCGGCATCATGACGGCCGTGTCGCGCACACGCGCCAAAGATCCTTCCTGATCGCCGCGCCAGGGCCACGCTGCCGTGGGCATTGAATCCAATCCGCCGTGCCTGGCCCGGCCAACTCAATTGCCGTCCGCGCGGAATGTAAACATTGCGGAACATGGGTCTCGCTCTATACACTCGAAGCGTTCAGATCTCCGCACGGTGATCGCCGCCATGTTCGAGGCCCTGCGAAAAACAACCAGCGCGCTGTTCGACCCCGACCGACGATTCCGGCAAGCCCGCATCTTCCACGCCACGCGCGTGGCGCTGGCCTTGCTGGCATCGATTGCGCTCACCACCGGCATCAACATCCCACACGGTGAATGGGCAACCATTACCGTTCTCGTGGTCATCGGCGGACTTCAGCACCACGGCAATATCCGCCGCCGTGCCGCCGAGCGCGGGGCGGGCACGGTGATTGGCGCGCTTATCGGCCTGTTTCTGATCATCCAGGAAAACTATTTCGGCATACCGATGCTGACCTGGGGGCTGATGGCCGTGATCTGCGGCTATTGCGCCTATCACGCCGTGGGCAAGGGCGGATATATCGCGCTGCTGGCCGCGGTGACCGTGGTCATCACCGCCGGGCATGGCGAGCAGAATGTCTACGACGCGCTGTGGCGTACCGTGGATGTGCTGATCGGCACCGCCATCGCCCTGGTCTTCTCGTTTGCATTCCCAGCCTATGCGTCGTACTCGTGGCGCTTCAAGCTTGCCAGCCTGCTACGCGGCTGCGCGGCGGTGCACGCCAAGATCGAGCGGGGCCAGCGCGACGAAAAGGAACGGCAGCAGGACATGATGAAGCTGTCGAATCTCCTGGTGCAGATGCGCAGCCTGATTCCGTCGGTAGCCAAGGAAACGGATGTGCCGCCCGCCGATCTGGAAGAGGTGCAGCACAGCGCCCGCGTCTGCATCAGCGCACTGGAGATGCTGGCCGCCATCGACCCCGACGCCACCGACTCAAGCGGCGACGAACGCAATATCCGCGACCTGCTGCTGGAAATGGCTTCGGCACTCGAAGCCGCCGACGAATCGATGGTGCACCAGCACGCGTCGCTACCATCGCCGCACCCTGATGACCCATCGATTGGCCACAGCTCGTATGCGTTCCTGACATTGCAACTGTCCGCCGAACTGGCCCACCTGCGCGATCACCTTTCGCAAATGGCCGCGCAGACGAAGTTCCCGTACGGGGTTCGCTGACGGATTGCGCTGCCTCGTCTGGCCCCTATCCTACGCATGGAAGAGCGGTCGGAGGAAGCCAGACAGCGGCATGTAACTGCCCATGCAACTGCTCGACACCCGCCTTCGCCTGGTGCTGCGGCATCCAGGCCGATTCCTGCTCAATGCGCTGGTTCACTTCCGCGCCAACCAGGGCCTGTTGCTGGCCGGCGCCGTGGCCTACTACGCGCTGCTGTCCATCGTGCCGCTGCTGATCCTGATGCTGATCGGGCTGTCCCAGGTGGCCGACCCCATCGAACTGCTGGAAACGCTTGAGCGCTACCTGGAATGGCTGCTGCCGGGGCAGTCACACGCGCTCGTCACGGAGCTGGCGCGATTTCTGAACAATCGAGGGGTCATCGGCTGGGTTCTGGCCATCACGATGATCTTCTTCAGCTCGCTGGCGTTCACGGTGCTGGAAAACGCCATGTCGGTGATCTTTGTCCACCGGGTGGCCATCCGCCGCCGGCACTTCCTGGTTTCCGCCATCCTGCCCTACTGCTACATCCTCGTACTCAGCATCGGGCTGCTGATCGTGACCGTGGTGGCCGGCGGCCTGCAGACCGTCGGGGCCCGGCATCTTGAAGTGCTGGGGCATGACTGGTCGCTGGACCGCCTGTCGGGCTCGCTGCTCTACCTTCTTGGCTTTCTGGGCGAAATCCTGTTGCTGACGTCGATCTATCTGGTCATGCCGGTTGGCCGGTTATCGGTGCGGCATGCGCTGGTCGGCGCGGTTTTCGCCGCCGTGCTGTGGGAAATCTCGCGCCATGTGCTGGTCTGGTACTTTTCGACGCTCTCCCAGGTGGGCAAGGTCTATGGATCGCTGACCACGGCCATCGTGGTGCTGCTTAGCCTGGAAATCGCCGCCACGCTGCTGCTGTTCGGCGCGCAGATCATTGCGGATTTCGAGCGGGGCGGCGAGCCGCTCCATCCCGCCACCGAGGCCGGGAAGTTCCATACCTGATCTCCACGGCGAAAAGTGCTTTAAAAAGCATTTCACGGTCGCACATACCCGACCATCCCACTCCAACTCTTCTATAAGACATAAGAATCGAGAATTTTGCTAGATCCAGAATCCGACCTAAATTGATGATTTTGAATGCTATTGCCGGACAAAGACGGAAAGATGCGCAATTCATGGCTGGATGCCTATGTATGCAGCACACAAATTTCACATGAAGGATTGCACCTCCGCCATGCAAAATCAGGCAAAATTCGAGTCTTGCCTCGAACCGCGACCCGGGCGGGGCATTTCCCAACCCCGAATTTGATGCGAGATAAGCGATGAGTAACCAGCAGCCCACCATCATCTACACCCTGACCGACGAAGCTCCGCTGCTGGCCACCAGTGCCTTCCTGCCCATCATCCGCACGTTCACCGGCCCCGCCGGCGTGAACGTCGAAACCAGCGACATCTCGGTGGCTGGCCGTATCCTGGGCGAATTTTCCGAATTCCTGACCGAAGAACAGCGCGTGCCGGACAACCTGGCCGAGCTGGGCCGCCTGACGCAGGACCCGGACACCAACATCATCAAGCTGCCGAACATCAGCGCCTCGGTGTTCCAGCTGATCAGCGCGATCAAGGAACTGCAGTCGAAGGGCTACAAGATCCCCGACTTCCCCGAAGATCCGAAGACCGACGAAGAGCGCGCGATCCAGAAGCGCTACTCGAAGGTGCTGGGCAGCGCCGTGAACCCGGTGCTGCGCGAAGGCAACTCCGACCGCCGCGCCCCCGCCGCCGTCAAGAACTACGCCCGCAAGCACCCGCACAGCATGGGCGAGTGGAGCATGGCCTCGCGCACGCACGTGGCCCACATGAAGCACGGCGACTTCTACCACGGCGAAAAGTCGATCACGCTGGACCGCGCGCGCGAAGTGCGCATGGAACTGGTGACCAAGAGCGGCAAGACCATCGTGCTGAAGCCGAAGGTCGCGCTGCAGGACGGCGAGGTCATCGACAGCATGTTCATGAGCAAGAAAGCCCTGCTGGCCTTCTATGAAGACCAGATGGAAGACGCGCGCAAGACCGGCGTCATGCTGAGCCTGCACGTCAAGGCGACGATGATGAAGGTGTCGCACCCGATCGTGTTCGGCCACGCCGTCAAGGTCTTCTACAAGGATGCCTTCGCCAAGCACCAGAAGCTGTTCGACGAACTGGGCGTGAACGTGAACAACGGCCTGGTGGACCTGTACACCAAGATCGAAGCGCTGCCCGAGTCGAAGAAGGAAGAAGTCATCCGCGACATGCACGCCTGCCACGAACATCGCCCGGAACTGGCGATGGTGGACTCGGCCAAGGGTATCTCGAACCTGCACGCGCCGAACGACGTGATCGTCGATGCTTCGATGCCCGCCATGATCCGTATCGGCGGCAAGATGTGGGGCGCCGACGGCCGCACCAAGGACACGAAGTGCCTGATCCCGGAATCGACCTTCGCCCGCATCTATCAGGAAATCATCAACTTCTGCAAGACCAACGGCGCGTTTGACCCGGTGACGATGGGCACGGTGCCGAACGTCGGCCTGATGGCGCAGAAGGCTGAAGAGTACGGTTCGCACGACAAGACCTTCGAGATCGCCGAAGACGGCGAAGCCCGCATCGTCGACAACGCCACTGGTGAAGTGCTGACGGCGCTGACGCAGCAGGTCGAGCAGGGCGACATCTGGCGCATGTGCCAGGTCAAGGACGCACCGATCCGCGACTGGGTGAAGCTGGCCGTCACGCGCGCCCGCAACTCGGGCATGCCGGCTGTGTTCTGGCTGGACCCGTACCGTCCGCACGAGGCCGAGCTGATCAAGAAGGTGGAAACCTACCTGAAGGACTACGACATCAGCGGTCTGGAAATCCATATCATGTCGCAGGTCCGCGCCATGCGTTACACGCTGGAGCGCGTGATCCGCGGCCTGGACACCATCTCGGTGACCGGCAACATCCTGCGCGACTACCTGACCGACCTGTTCCCGATCATGGAACTGGGCACCAGCGCCAAGATGCTGTCGATCGTGCCGCTGATGGCCGGTGGCGGCATGTACGAAACGGGTGCTGGCGGTTCGGCACCGAAGCACGTGCAGCAGCTGGTGGAAGAGAACCACCTGCGCTGGGATTCGCTGGGCGAGTTCCTGGCCCTGGCCGTGTCGCTGGAAGAGCTGGGCATCAAGTCGGGCAACAACCGCGCCAAGGTACTGGCCAAGACGCTGGACGCCGCAACCGGCAAGCTGCTGGACAACGCCAAGAGCCCGTCGCCGAAGACCGGCCAGCTCGACAACCGTGGCAGCCAGTTCTACCTGGCCATGTACTGGGCACAGGAACTGGCCGCGCAAACGGAAGACGCCGACCTGGCAAAGACGTTTGCACCGCTGGCCAAGACGCTGACGGCAAACGAGAAGACCATCATCGGCGAACTGGGCGACGTGCAGGGCAAGCCGGTGGAGATCGGCGGCTACTACATGCCGGACGCCGCCAAGCTGGAAGCCGTGATGCGCCCCAGCAAGACGCTGAACGCCGCGCTGGAAGCCGTGAAGGGCTAAGTCCCGATGTCACGCATGCGGGCGGCCACGGCGGCCCGCACGTGTGGTACGGACAAAAGGAAACGCCCCGGAGCAGCAATGCTCCGGGGCGTTTTTTCGTCCTGCCGTTTTATATCCGGCCCGTCAGCTCATCCTCTCGTGCACGTGCCAGGCGCTACATACGTCCAGGCCCGCGGCGTGGGCACCCCATCGACCAGAATTTCCGCAACGCCTTTCACCTCGGCAAAATAGGCCATCGTGTTCGCGCCGACCGGCATGAACACCTGCGCGCGAACACCCGCCGGCAGCGGTGGCTCGACGAGCCAGTTGGTGGACATCGCGCCGGGCATGGCGGTCGGCATCGCCGCCGACCCCAGCAGGTTGCCGGCAACGTTCGATGCCAGCAGGGCCGGCAGGCCCGACTTGCTGCCGAGGATCGTGCCATCGGCGGAAATCGTCAGTGTCTCGGTCTGGATCGTGCCGTCGAGCGCAATCGGCATGCCGATACCAGACACCTGCGCGGATGCCACGCCCGGCTGCGAGCACGTCCATGTGCCAGCCACCTGCCCGGCCGTGAGCGTCTGCACGGGACGGAACACCCCAGCCCCGGTTATCTGGTTGCCAACGCCATCGCGCTGGTTGTGGTCGAAATACAGCGTCTGCACGCCGTCGGCCAGCAGAGGAAACACGCGGCCCCACCGCTTGCCGGCCATCGTCAGATCATAGGCACCGGGATAGCGCGTCTGGTCGGCCAATGAGAGCGTACCCGTCAGCATCCCGCCGCATGTATCGCTGTAGGTGCTGAACTGGCACATGCGCACGGACCCATTGGCGTCGACGAGCGTCTGCCCAACCATGCCGTACTGCGCCTGGAGATTTCCTGAACTGGTGACGTATGTCGACTGCGTTCGCATGAACGAGTACATGCCGGCCAGGCTGGCGACGGTCGGCGCCGTCGATACGGTGCTGGCCGTGACGTGGCCCGACAGCTTGCCGCCCCCGAGCTGCCTGGGCAGCCCCGCGATCTCTCCGGTGAGCGTCGTGCCGGACACCGAGAAAGTCGCCGTGATCGATCCCAACACAGCGGAGACGAACGCGGGCGGCGGATCGGCGCCATCTTCCACCAGGTTGCTGACGGTATAGATCGCACCGGCCTTCGCATAGTCCCCCACCAGCGTGCCAGCCAGCCCGAATGTGGAATCCGCAAAGCGGATCTTCAACTTGCCGGATGCGGGCGCATCGAGCGTGACGGCGATCGTGTCCCCGAAGCTGATCACACCCATGTACGTGACGGCAGTTGGCGTGACCGTTCCCCCGCCACTGCCGCCACTGCCGCTGCCGCCGCTACCCCCGCCCCCGCCGCTGCCGCCCGTGGATCCATTGCCCGTGGACCCATTGCCCGTGCTGCTGTCGGCCACACTGCCAGCGCCGTCACCGCCGCCACACGCTGCCAAGACCACGCTGATGGCCAAAGCACCCAACACCCGTTGCGTTGTCGCAATCTTCATGTTGCACCCCTTCCCCGTCTGTTGTTTTGCTGCATGCACGTTTTGCGCCGTGGTTTCGCATCCGCGCAACGCGTGCAACAATTCGGGCGGATCGTAGCTTGATCCTCGCGGCGTGTATGTCCCTCGAATACGTGACATGAAGCCGCCCCCCCTCTTGCGTGGGGACCACGCGGTTGCACGGGCCGCTGCCTGTATCGTGCACAGCCCCGACGATTTCGCAGCCGACGCCCCGTGACGACAGCCCCTTCCCATTCGCCCGCAGTCATCCGTGTTGCCCTGATCGACGACGATCCGCGCTTCAGTGCCGCATTCATGCAGG
This sequence comes from Cupriavidus sp. 291-E7, assembly GCF_057798835.1. Taxonomy (NCBI): domain Bacteria; kingdom Pseudomonadati; phylum Pseudomonadota; class Betaproteobacteria; order Burkholderiales; family Burkholderiaceae; genus Cupriavidus; species Cupriavidus sp. 291-E7. The sequence continues at coordinate 229,771 of NZ_JBYOJV010000006.1, forward strand.
CGCTGGCCGGTGCGACCGACATGCGCACGGCCGGTACGGCCGCCACGCTCCAAACCGGCCTGGCGATGCTGCGCGACGCGGCGCCGGCGGACATCCTGGTGGTAGACCTCGGCCTGCCCGACGGCTCCGGCATCGATGCCATCCACGCCGCCCGCGCCGCGTGGCCGCGCTGCGAAATCATGGTTGCCACGGTGTTCGGAGACGAATCCCACGTCATGCGATCGATTGCCGCGGGCGCTACCGGCTATCTGCTCAAGGACAGCAGCGCCGCCGACATCGTGCGCGAACTGCGGTCGCTGCACCTTGGTGGCAGTCCGATGAGTCCGCTGATTGCGCGACAGGTGCTGATGCGCATGCGTGCGCCGGTATCGGAAGCGCCCGCGCCACCGCAGCCGTCGCCGCAATCCGCCACGCCCACCGCCGCGCTGTCACCGCGCGAATACCAGGTGCTAACGGATATCACGCGCGGTTTCTCGCATGACGAGATCGCTCAGCGACTGGGCGTATCGCGTCATACGTTGCTGACCTACGTGCGCCGCATCTACGTCAAACTCGACGTGCACTCTAAAGTGGAAGCCATCAACGTGGCACGCACGCAGGGGCTGCTCGATGACCGCTGAACGCATCGTGCGCGGATGGTTATCCTTCGCGCTGCAAGTGGCGATCTCCATCGTCGGTGCAAGCATCTTCTCCGCCGCGCTTGCAGACGAACTACCGCTGCAGTTCAGCAGCGCGCAGATGCGCATCACGCCGAACGGTTCGCTCGACGCACCGCCGATGCAACTGGAGATGCCTGCGGCATCAGGGTCGTGGGAGCAGACGCCCTTGCCGTTCGTCGTGCCTCGGCAGATCACGCCCGATGCACTCGATACCGGCAGCGTGAACACGGTATGGGTGCGGCTGCAAATGCCCGATGCCGTTGGCGCGGCCAATGCCGGGACCGCGCTCTATCTCTACGCGCCGCGCTGGCAGACGGTCGGCCGCCTTGCGGTCTACGCCGACGGCAAGTTGCTCTGGCACTCGCGGGCAGGACCGGTCTGGAACAGCTACAACTATCCGCTCTGGATTCCGCTGGGGCATGCGCCGCATGAGATCGTCGTGCGCATGGACGTGTCCGGTCAGGTTGGCGGTGCGCTGTCGTCGATATGGATTGGCACCAACGGGCAATTGCTATGGCGCTATGCATTGCGCAGTTTCCTGCAGACGCAGTTCCCGTACTTATCCAGCGGCGCACTGCTGGCCATCGGCATCTTCTCGCTGATGATCTGGCAAAGGCGGCGCACGGAATCCCGCTATCTGCTGTGCTTCCTGGCGGCGGCCAGTTACTTCCTGCATACGCTTCAATACCTCGTGGGAGAGGACCCGCTACCGATTCCCGAGGCATGGTTCAGCTGGCTGGCATTCAACAGCATCGCGTGGCTTATCCTGACGTGCTACGTCTTCATCTTCCGTTACCTCGATGTCCGCTACCGCCGGCTTGAGGCGGGCCTGATCTGCGTGGTGGTCTTCCTGGCCACCAGCACCTTGCCGCTGTCATGGCTGACGCACGCGGTGTTCCTTTTCCCGCTCTCGCAGCTGCTGCTGGTCTGCCTGAACCTCACCGCTTCGATCGCCGCGCTGCAAGCCGCATGGCGCGCGCGCTCGCGCGAGGCGTTGATGTTTTCGATCTGGAACGCGATGAGCACGCCCATCGCTGTGCACGATGTGCTGCTGCAGAACTACCGCATCAGCATCGAAGGCATCTACCTGCTCTCGTATCTGGGCTGCGTGCAGCTGTTGTTGTTCATGTACCTGATGTACCGCCGCTATATCGGCGCGCTGGATCAGGTGGCGCAGCTCAACGCCGGCCTGTCGATCCGGCTGGCACAACGCGAAGCCGAACTCAACGAAAGCCATCGGCAGCTGCGCGAGATCGAGCGCCGCGAAACGCTCGCCCACGAGCGCCAGCGCCTGCTGGAAGACATGCACGACGGGCTTGGTTCTTCTCTGATGAGTGCGCTTCGCGTGGTGGAACAACGCAATGCATCGGTCGACGTCGCGCAGTTGCTGCGCGAGTGCATCGACGACCTGAAGCTCACCATCGATTCGCTGGAGCCGGATTCCGCGGACCTGCTTCTGCTGCTGGCCACGCTGCGCTATCGGCTCGGCCCCCGGCTGGAAGCCGCCGGTATCACGCTGGCATGGGAAGTGGAAGATGTGCCGCCGCTGCAATGGCTGGACCCGCAAGGCGCGTTGCACGTGCTGCGGATTCTGCAGGAAGTCTTCACGAATATCCTGAAGCACGGCAACGCCACCGTGATCCGCGTCCAGACCTATGTGGTCGATGGCGTGGTCATGGTGCGCGTCCATGACAATGGCGCGCCGTTCGACCCGGCCACGGTCTCACCCACGTCGGCGGGGCGCGGACTCGTCAACCTGCACCGTCGGGCCCAGGCCATCGACGCCACGATCGGCTGGCAAACCGACGCGCACGGCACCTGGTTTGCCCTCCAGCTTGCCGTTGCACGCCCGGCGACGGTACAACGCTAGCGCGCGTCGTGCGAATGCACCTGTAGCGCTTCCAGAAAGCGCGACACCATGTTGTAGGCCGCTACCGTTGCCGTCAGTTCAATCAGGTGCCGATGCGAAAAGCGCTGGCGGATGGCTTCGAACACCGGCGCCTCCACCTGGATATTGCGCGTCATGGTGTCGGTATAGGCCAGCACGGCGCGCTCCGTTTCATCGAACAGTGTGCTGTCCTGCCATGCCGGCAGGTCGTCGAGCTGCGCCTGCGTCATGCCTTCCCGAATCGCGATCGGCGCGTGCTGATCTGCCTCGTACGGTGCGCCATTGAGAATGGCCACGCGCATGATCACCAGTTCGCGCAACGCGCCGGGCAGCGTGGACTTCTGCCGGATCGCCGTCAGGTAGGTCAGCCAGCCTTCCGCCACCGGCGGCGCGTGCAGCAGCATCTGGTACAGATGCAGCACGCCGCCGCGCTCCGCGGTGATGCGGTCCACCAGCGGACGCACCGCCGGGTCCGAGAGATCGGCATAAGGAATGTTTGCCATTGCGAATTGCGCTCCTGTGTTTCTGAGTTGCCCGGCCCGTTATTCCGCCACGATGATCTTGCGCTTGACCAGATCGGACATCACGTCCGAGTCCTTTTTCACGCGCGCGGAGAATGCCTCGGGCGAGTTGTTGACGATATCGAACGCGTTTTCGCCGAACCGCTTCGACACCTCGGGATCATGCATGACCTCGCGCGTGGCGGTCAGGATTTTCTCGCGCACGTCGGACGGCAAACCCTTGGGCGCGACCAGGCCGATCCACGTCGGATATTCGAAGCCCGGGATCGACTCGCTCATCGTCGGCACGTCCGGCAACATCGCCGACCGCTTGGGCGAGCTGACTGCCAACGCGCGCACCTTGCCTGCCTGGATGTGCGGCAGCATTACCGACAGCCCGGCAAACGCGTACTGGATATGCCCGCCGAGCAGATCGGTCAGCAGCGGCGCGGCCCCCTTGTACGGAATATGCGTGGTCGACAACTGCTTCGCGATATTGAGTTGGGCGCTGTTCACGTGCCCTGCCGACGCGGTGCCAGCGGACCCATACGACGACTCGGGGTGCGCCTTCAGATAGGTCACCAGCTGATCGAGGCTCTTGACCGGCAGGTCGCTACGCACGACCAGCACCTGTGGCGTGGTCACCAGCAGGCTCAGATAGTCGAACGATGTGAACGTATCGAAGCGCAGGTTCTTCACCGTGTAGTGATTCACCGCCTGCGAATCGAGCGCCAGCATCAGCGTGTAGCCGTCCGGCTTGGCACGGGCCAGGTCGCCTGCGCCAAGCGACCCGCTTGCACCCGGCTTGTTCTCGATGACCACCGATTGCCCAAGCTGCTTGCCCAGCGCGTTCGAAATCGTGCGCGCGGTCTGGTCCACGGCGCCGCCGGGCGCGAACGGCACGATCAGGCGTATCGGCTGATTCGGATACGACTGCTGCGCCCACGTGGGTCCCACGCCAAGCATCGCCGCCGCGAGCGCGGCGGCACCAAACAGACGCCGGGAAATGCATGTCATCGTTGTCTCCTGTTGTTATCGCTGGATGCTGGCGGACTCTGCGGTCCGTCCGTGCAAATAGGGGATGGGCGCCGGCCCGTCAGCGCGTGGCGGCCACCAGTCCGCCGTCGACCACGATCTCCGTGCCGGTGACATAGCGGCTTTCATCCGCTGCCAGGAACAGCACGGCATGCGCGGTATCCCAGCCGTCGCCCATGCGCTTCATCGGCACCTGGTTGTTGCGGTGCGCGATAAATCCGTCGGTATCGCCTTTCGCGTATTTGGCGGCCAGCCCTTCGATCAACGGCGTATGCATGAGCCCCGGCACCACGCAGTTGAGGCGGATGTTGTCGGGCGCGTGAATCACGGCCGTGGTCCGCGTGAAATGCATCAGACCCGCCTTGGCGGCGGCATAGGCCACCTGTGGCTTGCCCACATAGCGCAAACCGGCCACCGATGCCACGTTGATCACTGACCCGCCACCCTGCCGCTGCATGATCGGCAGCACATGCTTGCAACCCAGGAAGGCACCCTTCAGGTTGACCTGCATCTGCGCGTCCCAGACCGCTTCATCCATGTCGACGGGGCCGCCCGGCTGGGACAGGCCGACGTTGTTGACCAGAATGTCGATGCGGCCATGCTTCGCCATGCATGCCTGCACGGCCTGCTGCACCTGCTCCGCCTTGGTGCTGTCGCACGCCATGACGTCGGCATCGAACCCTTCCGCCAGGATCAGGTCACGGGTCTCCGCGGCATGGTCGATATGCAGGTCCGTCCCGAAGACGCTGGCGCCCTGGCGCGCCATCAGCACCGCCGTGGCGCGCCCATTGCCCCAGCCCTTGGCCACCGCGCCGCAACCCATTACCAGCGCAACCTTGCCATTCAGATCCAGCATCCGCGTCTCCATGCCGGTCCTGGACCGGTCCTTGTCGTGAAATTTGCCGGCCCATTCTAGGCAGGCTACATTTATCGCGGAAATTCCATTTACCGATAAATTGATAGATGCAGGGAATGAATGTCACGCCGCGCCAATTGCGCATCTTTCTGGCACTGGCCCAGTCGTTGAACTTCAGCCGGACGGCCGAGCAGTTCTTTGTGACGCAACCTTCGTTAAGCAAGACCGTGAAGGATCTGGAAGACGCGCTGGCCGTCGCGCTGTTCGAGCGTTCCACGCGCAGCGTTCGACTGACGCCGGCTGGCGAGCAACTGGTGCCGCTGGCGCGCCGCATCGTCGGCGAGTTCGATACCGGCCTGAAGCAGATGCAGAACCGGGCCGAGCAGGAAGCGCATCGGCTTGCCGTGGCCGCACTGCCCTCGTTGGCCAATGTGTTGCTGCCCGGCGTGTGTGCCGCGCTGGAGCAGCGCTACCCGCAGCCCCATATCACCGTGCACGATTGCGCGGACCAGGCCGCGGTGGGCCGCGTGGTCAACTATCAGGTGGGCTTCGCGCTGGCGTCCGCTTCGCCGTCAAACCCCGATCTGCATTACGAGGAAATTCTGCGCGACCGCTTCGTGCTGCTGGCACCCCACGCATGGCGCCGCCGGCTCACCGAGCAAACGCGAATGGAAGACCTGGCCGATCTGCCACTGATCAGCATGACCGATGCCAGTACCGCCATGAAGTACATGAGCGCCGCATTCCTCCAGCGCGGCGTGGTGTTTCGCCCCAAGCTGCAACTCGACCAGATCGGCACGATTGCCGGCTTCGTCAAGCAGGGGCTGGGCATTGCCGTGCTGCCCTATCTTGGCATCATGCCGCTGCTGTCACTGAAGGGGATGTTCGTGGCCGGGATCGTGGACGGCCCGGTGCGCTCCTTCGGGATCGTGAGCCGCAAGGCATCGCCCGCGTCGGGCATCGCCACGCAGGCAATGATCGAAGTGCGCGCGATCGCCGACCGCCTCATACAGCAGGAGCCGGAATGGATCTGGCCGCCCGCGTGAGCTACTTGAACGTCGTCCCCCAGTACGCCCGGATCTGCGTCACCACGCCCTCCGGCAGCGCCACGTAGTTCTCGGCCAACGCATCGGCCTGCCCTTCCATCAGCGCCCACTGGAAGAATGCCAGCGCGTCGCGCGTGGCGGCCGGCGTACCGGGACCGCGCGGCATCAGCACGAAGACCGTGCCTGTGATCGGCCAGACCGCCTGGCCCGGAGGGTTCGTCAGTACCTGGTAGAAGTCCTGCTGCGGATTCCACTCCGCCGCCGCCGCGGCCGCGCTGAACGATTCACGCGATGGCAGCACATACTGTCCGTCGCGGTTCTGCACCGCTGCATAAGGCAGCTTGCGCTGCAACGCATAGGTCAGCTCCACGTAGCCAAGCGCGCCCTTGACGTTGCGGATGTAGACCGCCACGCCGTCGTTGCCGCTGGCGCCAACGCCCATCGGCCATTTGACTGTTGTGCCCGCACCAACGCCGCTTTTCCATTCGGGGCTGACTTTCGAAAGAAAGTCGGTCCAGTTGAACGTCGTTCCGGAACTGTCGCTGCGATGGACCACGGTGATGGGCATGTCGGGCAACGACACGCCCGGGTTGATCGCCACGATGCCGGGATCATTCCACTTGGCGACGCGCCCCTGGAAGATTGCCGCCAGCAGCGGGCCGGTGATCCGTAACTGGCCCGGCGCGATACCGGGCAGGTTCAACACCGGCACTACGCCGCCGACCACGATCGGAAACTGCGCCAGGCCCGCGCGCTGCAATTCGTCCGGCTTGAGTGGCATGTCGGTCGCGCCGAACGTGACGCTGGCGGCCTTGATCTGCCGGATACCGTTGCCCGATCCCACTGGCTGGTAATTGACCTGCTGTCCCGTCTTTGCGTAGTACGTGGCCGCCCATTTGGACATGAGCGGATAGACGAACGTCGAACCGGCCCCGGTCACCTCGGCACGCGCCTGCGTCGTCCATGCCCCGGCGCCCAGCGCGATCAGCGCCACCATCGCAAGCGCTCGCGCGGCGTTGCGCAGAAGGGTGCCCTGGATGCGTGATCGGTCCATGATTGTTCTTCCTTCTGCTGGGCGCTGCCGAGCACGATCGGGCGGCGCGTCAGCGCGATGCACTCGCCAGCCTATTGACTCAGGCTAGCAGATGGCGCTCGTTGCACTGGCACGCTCAAGAACTGTCACAAAAAATTCACATGGAACCGGTATGCCACGCTTGGCGCGGCAGGCGGTACAAAACATGCCGCGCCAGACGATCGCCTGCGGGCAAAGCAGGATGGTCGAAATCGTCCGCCTCGTCGTGGTGCATGCCTAAACGCTGCATCACGCGCTCGGACCTGACGTTGACGGCCGCCGTGAACGACACGATCTCATCGAGCCGCAAAACGTTGAAGCCCTGCGCCAGTGACGCCTGCGCGGCTTCCGTCGCAAAGCCATGCCCCCAGCTGTCATGCGCGAGCCGCCAGCCAATCTCCACACAGGGGCCGAATGGCGGATTCCACGCGGGAACCGCGAGTCCGGTGAAGCCGATGAACGCGGACGTCTCCTTCAACTCCACCGCCCACAGGCCAAAGCCGTGTTGCCCGTGATGCGCGACGATTCGATCCATCAGCGCATCGCTTTGCGCATCGGTCAGCGTATGCGGAAAGCACGCCATCACGCGAGGGTCGGCATTGATCGCGCGAAACGGCAGGCGGTCTGATTCGCGCCAGGCGCGCAGGTGCAGCCGCGCCGTGGGCAGCGGCTGCAACGCACTCATCGGGAATGCACCTTGAACCCATCGCCGTTCATGCCAGCGCGATCCACCGCGGCGATGCGATTGCGGCCGTTGTCCTTGGCGTGATAAAGCTGCGCGTCGATCAGGTTCAGGAAGGCCGTGGCATCGCCGCGCCCGTTCGGCACCATCGTGCCCACGCCAAAGCTGGCCGTGACGCGCTGGTCATACGGCGAGCGCAGGTGCGGAATCGCCGCGTCCGCGATCAGCTCACGGCAACGCTCCGCGACCTTCACGGCGGTATCGGCATCGGTATTGGCGAGCACCATCGCGAATTCCTCACCGCCAAAGCGGCCCAGGAAATGGTCGTGACCCACCGCGTCGCGCAGCACCGAGGCGATGCGTTTCAGGCATTCGTCGCCCTGCACGTGACCGTAGTAATCGTTGAAGGACTTGAAGAAGTCGATGTCCATGATGATCAGCGACAGCGGTTCGCCCGATGTTGCAGCGGCGTCCCACTGCGCCTGCAGCACGTTGTCGAACCTGCGGCGATTGCCGACGCCGGTCAGGCCATCGGTAAAGGACAACCGCTCCAGTTCCCGCTGTAGCTGTGCGAGTTTCTCCTCGGTACGCTTGCGTTCGCTGATATCGAACATGAAGCCGATCAGCGAGTCCACTTCACCCTTGTCGTTGCGTACCACGTGCACCACATCGCGCAACCAGACGTATCCGCCGTCGCGTGTCAGCGCGCGGTAGTCGGCCTCGTGGTCGGTGCCGGCCTGCGACTGGGCCACGCAGAAATTGACCACTTGCTCGCGGTCATCGGGATGCATGCGGTCCGCCCAGTCGTTCACCGTTTGCCAGGTCGATGGCGCCCAGCCAAGCAGCGCCTCGATCTGCGGGCCGATGTAGGCAAACTCCATCGTCGCCCAGTCGATCTTCCACGGAATCGCCTTGGTCGATTCAAGCAATGTCCGGTACACGGCATGGTCATCCTCGCCGGGTACATGGCCCGGCGGCGCCAGGGTTTCCTCATGGCGCAGAAACGCGGCCCTGAGCGGGCTGTGAGCGGGGTCGTGCTGGTCGTCCTGAGTGGTCATGGCGGAGATGGGTGGGTGCTGGGGCAATCAGGCGGCTATGATGGCACGAACCCAAACGCCAATGGAGACAACCATGCTGGAACTGCGCCCGACGTGTGAACACTGCAACATCGCCCTGCCGCCGGCATCGACGCTGGCGCGGATCTGCAGCTTCGAATGCACGTTTTGCGCCGATTGCGTCGACAACGTCCTTGGCAATGTCTGCCCCAATTGCGGCGGCGGCTTCGCCCCACGCCCCGTGCGTCCGGCAAGCGACTGGAAGAACGGCAACACCGTAAGCAAGTATCCGCCGTCCGCCACGGTCAAGCACCGGCCGGTGGATGTAGCGTCGCACGAGGCGTTCGCGGCCAGGGTTGGCGCGGTTGCGCCGCAGGACCGCTAGCGCGAGCCCGCGAGGTCTCCGGCCAGATCCGGCACCGCCCGATCCGCTGCCCGCCGCAGACAATCGAGCATCGTCACCACGGCCGATCGCTTGAGGCCGTCGTCGCGCCAGTACATCGAAACCGATCCAAACCCGGCCAGTCGCAACGGTACGATGCGCAGCGCGCCAAGCTCCTCCAGCCGGCGCGCGGTTCGGTGCGATGCCAGGCCGATCATGTCGCTGTTGTTCAGCAGCGTGAGGTTGAGCATGGTGGAGTTGCTTTCCACCGCATCGGCCGGCAGCGGAAAGCCCGCGCTGGCCAGGGCGGCCTCCAGCGCATTGCGGATCGGCGTGCCGCGCGGCCAGACCACCCAGCGATGGGCCTGGAGATCACGCCATTCCACGTTGCCGCTCAGCACCAGCGGATGACGCGGCCGCGCCACGAAATGGATCGGTTCCATGTAGAGCGATTCCGTGCGCACCTGCGCGTCCTGCAATTCCGGTGCCGAACGGCCCACGACGATGTCGAGTTCGCTGTGCGTGAGCTGGCTCATCAGCCGGTCCATCGTCGTTTCCACCACGCGCACCTGTGCCCTCGGCAATCGCTGCAGCAGACCGAGCACGGCCAACGGCACCGTATCGGCGGCGGAAGCGCCGGAAGTGCCGACCACCACCAGGCCGCTGCCGCCGTCGCGCATCGCTTGTAGGTCGTCGCGCGCGGTATCGAGCTGCGCTTCGATGCGCCGCGCATGTTCGATCAGCGATTCCCCATAGGGTGTGGGCCGCAGCCCGCGCGCCTGCCGTTCGAATAGCGGCAGGCCGACGTCATCTTCGAGATCCTTAAGCCACTTGGATAGGCCAGGCTGCGTCGTATTGAGCATGGCAGCCGACTGACTCATGTTGCCGGTCTCCGCCAGGCTCAGGAGCATCTGCAGATTGCGCAGCCGAAGGCGCTGGGTCCAGTCCATCTCCGTCCACCTATATCTTTGTTGGTATGAGTTAAAGCAAAACTTCATTTCAAATCTTATAGGGTGCGGCGTATAACTCCAAGCAACAGCACGATGACCTGGATTCCAGGCATCGAAAACAGCCAACGGAGACACGCATGTCCGAGCACACCCTGGACCCCGCCCGCACCGCCTACTACGAGCGCATCGGCCGCAGCCACATGACCCCGCTCTGGGAATCGCTGCACGCGCTGGTGCCGCGTGAGCCGCGCCCGCAGATCGTTCCGGCCATCTGGAAATACGAGCAGGTACGCCCGCTGGTCATGCAGGCCGGCAACGTCATCAGTGCGGAGGAAGCGGTGCGCCGCGTGCTGGTGCTGGAAAATCCCGGGCTGCCCGGCAAGTCGAGCATTACGTCGACGCTGTACGCGGGGCTGCAACTGATCCTGCCGGGCGAGGTCGCGCCGAGCCATCGGCATACGCAATCGGCGCTGCGCTTCATCGTCGAAGGCAAGGGCGCGTGGACGGCAGTCAATGGCGAACGCACCACCATGCATCCCGGCGATTTCATCATTACGCCGTCGTGGACCTGGCACGATCATGGCAACCCGTCGGCGGACGAAGACGGCGAACCCGTGGTCTGGCTCGACGGACTCGATATCCCGCTGGTGCAGCAGTTCGACGCGGGCTTTGCCGAAAACTATCCCGAATCGCAGCAACCGGTGCTGCGCCCCGAGGGCGACAGCTTTGCGCGCTTTGGCCACAACATGGTGCCGGTGCGGCATCGCGTGACCGACCCCACCTCGCCGATCTTCAGCTATCCGTACGACCGTTCGCGCGAAGCGCTGGACCAGCTCTACCGCAATGGCGAACTCGATGCCTGGGACGGCGTGAAACTGCGCTATGTGAATCCCGCCACCGGCGGCTGGCCGATGCCGACCATCGCCACGTTCATGCAGTACCTGCCGGCTGGCTTCCAGGGCAAGACCTATCGCAGTACCGACGCCACGGTCTACAGCGTGGTGGAAGGCAGCGGCACCGTGCGCATCGGCGGCGAACAGTTCCAGTTCGAGCCGCGCGACGTGTTCGTGGCGCCGTCATGGGCGCCGGTGCAACTGGCCGCCATCGAAGACGCCGTGCTGTTCAGCTATTCCGACCGTCCGGTGCTGTCCGCGCTGAACCTGCTGCGCGAATCGCGCACCTGAACCGCCTTCACCAATCGTATGCCGCCGGTCTGCGCCAGACGCATACCGTGGCCTCGCTCACCCTCAATGTTCCTGGAATCCAAGTCATGAATTTCGTCTTTACGCCCCCTGCCCCCGTCGCCGTTCCCATTGCCGGCACCGACGATGCATTCGCCGTGCGCCGCGTCTACTGCGTGGGCCGCAACTACGCCGCGCATGCGCGTGAAATGGGTTTCGATCCGGACCGTGAGCCGCCGTTTTTCTTCTGCAAGCCCGCCGACGCTGTGATCCCGGTGCAGGATGGCCGGACGCTCGATCTTCCCTACCCCGCGCAGACGCAGAACTACCACTACGAGGCCGAGCTGGTGGCCGTGATCGGTAAAGCCGGTGCCGATATTCCCGTGGAAAGCGCGCTCGAACACGTCTACGGCTACGCGGTGGGACTGGACATGACGCGCCGCGACCTGCAAATGAAGATGCGCGAAATGGGCCGCCCCTGGGAGATCGGCAAGGCGTTCGATGCTTCCGCGCCCATCGGCCCCATCCATCGCGCCAGCGACATCGGCCACCCGCAGCAGGCCGCGATCACGCTAACCGTCAACGGTGCCACGAAGCAAAGCAGCAACGTCACGCACCTGATCTGGTCCGTGGCGGAAACGGTGGCCTACCTGTCGCAGTTCTTCCGTCTGGAGCGGGGCGACGTGATCTACACCGGCACGCCCGAAGGCGTCGGCGCGGTCAAGGCAGGCGATGTGATGGTCACGGCCGTGGAAGGCCTTGGTGAACTGAAGGTGCGCGTCATCTGATCTTGCGGGACCACCATGCAGCTCTATAGTTTTTTCAATAGCTCCACGTCGTACCGCGTGCGGATCGCGCTGGCCCTGAAGGGCCTGCCCTACGACTACCTGCCGGTAAATATCCGCAGCGGCCAACACCGCGAAGCGGAGTACGTGAACGGTATCAACCCGTCGGCCAGCGTGCCCGCGCTGGTGGACGGCGATTTTCAGCTGAGCCAGTCACTGGCCATCATGGACTACCTCGATGCGCGCCATCCCGAACCGCGCCTGATTCCGCAAGACCCCGCGCAACGTGCGCGCGTGCTGGAACTGGCCAACCTGGTGGGCTGCGATATCCACCCGGTCAACAACATGCGGGTGCTGCGTTATCTGGACACCGTGCTGCATGTGACGCCGGAACAGAAAGACGCCTGGTACCGGCACTGGGTCGACGATGGCATGGCGGGTGTGGAAAGGCTGCTCATGCGCTACGGCCACGGCAACTACTGTTTTGGCGATCAACCGACGCTAGCCGACGTAACGCTGGTGCCGCAGATTGCCAACGCGCTGCGCATGGGCTGCGATCTTTCCGCATACCCGCGCGCGATGGCCGTGTATGAACACGCCTCGGCCCACGCAGCCTTCAAGGCGGCCGCGCCGGTGCGCCAGCCAGACTACATCGCCTGACGCAGCACGCTGGCAGGCCAGGAGACAAAACATGACAACGACCACAAAGACAACCACACCCGGCGACCGCAAGGTTCTGGTCATCGGCGGCGGCATCGGCGGCCTTGCGGCGGCATTGGCGCTGGCACGCAAAGGCATCCGCATCGAACTGCTGGAGCAGGCCGAGAAAATCGGCGAGATCGGCGCCGGCATCCAGCTGGCCGCCAACGCGTTCGCGGCGCTCGACGCGCTGGGCGTGGGCGAGGCCGCACGCGGCCGCGCGGTGTTCACCGACTACATCGAGCTGCGCGACGCCATCGATTGCAGCAGCATTGCGCGCGTGGACGTGGGCCGTGCCTATCGCGAGCGGTTCGGCAATCCCTATGCGGTAATCCATCGCGCCGACATTCATCTGTCGATCCTTGAAGCCGTGCAGCACCACCCGCTGATCGAATTCCGCACCGCCACGCGCGTGGAGCGGCTGGAGCAGGACGACAAGGGCGTGACGGTGATCGACCAGCATGGCGAGCGTCATCGCGCCGACGCGGTGGTTGGGTGCGACGGCGTGAAGTCCGCCATCCGCGAGGCGCTGATCGGCGATACCCCGCGCGTGACCGGCCACGTGGTCTATCGCGCCGTGGTCGAGGTGGACAACATGCCAAAGGATCTGCAGGTCAACGCGCCGGTGGTCTGGGCCGGCCCGCACTGTCACCTCGTGCACTACCCGCTGCGCGGCGGCCAGCAGTACAACCTCGTGGTTACGTTCCACAGCCGCGAGCAGGAAGTCTGGGGCGTGCGCGACGGCAGCAAGGAAGAAGTGCTGTCGTACTTCGACGGCATCCATGCGCTGCCGCACCAGATGCTGGACCGGCCCACGTCGTGGAAGCGCTGGGCTACCGCCGACCGCGATCCCGTGGAGCACTGGAGCTTTGGCCGCGCCACGCTGCTTGGCGATGCCGCGCACCCGATGACGCAGTACATCGCACAAGGTGCCTGCCAGGCGCTGGAAGATGCGGTGGCCCTGGGTGCGGCCGTGGAAGCGGCCGATGGCGACTTCGACGCCGCCTTCAAGCTCTATGAGCAGGCCCGCATTCCGCGCACCGCGCGCGTGCTGTACGGTGCGCGCGACATGGGTCGCGTCTACCACGCCAAGGGTGTGGACCGCTTTGTGCGCAACACGCTGTGGGTAGGCCGCACCCAGGAGCAGTTCTACGACGCGCTGCAATGGCTGCACGGCTGGCGCGCCGAACACGCCCTTAGCCCGACGCCCTGGCTCTGATCCATCGCTTCACGCGATTCGGCTTTAACACGAGCAGCGGCCGCAAGAGCCGCCTCATCCATCCCATTCCGGAGTGACCGGAGGAGACACCATGTCCGCAACGTCCACGCTGAACGTGACCACGTTCATCGATCGCCATCCGCTGTCCGCGTTCCAGGTGACGATCGTCGTGCTGTGCTTTCTGATCGTCGCCATCGACGGCTTCGACACCGCCGCCATCGGCTTCATCGCCCCGGCGATCCGCGCCGAATGGCAGCTCACGCCGGCGCATCTGGCCCCGCTGTTCGGTGCGGGCCTTGGCGGCCTGATGGCGGGCGCCTTTCTGTTCGGCCCGCTGGCCGACCGCTTCGGCCGCAAGACCGTGCTGGTGCTATCGGTGCTGTGCTTCGGCGCGGCCAGCCTGGCTTCGGCATGGTCTCCGGGATTGTGGGAGCTGATCGCGCTGCGCTTTTTAACGGGCCTGGGCCTGGGCGGCGCAATGCCCAACGCCATTACGCTGACATCGGAGTTCTGCCCCGACAAGCGCCGTTCGTTCCTGGTGACCACGATGTTCTGCGGCTTCACCGTTGGCTCCGCGCTGGGCGGGCTGGCATCGGCCGCGCTGATCGAAGCGTTTGGCTGGCGATCGGTATTGCTGATTGGCGGCGTGCTGCCGCTGGCGCTGAGCGTGCTGCTGGTGCGGCTGCTGCCTGAGTCGGTGCGCTATCTCGTGGTCAAGGGCCGCGACAACGACCGCGTGCGCGCCACGCTGCGCCGTATCGCACCCGATGCCGACCTGCGGCACACCGCTTTCGTGATTGCCGAGAAGCCCGGCACGCACGTCTCACCGGTGCGCCACCTATTCAAGCCCGAATTGCTGCGCGGCACGCTGCTGTTGTGGCTCACGTTCTTCATGAGCCTGCTGGTGATCTACCTGCTGTCGAGCTGGCTGCCCACGCTGCTGCGCGGCACCGGTATGTCGCTGACCACCGCTGCGCTGGTGACGACGATGTTCCAGGTGGGCGGCACCGTCGGCGCCATCTTTCTGGGCTGGCTGATGGATCGCATCAACCCGCACTACGTGCTGGCCGTCAGCTACGCGCTGGCCGGCGTGTTCGTCGCCGCAATCGGCAGCCTGGCCAGCGCAACGGTCGCGGCGGGCGCCGCCGTGTTCCTGGCAGGCTTCTGCATCTCCGGCTCGCAGGTCGGCGCCAACGCCCTGTCGGCCAGCTACTACCCCACCGACTGCCGTGCCACCGGCGTGAGCTGGGCCAACGGCGTGGGCCGCTTCGGATCGGTGGTGGGATCGGTTGGCGGTGCCACGATGCTGTCGATGGGCTTGTCCATGCCGGCGTTGTTCGTGCTGGTTGGCATTCCGGCCGTCGTGGCCGGTGCCACGATGATGTCGCTGGGACTGGTGCGGCGCGGCGGCGTCTCTGCCGGGCTGGCCGCGAGCTAAGCGGCCGTCTTGCGCCCGCGTTCCGCTGCAGGAACTGCGCGGCGGCGTTTGCCGGCATCCTGCCGCAGCGCATCGGCAAAAGCCCGCACGGCTGGCGGTAGATGCCGACCTACCATCGTCTGGATCTGCAGCGCGCGCTGGTGCATCGCGCGGCCGACGATCGGCACGAGCACACGGCGGTCGGCACGCAGGGTGTTGCGCACCGCCAGCGATCCCGTCAGGTAGATCACGTCGACGTGATTCTGGTAGGCCACCAGCGCCCCGAGCGAATTGCTGGTCAGCAGCACGTGAGGCCGCAGCCCTTCCAGGCTGCAGGCCAGATCGAATAGCTGCCGGATCGTGTGCACCTCGCTGGGCAACACCAGCGGGTGCATCACCAGCTCGCGCAGCGGCACGCGCGCCATGCCCGCGATGGGATGATTGCGGCTGACGCAAGCAAACACGGGCGCCACCTCCGAATACTCGACCGCGATACCCGCCTGATCGGCAATGGCGAAGGTCAGAGCGATATCGACATCACCCTCGCGCACCAGGCGCGTCGCTTCCGCGGCGGTCACCACTTCCAGCGAGAAGGCCACACCGGGATAGCGGCGCTGGAACGACGCGATCAACGTCGGCACATACTCGCGCGCAAAACCTTCGGTACAGGCAACGCGCACGGCGCTGTGCGTCAGGCTCATCAGCCCGCGTAGATCCGCCTGCAGCGTTTCGGCGTCCAGGAATGCACGCCGCCCATATTGCTGCACCACCCTGCCGGCCTCGGTCAGCCGCATGCCGCGCGGCTCACGGTCGAACAACACCACGCCAAGCTCCTCCTCCAGCCGCGCAATCTGCCGGCTGATGGCGGATACCGCGATGTGCAGCGATTTCGCGGCCGCTGTCAGCGAACCGGTCTGGGCTACCTCAAGAAAGTAGGCAAGCGGCACGGCGTGAATGGATGTGAGCTTCATGGCGGGGCTGGGGGCTGGACATGATCGATTCTGCTTTCCTCATCATACGGGTATCGCACCCAAAGCCTTGCTTATTTTAGAAAGGTCCGTTCCATGCCCCGCGCCCGCTTCTGGTGCCGGCATCGTGCGGAAACCGCCTTGCGGGTGGCAGCATGTGCCGCCATTGCACCGTGCGCGAGCGATTGATGGCGCGTCGGGCGCCATTCATGTGCCGCGATTTGCGGGCTGGCGTAGCCATCGTTGTCATGTTTCCAGCACACCGCTATCACGCCCGTGTGCCACGGCGCGATCGAGGCGTTATCGTTGCCCTGACATACAAGAAAGGAGACCCGTGCAGTGAGCGATATCTGTTTCATGGACGCTGTGTCGATGGCCCACGCCATCCGCACGCGCGAGCTGTCCGTCAGCGAAGTCATCGACGCCCATATCGCGCAGATCGAGCGCGTGAACCCGGCCATCAATGCGATCGTCACCCAGACCTTCGACGTGGCACGTGTCGAGGCCGCCGCGGCCGACGCCGCGCTGGCTGCCGGACACAGGCCCGGACCACTGTTCGGCCTGCCCGTGGCACACAAGGATTCCTACCTGACAGCCGGGGTGCGAACCACGTTCGGTTCCGAGGCCTATCGCGATTTCGTCCCGGCGCAGGACAGCGCCGTGGTGGCGCGCCAGAAGGCGGCCGGTGCCATTACGTTGGGCAAGACCAACCTGCCCGAATTCGGCGCGGGTTCGCACACCTTCAACGCCGTGTTCGGCGCCACGCACAACCCCTACCGCCAGGGCCTGTCGGCCGGCGGCAGCAGTGGCGGCAGCGCTGCCGCACTGGCCGCGGGCATGGTGGCGCTGGCGGACGGTTCCGACATGGGCGGCTCGCTGCGCAATCCCGCCAGCTTCTGCAATGTGGTGGGTCTGCGTCCGTCGATGGGCCGCGTGCCGATGACGCCTTCCGCCTTTGCTTTCAACACCCAGACCGTCGGTGGACCGATGGGCCGGACGGTATCGGACGTGGCGCTGTTGATGAGCGTCATCGCGGGCGACACGGGTACCGATCCGCTGGCGGTCAGCGAAGGCGGTGCCCAATTCGCGGATTTGCCCGAGATGTCGTGCCGGGGCTTGCGGATTGCCGTGAGTCCGACGCTTGGCGGCCTGCCATTCGAGACGGCCGTGCATCACGCGCTGCGCGACGGCGTGCGCATGTGCGAATCGCTCGGCTGCGTGGTTGACGAAGCCGAGCCGGACTTTACCGGCGCCGATCACGCGTTCGAGGTCTTCCGCGCGCTGGCATTCGCCACGAGCTATGGCCCCGTGCGCGCGGAACACGGCGAGCGGATCAAGCAGACCGTGCGCTGGAACGTCGACCTCGGTCTCTCGCTGGACGGCGCCGCCGTGGCTGAAGCCGAGCGTGCGCGCACGTGCCTTTTCGCACAGATGCAGGCCCTGCTGCAGCGGTACGATTTTTTGATCGCCCCGGTCTCCCAGGTGCTGCCTTTCGCGGTGGAGACGGAGTACCCTGCGGAGATCGCTGGCGTGGCGATGGAAAGCTACATTGCCTGGATGCGCTCGTGCTATCGCATCACCATCACCGGCCATCCCGCGTTGTCGCTGCCGTGCGGGTTCACCGAGGATGGCCTGCCCGTCGGCCTGCAGATCATCGGCAAGTATCGCGGCGAGCGTGAGCTGCTGAAGTTCGCGCGCATGCTGGAGCGCGCAAACCCGGTCGGGCGGCGTCGCCCGCCGGGCGTCTAGCCGATTCCTGCCAGCGCCGGTTCGCATTCATGTCTTGTTACGTCACCGAGAGGAAAAACATGCCTGGAAAATCGATGAACCGTTGGAGCCAGGCGTGCGTGCTTGCCGCCGCCTGTGTTGTCGCCACGCCGGCCTTGGCCGATACCTTCCCCGACAAGCCGATCAAGCTGGTCGTGCCGTTCACGCCGGGTGGCTCCACCGACGTGCTGGGCCGTCTGCTGGCAAAGAAGCTGAGCGATACGCTCAACGTATCGGTCGTCGTGGAAAACCGCGCGGGCGCCGGCACCATCGTCGGCGCTGACTACGTTGCCAAGTCGACGCCCGATGGCTACACGCTGCTGCTCAGCGCGGCCACGACGTTCACGATCAATCCGGTCACGTATTCGAAGCTGCCCTATGACTCGCTGAAGAGTTTCGACGCCCTGGGCCTGGTCGGTTCAACTGGCCTGGTGCTGCTGGCCAACCCATCGGTGAAGGCCAACACCCTCAAGGAACTGGTCGCCACGTCGAAGAACTCACGCGATCTGACCTACGGATCGTTCGGCGCCGGTACCACTTCGCATTTCGCCGGTGAAATGCTCAATGCCGCCACCGGCATGCACATGCTGCACGTGCCATACAAGGGCAGCTCGCCAGCGATGACCGACCTGATCGGCAACCAGATTCCGCTGACTGTCGATACCGTGGTGGCCGCCGCGCCGATGATCAAGGCAGGCAAGGTCAAGGCACTGGCACTGACGTCGCCCACTCGCTCCGCGCTGCTGCCCGATGTGCCAACCGCCGCGGAAAGCGGCTTTCCGGATGTGAACCTGTCGACGTGGTTTGCAGTGGTCGGTCCCAAGGGCCTGCCGGCGCCGGTGAAGCAGAAGCTTGAAAGCGCGCTGGCCACGGTCATGAAGGACCCCGACATGCGCAAGAGCATGACCGCCAACGGCTTCGAACCCGAATACGGTACCCCCGCCGACTATACAAAGCGCGTCAGCAGCGAGATTCCGCGCCTGAAGAAGATCGCCGAGGCGGCCAATATCAAGGCCGATTGAGACGATCTCGTCCCGCGGCTGGCCACGTACGACGGCGTCCGCAGGCCCTGCTTGACAAGCCCTGGCGCTTTGGCGCAGCATAAACGGAACGATGTTCTGACTTACAGAACACTAAGATTCCAAACGCTGCAGGAGACTCCATGACACGCCGCGCCATTCTGGGTGCCATCGTACTGGCCGCCGCCAGTGGGATGGTCGCCCCCATCCACACCTTCGCCGCCGATACCTTTCCCTCCAAACCGATCACCGTGATCGTCCCATACGCCGTGGGCGGTTCGGCCGACCTGATCACGCGGCTGGTGACCACCGGCATGAGCGCCAACGGTACCGCCACGATTGTGGACAACCGCACTGGCGGCGGAGGCGTGATCGGATGGAGCACAGCGGCGCGCGCCAATCCGGATGGATACACGCTGCTGACGATGGAGATGTCGTACGCGATTGCCGCGACGCTGCAACCCAAGCTGCTGCCGTTCGATCCCAAAACCGCGTTTCGCCATATCGCGGTTGTGGCGTCGGTACCGCACGTGCTCGTGGTGAATCCGGCCGTACCGGCCAAGACCGTGCAGGAATTCGTGGCGCTGGCCAAGGCTAATCCGGGCAAGTACTACTATGGCTCGGGTGGCAACGGCACCAACACGCATCTGGGTTTCGCGCTGTTCAACAACGTGGCGGGCACCAGTGTTTCGCACGTTCCCTATCGCGGCGCCGGCGCGGCCCTGCAGGATGTGATGGGCGGGCAGATCCAGGCGCTGATTACCTCGCTGCCCACGGCACTGCCGTATATCAAGAGCGGCAAGCTACGCGCGCTGATGCTGGCCAACGACGTGCGTTCGCCGGTGCTGCCCGATGTGCCTGCCGCCCCGGAGGTCGGCATGCCCAGGATGGTGATGAAATACTGGGTCGCGTTCTCCGCACCGGCCAACACGCCGCAGCCCGTGATCGACCGCCTGAACAAGGACATCGTGGCAGCCGTGAACACGCCTGAAGTGAAGAGGCAGTTGCAATCGCAAGGCCTAGACCCGGAGGGCAGCACGCCCGCGCAAGCCGCCAAGCTGGTGGACGATGAAATCAAACGTTGGGCTGGCGTGATCAAGGCCGCCAACATCAAGGCAGACTGACATCGACATGTGGAACGTCAACTTCACGCCCCCTCAGGTCATTGAAGCGCGCGTCCTGACGCGCCTGCCCGATTCCCTGCGGCTGCCGCAACGCAGCGCGTGGGCCGACGCGAACAAGCCCGGGCAGATCGCCGACAGCTTTCTTGAAGGGCCGACTTTCGACCGGCACGGCAATCTCTACCTGACCGATATCCCGCATGGCCGGCTGTTCCGCGTCACGCCGGAACTGCAGTGGCAGCTCGTTGGCGATACCGGCGGCTGGCCCAACGGCATCGCCCTGCATGCCGACGACAGCCTGTGGATCGCCGACTATCGCGGCGGCATCCTGCGATTGAAGCCGGACAGCGGCGACGTCGAGGTGATGCTGGGCCATCGCAATTCCGAAAGCTTCAAAGGCGTGAACGACCTGACGTTCGACGCACAAGGCAATCTGTATTTCACCGATCAGGGCCAGACCGGCCTGCACGATCCCACTGGGCGCGTGTACAGGCTGCGCCCATCTGGCCAGCTCGATCTGTTGCTGTCGAACGTGCCCAGCCCGAACGGCATCGCGCTCGATCCCTCGGGCCGCTTCCTGTTCGTGGCCGCCACACGCGGCAACGCCGTATGGCGCATGCCGCTGCTGCCGGACGGATCGGTATCGAAGGCGGGCGCGTTCCAGACCTTCTTCGGCACCAGCGGCCCGGACGGCCTGGCCACCGATGCCGATGGCCGGCTGGTGGTGGCGCACGCCAGCCTGGGCGGCGCGTTTGTGATCGACGCGCACGGCTGGTGCACGCACTTCGTCCGCAGCCAGATGGGCGGCACTGTGACCAACATCGCGTTTCGGCCCGGCACCAACCAGCTGGTGATGACCGAGTCCGCCAGCGGCACCGTGCTGGAAGCCGACTTGCCCGGCATTGGCGCGCCGCTGTTCGGACACCGCGCGGCAGCGTAACGCTCGCTGCCGGCGTTATCCGAGCCAAGGACCGCGCGCCGTACGCGACCGATGGACTATCTTGGGAAGGCCCTGCCTCGTCAATCACGAACGAAGGAGTCTTCCAGATGGCATATATCGACGGATTCTTGCTGGCCGTGCCAAACGCCAACCGCGAAACCTATCGGCAGGTGGCGCAAAAGGCATCCGCAATATTCAAGGAACACGGTGCCCTGAAAGTGGTGGAATGCTGGGGCGATGACGTGCCGGAAGGCAAGGTCACATCGTTCACGATGGCCGTGCAGCGCAAGGATGACGAGAGTGTGGTGTTCTCGTGGATCTGGTGGCCGTCAAAAGAAAAGCGCGACGCCGGCATGGCGGCGGCAATGCAGGACCTGCGCCTGAAGGAAGGCATGGACCCCATGCCATTCGATGGACAGCGGATGATCTACGGCGGGTTCGAGGTCATCGTCGACGCCTAGCCGGTATCAGCCGGCCCGGCATCGCCGCGCCTCAGAACTCGACCATCGCGAAATCTTCCTTGCCGACATCGCATTCCGGGCAACGCCAGTCGTCCGGAATGTCTTCCCAGCGCGTGCCGGGCGCGATGCCGTCCTCGGGCAGTCCGGCTGCTTCGTCATAGACCCAGCCGCAGATGATGCAGACCCATTGCTTGAATTCGCGCTCCGCGGCGGTGGCCGCCTGCTGACCGGCCGGCGTGTCTGCTGCCTGCTCTGCGGCGGCCGGCGGTCCTTCGAGACTGAACACCAGCGGCGCGGCGGTGGCCTCGGTGGCCTGGGCCAGATGCTTCTGCAGGCGGCCAAGTAGCGCCTGTGCCTCGTCGACCGTCAGGTCGACCCAATACGGATCACCGGCGGCGTCATTCAGCCGTTGCGGGGGAAACTGGATTTCGACGGAAGTGCCTTTCTTGTACATGCGGGGGCGAAGTTGAAAAAACAAACAAACCCCAGGTGGGGTCTGTTCACGAAACTTCAAGACGCGCGCGGCGGCGTTACGATTTGCTGCCCGACCACTGTGCCCCGTTTCCTGCGCTGCCAGCCACCGAGTAGAGCGCGCCTGGCGCGTTGCGCGTCTTCTGAAAATCCTCCAGTGACTGCCCGCGCATCGCCGCGTAGATGTGCAGGTTCGACACGCCGCTGACCGCACCGAGCTTTTCCAGCAGGAAGAAGATCACGCCGTAGTGGATCATGCCGCGCCAGTCGCGCCGCGAGATCAGGTCGCGCTCTTCGCCGGTCAGATCCGCTTCCTCATAGGTCGATTCGGGATCATTGCGGAAGCGTTCGCGGAACACCGGATCGATCAGCTGGTGCAGGTAGCTGTTGATGCGATACGCGCGCACGCTGCGCTCCAGCGTGAACGGGTAAGTGCCTTCGATGTCCTCGATACCCTTGAGTTGATGGCCGATGTGTTCGCGCTGCTGCGCGGCACGCGCGGCAACCGTCGCGTCGTCCTCATGCGCCACGTTCTCGTACACCGCCACGGCGATGCCGGTCATCGACGGCAGGTAGTAGTCCCGATGCAGGCAGCGTACATCGCCCATCGCGCCACGCATCACCATCCACATCACCACTTCCGCGCTCTCGAAGCCGCCACGCTTTGCAAACTCCGCATGCGTGATATCGAGCAGCCGGGCAGGCTCGCGCTCGAACAGGTCCAGAAACTCATGATCCCATTCCGTGTTGTTGAAGCCCGCGCGCTCCCCGTGTACCTGATGCGAAAGACCACCCGTGGCGACAATCGCCACCTTGAGGTCTTCCGGATAGCTTTCCACCGCACGGCAGATGGCCTGCCCAAGCTTGAAGCAGCGCCGTGCCGACGGAGCCGGAAACTGCAGTACGCCCACTTGCAGCGGCAGGATCTTCACCGGCCACTCGCCATCGTGCGGCAACATGACGGACATCGGCGAGAAGCAGCCGTGGTCGAGCGGCTTGTTCTGGAAGAACGACATGTCGAACTCGTCCGCCATCAGGGACGCGCCCACATGACGGGCCAGTTCCACGTGGCCGCGCGCCGGCGGCAACTGTCGCGGGCCGCCGCCTTCATCGGCGGCGCGGTATTCCTCGCCGATGCCAAGCGCGAAAGCCGAGTAGTGATCGAAGAAGAAGGACGTGACGTGGTCGTTGTAGATCACCAGCAGCACGTCGGGTTTCTTTTCCTGCAGCCACCGGCTCACCGGTGCATACGCCACGAAGATCGGCGCCCACGCGGGGTCCTGCTGCTTGCCCGCGTCCAGCGCAAAGCCGATGGTGGGTGTATGAGATGAGGCGATTGCGCCGATGATGGTGGCCATAGGTCAGTACGTCAGGCTGTGACCGCGCGCGGCTGTGTGCGCTTGGTCGAAACAATGGAAATCGCTGCCAGGGTGGCCGGGATGGCCAGGATGGCAATCACCGCGCTGAAACTCCAGCCCATCGACAGCAGCACACCACCGGCCATCGAGCCAGTGATACTGCCGAAGCGGCCAATGCCGAGCATCCAGCTGACACCGGTGGCACGCACCAGCGTCGGGTAGCACTGCGGCGCAAATGCGTTCAGCCCGGTCTGCGCGCCGCTCATGCAGAAGCCGGCCAGCAACACATACGCCGCAAAGGTCGATGACATCACGCTGCCCGATGCCAGCAGCAGAATGAACACCGCACCCGTCACATACGCCACGCCAATCACGCGATGCGGTGCAAAGCGGTCCATGCAGTATCCCACCACCAGCGCGCCCACCGTGCCGCCAAGCTGGAACAGCGCGGTGAGGTTAGCCGCGCGCTCGATCGGCAGGCCCGCATCCTTGATGAGCGTAGGCAGCCAGCCGCTGAGTAGGTAGATCACCAGCAGACCCATGAAGTACGTTACCCACAGCGCCAGCGTCATGCCACGATAGCCCGCCGACAGCAGCGTGCGCACCGGCTGCTTGCCGGGTACCGCCGGCTCGCTGATCGTAAAGGTCGTGCCTTCGGCAATGTCGCTGCCGATCACGCGGCGCAGCGTGCGAGCAATGCGCTCGGGCGAAGCGTTGCGTGCCACCAGGAAGCGCGCCGATTCCGGGATCAGCAGGATATAAAGCGGCAGACAGAGCAGCGGAATCAGGCCGCCGACGATCAGCACGGCGCGCCACCCGTGATCGGGCAGGATCGCGGCGGCACCAAACCCGACCAGCGCCGAACCGAGATTGAAGCCAGTGAACATCGTGGCCAGCAGCATGCTGCGCGAGCGCTCCGGCACGTACTCGGACAGCAGCGTGGTCGTGCTGGGCATTGCGGCGCCCAGGCCCAGGCCGGTCAGGAATCGCAGCAGCGATAGCTGCGTGGTGTTCTCCGCGAACGCGCACAGCAGATTGAACACGCCGAACAGGAAGACCGATCCGATCAGCAGCTTCTTGCGACCGAAACGGTCCGACATCGGGCCAACCAGCAGCGCGCCGATAGCCAGCCCGATAGGTGCCGCGCTCATGACCACGCCGAACGCCGCCTTGGAAATGCCCCACTCCTTTGTGATGCCCGGCGCCAGAAAGCCCATGATGGCGACGTCGATGCCGTCGGTCGCCACAATCATGAAGCACAGCACCAGTAGCAGCCACTGGTAGCCGGACATCTTCCGTTCATTGATATGGGCCCGGATGTCGAGCCGTTGCGTGGTCATGGTGCCGTCTCCTGGCATGTTCCGCTGTGCAGGCCGCAGCGGGATCTAGTTATCACAGAGCTAATTGCCGCAGGCGCGGCATGCCGCGCACTCCCCGCACACGGCAACGGCAGTCTACGTGTGGGTAGCGTTCGCAGTATTGCTTTGTAGCGCGGCCTGCGTTGCCTTTTACTTATCGACGGGGGATTTTATGGATTGGCTCGCATGCCGGAGCGCCGCGATCAGCGCGTCGGCGCCGGGGGACAGGCGTGCACCGGCCCGCGTGGTGATGCCGATACTGCGCGCGGTGTCCGGCAGCGGCAGATTCAATTCGACCAGCCACCCCGCGTCGATTTCGTGGCGTAGCTGGTGCGCCGACAGCGCCGTGACCATATCGCCCTGGAGCAATAATCCACGCACCAGCGCCAGGTCTCCGGTTTCCACCAGTGGCTGCGGCATGGGTAGCCCGCGAGAAGCAAAGACGCCGTCGAGTGCCTGCCGCGATGGCGACGCGGCGCGCGAAAGCACCCAGGGGTAAGGCGCGAGATCGTTGAGCGTCACGCGCTTTTTGCCGGCAAGTGGATGAGAGGCGCGCGCGATCAGCGCGATGCGGTCCTGGAATAGCACCTCCGTGGCCAGCCCCTGTGACGGATGGGGCCGCAGCGCGCCAAGGATGAAATCGATGCGGCCACTGAGCAGGCCCGCCGTCAGTTCCTCGTATGGACTTTCGAGCGACCGGAAGCTCAGGTGTGGGTGGCGCCGATGCACCTCGGCAATGGTGACCGGCAACAGCAGCGTGCGCCCAAGCGGCAGTGCGCCGATGGTGACCGCCCCTTCGAGCACACCTTGCAATGCAGCAATATCAGCGCGGATGTGCCGCAGCTCGGACAACGCACGCTCGAACCGCACGACCCACCGGCTGCCCGCGTCGGTGGGCACCATGCCGCGCGCGGTGCGAGTAAAGATCGACTGGCCCAGCGCATCTTCGAGCCGCCCAATGGCCTGGCTCACGGCGGACTGCGAAACGCCGATCGCGGCCGCCACGCTTGGCATGTGATGGACTTCCGCCAGCATCGCGGCCACTTCCAGGCGCCGTTCGTTGTGCAACGCCTCAAGGCTGGCAACGGCCGCCCCCGGCCGGGTACGCAGCCGCACGGCTTCCTCGCGCACCTCGCGCAACGCCGCCTCGATGTGATGGGCGCGCTCCAGCACGAGCTCCCCCGCGCGCGTCAGCAGCATGCCGCGTCCCTTTCGCTCGAACAGCGCCACGCCGAGCGCCTGCTCCAGAGAGGACACGGACCGGGCAATGGCCGACGACGCCCGGTGCAGCGATTCCGATGAGCGGCGCACGCCACCGGCCGCCGCTACGCCGGCAAAGACGTGCAGATGATGCAGGCTGATTGTCTCCATATTGTTCGTATCTTGTCGTATGGCGCCCGCGGTCTCCAACAGGCGATAAGCAGATTAGAACAATTGTCCCGTGACATCGCAACCAAGGATTGGATACGGGCGCGGATACTGCGGGCACCTGAAGTCCCCGCTGTGCTCCACGTGCCAACCGCCATGACGCCCTGCCTTGATTCCGACCTGCGCGCTATTCCCTGCACCCTGATGCGGGGCGGCACGTCGCGCGGGCCGTTCTTCCTGGCCAGCGATCTGCCGGCCGATACCGGCGCGCGAGACCGCGTGTTGCTGGCCGCGATGGGCTGTCCCGATCCACGGCAGATCGACGGCCTGGGCGGCGCCCATCCATTGACCAGCAAGGCCGGCATCGTGGCACGCGGCACACCGGGGCAGGCCGATCTCGATTTCACGTTCGCGCAGTTGCAGCCGAGCGCGGACACCGTCGACACGACGCCAAACTGCGGCAACATGCTGGCAGCCGTACTGCCCTATGCGATCGAGCGCGGCCTGGTGGCGCCGCAAGGCGACATCACCCGCGCCCGTGTGCTCACACGCAACACCGGCATGCTGTGCGATATCACGATGCAGACGCCGCATGGCGTGCCGCGTTTTGGCGGCGAGGCGCGCATCGATGGCGTTCCGGGCACCGCGGCGCCCATCGTGATCGACTTCCTCGACACCGCCGGCTCGGTCTGTCACGCCATGCTGCCCACGGGCAACACCGTCGACGGGCTGACCATCGTCGACCCGATCGACGGCAAGCCACTGACCATCGACGCCACACTGATCGACAACGGCATGCCGATGGTGCTGATACGCGCGACCGATCTTGGCCGCACCGCTCACGAAAGCGTGGCCGAACTCAATGCTGACGAACCACTGAAGGCGCGCGTCGAGGCATTGCGGCTGGTTGCCGGAGAACTGATGGGCCTGGGCAACGTCGCGCACAAGAGCTACCCGAAGATGTGCCTGATCGCCGCGCCGCGCGCGGGGGGCCATATCGCCACGCGCTGCTTCATCCCACGCATCTGCCATGACGCCATCGGCGTGCTTGCCGCCATCACGGTCGGCACGGCCTGCGTGCTGCCCGGCACCGTGGCGGACGGCGTGGCCGTGGTCAACACCGGTACCGCTCACACGATAAGCGTCGAGCATCCTACCGGCGAGTTCTCGGTGGCACTCGAAACCGATCCTGCCAACCCCGGCACGATTCTTCGCAGCGCGCTGATTCGCACGGCGCGTCCCATCATGCGCGGCGAGGTCCTGGTTCCAGCCGGCACCTGGCCCCTTTGAGCACTGTTCATGATCATTGATTGCCACGGGCACTTCACAACCGCCCCGAAATCCCTGGAAACCTGGCGCCAACGGCAGATCGCCAGTCTGAGTGCGCCCGCGCTGGCGCCATCCGCCAGCGAACTGCATATCGGCGACGATGAATTGCGCGAGGCCATCGAGACAAATCAGCTACGCCTGATGCGCGAGCGTGGCGCGGACCTGACGATCTTCTCGCCGCGCGCGTCATACATGGCTCACCACATCGGCAACCTGGAAACCAGTGCCACGTGGGCGTCCATCTGCAACACGCTTTGCCATCGCGTCAGTGAACTGTTTCCCGATCACTTCGTCGGTGCCACCATGCTCCCGCAGTCACCCGGCGTCGATACCCGAACCTGCATCGCCGAACTGGAACGGTGCGTACGCGAGTACGGCTTTGTCGGCGTGAATCTGAATCCCGACCCGTCGGGCGGACACTGGACGTCGCCGCCGTTGTCCGATCCGTACTGGTTTCCGATCTACGAGAAGATGGTCGAACTCGACGTACCGGCCATGATTCACGTCAGCACCAGCTGCAATGCCTGCTTCCATACCACGGGGGCGCATTACCTGAACGCCGATACCACGGCCTTTATGCAGGTGCTCACGAGCGACCTGTTTCAACGCTTTCCCACGTTGAAGTTCGCGATCCCGCACGGCGGCGGCGCGGTGCCCTATCACTGGGGACGGTTCCGTGGCCTGGCGCAGGAACTCAAGCTTCCGCCGCTGCGAGAGCACCTGCTCAACAACGTGTTCTTCGATACATGCGTCTATCACCAGCCCGGCATCGACCTGCTGACCCGCGTGATTCCAGTCGAGAACGTGCTCTTTGCCTCTGAAATGATCGGCGCGGTGCGCGGCATCGACCCCGAGACCGGCCACTACTACGACGATACGCGCCGCTACATCGACCAGGCCGCGCTGTCCGCGCAGGAACGCCACCTGATCTTCGAGGGCAACGCACGGCGCGTGTACCCACGGCTCGACGCACGACTCAAGGCGCGCGGCAAGTAGAACGGCGCCCGCAATAAAAAGAATATTCAACGGAGGAGAGAACGATGAAACTGCGCCATCTGGCGTTTTCGCTTGCGCTTGGCTTGCCGGCCTTGGCGCAAGCCCAGTCCGTGACGCTTTACGGCGTCATCGACACCGGTATCGAATATCTGAACCACGTTGGCACGGCCAACAATTCCGTGGTGAAGATGGCCAACCTGAGCGGGACGGTGCCGTCGCGCTGGGGCCTGCGCGGCACCGAGGATCTGGGCGGCGGCCTGAAAGCCAACTTCGTGCTGGAGTCGGGCTTTGCACCCGACAGCGGCGTCAGCAACCAGGGCGGCCGCCTGTTCGGCCGTCAGGCCTGGGTCGGTCTGAACGGCAACTGGGGGCAGGTGAGCCTGGGCCGCCAGTACACGATGCTGTTCTGGGCCATGCTCGACACCGAAATCCTCGGTCCAAACGCCTACGGTTCCAGCTCGCTCGACAACTATCTGCCCAACGCCCGCGCGGACAACGCCATCGCGTACAAGGGAAAGTTCGGCGGATTCACAGTCGGCGCGACGTACAGCTTTGGCCGCGATTCGGTCAATGCCGGACCCAGCCCATCCGGCACCAACTGCGCCGGCGAAAACGCCGCCGACAAGTCCGCGTGCCGTGAATGGTCGGCCATGCTTGGCTATGAAACGAATTGGTGGGGCGTGCTGGGCGCCTATGACTCCCTGCGCGGCGGCCCCGGTGCCTTCGGTGGCCTGACCTCCAGCCAGCTCAAGGACGATCGCGCCACGCTGGGCGGCTATATGCTGGTGGGGCACGCCAAGATCGGCGCTGGATGGCTGGGCCGGCGCAACGGCGCACTGGCCACGCCGCGCAGCAATATGTTCTATACCGGCGTAGCGTACGACATCACACCGCAGGTCACGCTGTCTGGCGAAGCGTTCTACCTCGACTACCGCCACAGTTCGGACCGCGCATGGCTGGGCGCCGTACGTGCCAGCTACGCGTTCTCCAAGCGGACGTCGGTGTACACCACGCTCGGCTATATCAACAACAACGGCAAGCTGGCGCTCTCGGTGGATAGCGCATCGACCGGTGCTTCGCCGGTGGCCGGTGCTTCGCAGCTTGGCGCAATGCTAGGCATCAAACACATCTTCTGATCCTGTCGCATCTACACAGTCGGCGGGGTGCTCCAGCTGCCCACGCTTCGCTAGTGCTGGCGAAGCGTGGGTTTTTTTGTCAGAAGCGCTGCGGCACGATCCAGGCAAGCGTCATTTGACGGCAGACCGCTGTACCATGCCGGGGACGCTCTCAGCCACGTCCACCATGACCGCATCCGACCACGCCCCCCATCACCCATCACCACGCATTGCCATCATCGGCGCCGGCATCGTCGGCAGTTGTATCGCGCTCACGCTGCACAAGCGCGGCGCGTCAGTGACCTTGATCGATCGTGAAGGCCCCGCCAGCGGCTGCAGCTACGGCAATTCCGGGGCCATCAGCGTCAGTTCGATCGCACCGCTGGCCATGCCTGGCGTGCTGGCATCGGTACCGAAGATGCTGATTGATCCGGAAAGTCCGCTGCACCTGCCGCTCGGCTACCTGCCGGCCGCCGTACCGTGGCTGACACGTTTCGTGTTGTCGGCCACGCCTGAACGCGTGGAGCGCGCGGCAAGTGCGCTCGCGGCGCTGCATGCGGGCGCCATCGACAAGCATGAAGCGCTGTCACGCGAGGTGGGTGTGCCGGAGCTATTCATGCGGCGCGGCCATCTGCATCTGTATCCCGATGCAGCAGCGCTGGATGCCGATGGCGATGCGTGGCGGCTGCGCGAGCGCTTCGGTTTTCGGTTCGAACGGCTCGATCGTGCCGGTATCGACGCGCTGGAAACCGGCGTGTCGGCGCGCTACCAGGCGGCAATCTATCTGGCCGACCACGGCACGATCCTCAATCCCGCCCGATATACACGCGCGATTGCCGATGCGTTCGTAGCGCGTGGCGGCCAACTGTTGCGCGATGACATCCAGCGCATCGAACGCTCGGGCGACGGCTGGATACTTCAGGGCGCCACCGGTAACCACACCGTCGACCACGTCGTCGTTGCCGCCGGTGCGTGGTCACGCCGCTTGCTCGATCCGCTTGGCGTGCGGCTGCAACTCGAAAGCCAGCGCGGCTATCACGTGCAGTTCACGGGCGCGCGCGACGTCGTGTCGCGTACCGTGGTGCTGACCGACCGCAAGATCTTCGTCACGCCGATGGAAGAAGGCCTGCGCGTTGGCGGCACCGTGGAGATCGCCGGCCTGCAACGCGGCCCGGACCAACGTCGCGCGGCCATCCTCGAACGCATTGCGCGCGAGACTTTCACTGGTCTGGAAAGCAGGCCCGTCACCACTTGGATGGGCCATCGCCCATGCATGCCGGATTCGGTACCCGTTATCGGTGCGGCGGAAGGACACCCCGGCCTCTGGCTTGCCGTCGGCCACGGCCATCTGGGCCTGACCGATTCCATCAACACCGCCGAGCGGATCGCCGACGCCATGCTCCCAAGTTAGTCCCCTCAGGGAAACCGCTAGATTGCCGCGCCGGAATTTAGTTATACAGTAGAACAATCCGGCAACGCAGCGCCGCGGAGGGGACATATGAAGATCGCAATCGCCGGCGGCGGCATTGGCGGGCTGACGCTCGCCCTGCTTTGCCATCGCCACGGGCTCGATGTCGAAGTATGGGAAGCGAGCGAATCGTTGCGCCCGCTTGGCGTCGGCATCAACCTGTTGCCGCACGCGGTACGCGAGCTTTCGGCACTCGGTCTGGAAGCGGATCTGGTGCGCATTGCCATCGAGACGTCGTCCCTGTCCTACTACAACAAGTTCGGTCAGCGCATCTGGCATGAGCCACGCGGCCGTGCGGCCGGTTACGACTGGCCGCAGTTCTCCGTGCATCGCGGCGAGTTCCAGATGCTGCTATACGAGACCGCGCTTGCGCGGCTTGGCGCGGACCGCATACACACCGGCCATGCGCTGGAATCGATCGTCGGTACCGGTGGCAAGGGCGAACCCGCGCGTTTCACACTGCGTCGCCGCCACGACAATGCCGTGGTGGAAGCGCAGGCAGACATCCTGGTTGGCGCGGATGGCATTCATTCCGCGGTACGCCGGCACTTCTATCCGACCGGCGACGCCCCGCAGTTTTCACGTCGCCTGCTGTGGCGCGCCACTACCGATGCGGCGCCCTACCTCGATGGCCGCTCCATGTTCATGGCCGGCTTTCAGGACCAGAAGTTCGTGGCGTATCCGATCTCCGAGCCGATGCGCGCGCAGGGTCGCTCGCGCATCAACTGGATTGCCGAACTGCGCGTTCCCGACGACTATCCCGATACGCCACCGCGCAGCGATTGGAACCGCCAGGTCGACAAGTCCGTCTTCCGCGATGCATTTGCCGGCTGGTGTTGGGACTGGATCGATATTCCCGCGCTGATCGATGGCGCGGAGGCCATCTGCGAATTCCCGATGGTCGACAAGGACCCGCTGCCGCGCTGGACGTTCGGCCGCGTCACGCTGCTGGGCGACGCCGCGCATCCGATGTATCCGATCGGTTCGAACGGTAGCGCCCAGGCCATCGTCGATGCGCGCTACCTGATGGATTGCCTGCTTGGCGAGCGCGATCTGGACTACGCACTGCGCGAATACGAAGCGGAACGCCTGCCACGCACGGCCGGAATCGTGCTGCGCAACCGCATGAACGGTCCCGAGCAGGTCATGCAACTGGCCGAGGAACGCGCGCCGCAGGGCTTCGCCAATATCGACGATGTGATCCCGCAGCGCGAACGCGAAGCCATTTCGCAGCGCTACAAGATGCTAGCAGGCTTTGGCCACCAACAACTGCAGGCTGGCAAGCCGTGAACGATCGATGGTGAGGCGAGTCACAAGCCGCACGCTGCAAGTCAAAAACAAGTACAAGTGAGGAGACAACACCCATGCCCCGACATCAATATCCATCGCCCCCCAGCTCGATGCGCGCCGGCCTTGCGCTCGCTGCATTGATCCTTGCCAGCGGTGCGGCGCAGGCGGACGTCACCGTTGGCGTCAGCATCGCATCCACAGGTCCGTCGGCATCCCTCGGCATTCCGCAGAAGAACACCATGCCGTTCCTGCCCGAGACGATTGCAGGCGAGAAGATCCACTACATCGTCATGGACGATGCCTCCGATCCGACCCAGGGCACCCGGATCGCGCGCCGCTTTGTCTCCGAGGACAAGGTCGACATCATCCTTGGCTCCTCCGCGGTGGCGCCTTCGATCGCGATCTCCGAAGTGGCCGACGAAAGCCAGACAGTGCAGCTTGCTTTCTCCCCCATCGAACTGAAGCCGGGACGCGGTGCGTGGACATACCGGCTGGCCCAGCCGGTGAAGCTGATGGCCGACGCCGTGGCAGGCGCCGCCAACGCCAATGGCGTGAAGACCGTGGCCTTCATCGGCTTTGCCGATGCTTATGGCGAAACCTGGCTCAAGGAATTCACCGGCGCCGCGCAGGCCAATGGCATCAAGGTCATCGCCACGGAGCGCTATGCGCGATCCGATACCAGCGTGACGGCCCAGGTGCTGAAGCTGATGGCCGCGCGCGCGGATGCCGTGCTGATTGCCGGGGCAGGCACCGGCGCGGCGCTGCCCCACACCACACTGCGCGAGCGCGGCTACAACGGGCCGATCTACCAGACGCATGGTGCCGCCACGCGCGACCTGATCCGCATCGGTGGCAAGGCGGTCAACGGCACGATCCTACCCGCCGGGCCAGTGATCGTCGCGGAGCAACTCCCGGCGAACAGCGCAGTCAAGAAGCCGGGGTTGGACTACGTCACGCGCTATGAAAAACAGTATGGTCCCGAAAGCCGCACACAATTCGGTGCCCATCCCTACGATGCGGGCCTGGTGTTGCAACGCATCGTCCCGGTGGCACTGAAGAAAGCCAAGCCGGGCACGCCGGAGTTCCGCAAGGCGCTGAAGAATGCGCTGGAAAGCGAGCGCGATATCGTGGTATCGCACGGCGTGCTCAACTACACGGCACAGGACCACTTTGGCTTCGACCAGCGCGGGCGCGTGCTGCTGACCATCGACAACGGCAACTGGCAACTCGTCAAATGACTCACGGCATTCCCCTACCGACGCTGGAGCACATCGCTGACTTCAACTTGCAGGTGGCACCGCCCACCGAAGTGGGCAGCACACCGCTGGGCCAGCGCCGCGTGATTCCGATCCTGTCCGGCACCGTGAGCGGTCCGCGCCTGAATGGGCAGATACTGCCCGGCGGCGCGGACTTTCAGCTGATCCATCACGACGGCGGCGACGACGTGACCACTGCCGATATTGAGGCCCGTTACGTACTGGAAACTGATGATGGCGCGCGCATCTACATCGTCAATGCCGGCGTGCGCAGTGGCGCCACGGCAGTGATCGCGCGACTGAACCGGGGGGAGCAGGTCGACCCTTCGGAGATCTACTTTCGTACCGCCCCGCGTTTTGAAACGGCCGCGCCACAGTACCGCTGGCTCATGCAGCATTTGTTCGTGGCATCGGGCGCCCGCTATCCGGATCGCGTGGTGCTGCGCTATTTCCTGGTCAGATGAACATGGCATCACCACGCAAGCCGCGCGAAACACTCGCGCCGGACCCCAACGGCGGCCACTTCGATCCGCATCTGCCGAATATCGACTATGGCGTGCTCGACTCGCTGATCGGGTACGCCATCCGTCGTGCGCAGATCCGCGTCTATGAGGACTTTGTGGCATCGCTGGCGGCGTGGAACATCACACCGCCGCGCTTTTCCGCGTTGCAGATCATCGCCCGTAATCCCGATCTGAAGCTGACCGACCTTGCGCAGATTCTCGGCATCGCCCGGTCCGGGGCAGTCTTGCTGGTCGATGCGCTGGAGGCAATGGGGCTGGTCAAGCGCCTCCCGTCGCCAACCGACCGGCGCGCGTTCGGGCTGGCGTTGACGGATGCCGGACGCAAGACGCTGAAGCAAGTCACGGCTGCCGTATGCGCGCACGATGCGCGGATTGCCGCAGGGTTGTCGGCGGACGAGCAAACCGTGCTGAAGGGATTGCTGGAAAAACTGGGGCGGTAGCGTTGGGGGCGCTTGCCCTCTCCCCCAGCCCCTCTCCCATTTCATGGGCGAGGGGAGCAACCCAATAGCAATTTGAACCACCGAGGGTGTTCTCCCCTCTCCCGCTTGCGGGAGAGGGGCCGGGGGAGAGGGCAAGCGGCTCCGCATGCGACAAATCAGCAAGCAGAACCTCAACGCCCTGATAACGCAAAGAGAACGATTGCCTTGCCCTTCCGTGCATCACCTGACGTGCAAAAACTCAGCACACAGCATCAGCGATAGCTGACGGTTACCTCGTTGCTGCGGCCCTGGAGCATCGGCGTCATGCCGCCCTGGCCGGGGATGCGATAGGCGAAAACGAAGCCCTTGGTGGCATCGTCGCCGACGAAGGCGTCGGTTTTGCCCTCGGCGCCGGGCAACAGCACGCAGCGATCCGCATTGCACAGATACGCCTGCAGGTCCACGGGTGGCGGGCGGGTGAAGCTGTAGCGCCAACGTACCGACGTGATCCGGCCCAGCGCTTGCGGCATCGTCGCCAGCGGCACCACGGGTTCGGACAGCGCCCGCTGGCCCTTGCTCACGATCTGCGGCCCGACGGACGATGCCGTCCATGCAAAGCGCGAACCCGTAAGCTCGTAGGTGGCTTTCGTGAAGACGGGCGCGGGCGTCTGCGCATGCGACGCCACGGTCCCCGTCACGCACAGCACGGCCAGGACCAGGGCGCGCCGCATCACAGCATTCCGCGCAGTTGTGTGCGCAGGCGCCCAATGGCCTGGCTGCGGATCTGGCACACGCGCGATTCGGTCACTTCCAGCACGGCGCCGATTTCACGCAGATTCAGCTCCTGGTCGTAACAGAGCGACAGCACGAGCTTCTCGCGCTCCGGCAACTTGTCGATGGCGCGGATCAGCGCGTCGCGCATGCCGGACTCCATCAGCACGGTCAGCGGATTGGCATCGTCGGTCACGCCCAGGTGCCGATCCAGAAAATCCTCTTCGCCCGAGCGCTCGAAATCTTCATAGTGCAGCAGCTGGCAGCCGTAGACCTCGTTCAGCAGCTCCTGGTATTCCTCGAGCGGCATCTCGAGTTCCTTGGCCACTTCGGAGTCGATCGGCGTACGGCCGAGCTTCTGTTCCAGCTGGCGCTGCGTGCGCTCGATCTTGCGCGTGAACTGGCGCAGGCTGCGCGATTGCCAGTCGTTGGCGCGCACCTCGTCCAGCATGGCGCCACGGATGCGCTGGCTCGCATAGGTCTCGAACCGCGCGCCATGATTGTCTTCATAGCGTTTGGCGGCATCGAGCAGGCCGATCATGCCGGCCTGTATCAGGTCGTCGATCTGCACGCTGGCGGGCAGCTTGGCCGCCAGCTGGAGCGCAATGCGGCGCACCAGTGACGCGTGTGACTTGACCACGTCCGCCTGCTCGAGCTTTCCCTGAATCGTATACATGGTGGAACTCTCGTTAAATGCTTACAGTTAGCGCCAGCGCCGGAGAGGCTGAAATCGGCTGCTGGCAGGCTGAGTTTCCGGTCCTGTCGAGACTTCTTGTTCTTGCTTATGCGGGAACGGCCGAGGCCATTCCCAGGGACGATGCTTCGCGCAGCGGCCATGCGCCGATACCACTGGCGACGTGCCGCAACGCTCCGGTCGCCGCGGCGGCGGGGTACGCCTCCACCACACACCGCCCCAACTGGAGCGCACGCGCCACCAGCGGATCCATCGGCAGGTACCCTGCCAGGCTGGCCTCCACGCCCAGGTACTGGCTCGCCGTGCGGGCCAGGTTGCGCGCGAGCGCCGTGACCGTCCCCTCCGCGGCCGCCATATTGACGACCAGCTGGAAATGACGGCATGCGTATTCGTGATGCAGCCGCTTGATGCAGGCATAGGCGGCGGTGATCGACGTGGCCTCCGGGCGCATGACGATCACAAAGTTGTGAGCCACGCCGGCCAGCGGCGTCAATGCGCCGGTGATGTCGCGGCGCGCATCCACCAGCACGGAACGAACGTCTGGCAGCCGCGACGACATCGCGCGCTCGTCAGGCAACGCACCAACCAGCGCCGGCCCCGCCTGCAGCACGGCAATACCCGTGGCGGGCCGCGTGCCAACCGCGGTGCCGAACGCCACGCGACCATCGAGCACATCGGCCAGCGTGGCGACGGGACTGGCGCCGGCCAGCCGCATGGCGCGCGCGCCGTACTGATCTTCGTCCACCAGCAGCACGCGTTCGCCCTGCATCGCCAGCGCATTGGCCAGGCCCAGCGCCACCGTGGTGGTGCCGACGCCCTGTTCCGCGCCAACCACCGCAATGCGCCGCGTGACGCGCGGCGCCAGCAGGCGGCGCAGGCTTTCGGCCTGATCGGAGCCCATCAGGTTCAAGGCTTACTCCCCAGCGGCCGCAAGCTGCGGCACGGCATCGATGGCGGCCATCGCCTGCATTGCGGAGGTGGCCGATCCCGACGTTTCGTCCATCATGGACGGTGCCGGCGCCATGCTGCGGCCCGGATAGTTCTCAAGCACGTCCAGCAGCGCCAGCAGGCGGCCCATGCCTTCGTTGAGCACGGCACCTGCCACCGGTGCATTGACGCGCGCCGAAGCACGGCCGGCCAGACGCGACAGGAATGCCGGTGCGGTCGGCGTGGGCGTATGTTGGAGTCGCAGCGCGGTCAGGCCCAGCTGCAGCGACACCATGCCGGCGCACAGCGACGTGTCCGCGTCGCCATCCTGCGCGAAGTGCTCCATCGCATGACGCAGCGTGCGGAACTGCTCGTCGGTAGCCGTCGTCCACTGCGACCACCGTGCCACCTGCGCGGCGTCGCCAGCCAGGGCCGGATCGCACAGCACGTATTCGACGGACAGCGTGTCACCGGTTTCAAGATCGATCATGCGCGACACGACCAGGCAGGCTTCGATACCGGTTTCGGCGGCATTGCCACGGCCACGCGCGGCAGTACGGACCTGGCCTTCGGGAATACGAACCAGGCAGTGTGCGAGCCAGTGCGCGGCAGCGCGGTCGCGGCACGTGACGTCGCCGATGGCATGGAAGGTCAGCGTGTCGGCAACCGTATCCAGCTTGTTGGCCAGACCTTCGGCGATCACGCGCGTGGTCTTGCGCGTGCCGGCAATCCAGCGCTCGCCCAGCTGTTGCCAGCGTGCCAGCGTGGCCGCCGTCGGCAGCGAAGCATTCAGGTTGACCACCGTGCGCGCGGCAGCCAGCGTGGCGCGCACCGTGGCGGCTTCGGCATCCGCCTCTGCCTCGGAGAGCGACTGGCGCGCGCGGCCCGCCGGCACCACGGTGCTGGCCAGCGGCATGCCATCACGGTCCGCCAGCCACAGCGTGTGCTGCATCATTTGCGGTGCGCGGCGGCCTTGCACGGTTTGTGCCACGTTCTGCGTGACGGCCAGCACGTAACGGTCGCAGGCACGGCTGGCGTCGCGGCACATGGCCAGGCGCACCTGCTGCACCATCGGACGCAGTGCCGACACGCCGGCGGAACGGTGCTGCCACAACTGGCGCGCGAGGTCGAAACCATATTCGGCGGCGTTGAGTTCTTCGACGCAAACCCCCACTGCGTTGGCGCTGTCGCTCAGCGAACGCAGCATGTCGTCCGCGCCGCCATTGCGTTCGGACTGACGCGGCGCCGTTGCGGCTTCCGCGGCCCCGGCCTGGCGGCGTGCCACGTCGGCATCATTGAACAGCGAGCCACGGCGCGGCGTCAGGAATGCGCGCTCCACGAGCGCACCGGCCTGCGCCAGCTCCAGATGCTCGGGTACGCGCTGGCCGGTGGAAGCGTAGAACACCGGCAGGCGATGGCGGATCACCACATCGAGCACGGAGCCGAGGTGCGTGGCTTCGTCGAGCTTGCTGATGATGCAACCGTCGATGCCGGCGGCGGCACCGGCGGCGTCGTTGCGATAGGCGTGCACCACCTCGTTGAGCGTGTCACCATGTGCCGCGCCGTTCAGCAGCAGCACGCGCTGCATCGGCGTCTGCACACCGGCCAGCATGGCGATCTGGTCCGACAGGCTGCGGTCGCGCTGGCTCATGCCCACCGTGTCGATGATCACCAGGTGCTTGTCCTTCATCGCCGACAGGGCAAAGCGCAGGTCGGCGGCGTCCTTCACCGCGTGCACGGGCACGCCGAGAATATCGCCATAGATGCGCAGCTGTTCGTGCGCGCCGATACGGAAGCGGTCGGTCGTCAGCAGCGCCAGGCTTTGCGGACCATGACGCAGCACGAAGCGCGCGGCCAGCTTGGCGGTGGTGGTGGTCTTGCCCACGCCGGTCGGGCCGATCAGCGCCAGCACGCCACCCTGGGCGAACAGCGCGTCTTCATCGGCCAGCACCGGTACCTTGGTGGCCAGTTCCTGGCGAATCCAGGCCATAGCGGCCGGACGATCGGTGCCCACCGGCAGGCGCGACAGCAGCGTGCGCGACAACTGGCCCGAGAAGCCCGCATTGACCATCCATTCGAACAGCGATTCACGCAGCGGATCGCTGGCTGCCACGCCGTTGGCGCCCTGCGACAGGCCCGCGAACTGGCGCTCAAGCATCGAACGCATCGACGCCAGCTCGCCGCGCAGGTCGCCCAGCATCGCGTCTTCCTGCATCACGGGCGCCACGGGCATCGCTGCCGCGGGCGAGAAGACTTCCGCCGAGGCAGGATACATGCCTTGCAGCGCCTGCAGCATCGGCTGCGGCGACGGCAGCGCTGCCGGGGCCGACTCGAACAGCTGCGCGCTGGCGCTCACGGCACCAAGGTCGGTGTCGCGCATCGCCACGATCTCCACGCCGCCTTCGATGGTGCGATTGGAGAGCACCACGGCGTCCGGACCCATCGCCTCACGCACCTTGCGCATCGCTTCGCGGCCGTTGGCCGCCACAAACTTTGCCACGCTCATTGTTCAGTCCTCACGCTGCGCCGCCGATCATGGCGGTAATGCGAATGTTGCGGTTGTCCGGTACTTCGGCGTGCGACAGCACCTTCAG
This sequence comes from Cupriavidus sp. 291-E7, assembly GCF_057798835.1. Taxonomy (NCBI): domain Bacteria; kingdom Pseudomonadati; phylum Pseudomonadota; class Betaproteobacteria; order Burkholderiales; family Burkholderiaceae; genus Cupriavidus; species Cupriavidus sp. 291-E7. The sequence continues at coordinate 269,411 of NZ_JBYOJV010000006.1, forward strand.
CTGGGGCAACGTGCGGCGCAGGAAGCGCGCCATCAGCGGCCGCATCGGCGGCGGCACCAGTAGCACGGGGTCCAGGCCCATTTGTTCCTGACGTACCACGGCACCCTGCGCCTGCTGCAGCAGTGCATCGGCCAGCCCCGGCTCGATACCGCCACCGTTGGCCAGCGCCTGCGTCAGCACGCGTTCCAGTCCGGCGTCGAGGCCGATCACCTGCATGTCGGCGTTGTTCGGGAACAGCTGCTGCGTGATCGCGCGGCCCAACGCCACGCGCACCAGCGTGGTGAGCTCGGCGGGGTCGTTGATCTTCGGTGCGTTGTCGGCCACCACATCGAGGACCGTGCGCATGTCGCGGATCGCCACACCTTCGTCCAGCAGGTTCTGCAGCACCTTCTGCAGGCCGGTCAGCGAGATCGTCTTCGGCACCAGGTCCTCGGTGAGCTTCGGGGCTTCCTTGGTGATGCGGTCCAGCAGCGCCTGCACTTCCTGTCGGCCCAGCAGTTCCGATGCGTGCATCTGGATCACGTGGTTCAGATGGGTGGCAACCACCGTGCTGGCGTCCACCACCGTGTAACCGTATGCCTGCGCCTGTTCCTTGAGCGCCGCGTCGATCCAGACGGCCGGCAGGCCAAACGCGGGGTCGCGCGTGGCGGCACCGGGCAGCGTGCCGCTGACCTGGCCAGGATTGATGGCCATCCACTGACCGGGGTTGGCTTCGCCGTTGCCGATCTCCACGCCCTTGAGCGTGATGCGGTAGGCATTGGGCTTCAGTTCGAGGTTGTCGCGGATATGCACCACCGGCACCAGGAAACCGATGTCCTGGGCAATCTTCTTGCGGATGCTCTTGATGCGGCCCAGCAGTTCGCCGTTCTGCGCGCGATCCACGAGCGTGATCAGGCGGTAGCCCACTTCCATGCCCAGCGGATCGACCATCGTGACGTCTTCCCACGTGGCCTCGGCAACTTCGGCCTGCACAGTGGGGCTACGTTCTTCGTTCGCCTTGGTTTCGGTGGCCTTGACCTCGCGGCGCATCATGTAGCGGCCGAACCAGATCAGCGCGCCGGCCAGCAGCAGGAAGGCAAAGTGCGGCATGCCGGGGATCAGACCCATCGTGCCGATGATCGCCGCCGTGATGAACATTACGCGCGGATTCGAGAACAGCTGGCCGGTCAGCTGCTGGCCAACGTCCTGCTCGTTCGACACGCGCGAGACGATCACACCGGCCGCGGTCGAAATCACCAGCGCGGGGATCTGGGCGACCAGGCCGTCGCCGATCGTCAGCAGCGTGTAGTTGTGTACCGCCGTGCCGAAGTCCAGGTCATGCTGCACCATGCCGACCACCATGCCGGCGGCAACGTTGATGAACATGATCAGCAGGCCCGCGATGGCATCGCCACGCACGAACTTGGAGGCACCGTCCATCGCGCCGTAGAAGTCCGATTCCTGTGCTACTTCGGTACGGCGCTTGCGGGCACCTTCCTCGTTGATCAGGCCCGCGTTGAGGTCCGCGTCGATGGCCATCTGCTTGCCGGGCATGGCATCGAGCATGAAGCGCGCGCCAACTTCGGCGATACGGCCCGCACCCTTCGTGATCACCATGAAGTTGATCACGACCAGGATCGCGAACACCACGATACCAACGGCAAAATTGCCACCCACCAGGAAGTGGCCGAAGGCCTCGATCACCTTGCCTGCCGCGTCGGGACCGGTATGGCCTTCGAGCAACACCACGCGCGTGGACGCCACGTTCAGCGACAGACGCAGCAGCGTCGAGAACAGCAGCACGGCCGGAAACGCGGCAAAGTCCAGCGGGCGCTGCGTGTACATGCCCACCAGCAGCACCATGATCGACAACGCGATATTGAAGGTGAACAGCAGGTCCAGGATGAACGCCGGCAGCGGCAGGATCATCATGCCGAGGATCATGACGATCAGCAGCGGGCCAGCCAGCGCCTTCATCTGGGCGCCACCCCGCAGTGCGGGCATGTTGAAAAGGTTGGTCAGTGCGTTCATGCGCGGCTTTCCGGTACGGCAAGGTCATCCGGCACCAGCAGGTCGGTCGGCGAATCGGGCTGCGGACCGTAGCTGTAGTGCCAGTTCTTCAATTGATAAACCCAGGCGAGAACCTCGGCCACGGCGGTGTACAGGCCCGCCGGGATCTCATGGCCCAGTTCCACGTGACGATGCAGCGCGCGCGCCAGCGGCGGCGCGGACAACACCGGCACACGATTCTCTTGGGCCAGCTCGCGGATGCGAGCGGCCACTTCATCGGCACCCTTGGCCACGACGCGCGGGGCATTCCAGCGCGAGCCTTCGTCGTAGCGCAGTGCCACGGCAAAGTGGGTGGGGTTGGTCACCACCACGTCCGCCTTGGGCACTTCGGACATCATCCGGCGCCGCGCGATGGCCCGTTGCTGCTGACGGATGCGGGCCTTGATGTGCGGGTCGCCATCGGTTTCCTTCATCTCCTGCTTGACCTCTTCCTTGGTCATGCGGAGCTTCTTGTAGTACGTCCAGAGCTGCCACGGGGCATCGATGACCGCCACCAGCAGCAACGATCCGGCCACCATGCCGCAGACGTAGAGCACCATTTCCATCAGGTGCAGCAACGCTTCCTGGACCGGCGCGTTCATCAATGCGATGGCCTCGGGCAACTTGCGCCACAGCATCCATGCGCCCACGCAGCCGACCAGCAAGGACTTGGCAATGGCCTTGACCAGCTCCACCAGCGAATGCGACGAGAACATGCGGCCAAGGCCCTGCGTCGGCGACAGGCGCGAGAAGTTCGGCGCGAACGACTTGGTCGAAAAGCTCCAGCCTCCGAGGGCCAGCGGCGCCAACAGCGCCGCCACGCCGAACAGCAGCAGCAGCGGAAAAAATGCCAGCAGGCTGTCCCAGATCGCCATGCCGAACTGCGACAGCATGCGGTTGGTGTCGAATGCCGTGGCCGGCTCGAACGCCAGGCTGGTTTGCATGACCGCATTGAGTTTGCGACCCAGCGTGCCGCCCATGAACCAAAGGCCGAACACACCGGTCATGAGCATCACGAACGCGCCGAGCTCGCGCGAACGCACCACCTGCCCCTCCTCGCGCGCCTTTTCAAGGCGCCGGGGTGAGGCGGGTTCGGTTTTCTCGAGATCGCTTTCCTCGGACATGAATGCTCCAATGCGAAGCACGCGGGCGGCACTTCGTCACCGAGGATTATCAAATCCCGGGCGTCACGGCATTGGGAGGAAAAGGCGGGGAAACAGGTGCCTGTTTCAGGAATGAGGGGGGCAGCGGGAATAACGGCCCAGGGGTGGTGATCTTTAGGGTTAGATCCCGAAATTGTGCCGATCTCGCCCAGTTCAGACGGGATCGGGGCGCATGATGTCACGTTTTGGACGTGGATTCCACTCCCTGGCACGCCCCTTTCCGGCCTGGCCGGTCGGCACAGGCCAGAAAGGGAGAGCGAACACTCGCTTATCGCACTACGATCGCACTACGTCGTCATGGTCGGTCGACATCGCCAGCTCGCGCCAGGCTGCCAGTTCCGCTTCCACGGACTTGTGCTTGGTCTCGATGCGGGCGACGGCGTCCGAGCCGAGCGGCAGGCGCACCGGCGGCTGTTCGCTGTCGGCCAGGCGCAGGATCGCCGCGGCCAGCTTGCGCGGATCGCCGGGCTGCGCGTGGTTGGCGCCCTTCGCAAAGACGCGCATCTGGCCAACCGTTTCGGCGTAGTCATCGATGATGGCTTTCGTCGACACCAGCGAATTGTCATTGAGGAAGTCCGTGCGGAAGAAGCCCGGCTCGACGACCGTCACGTGGATGCCCAGCGGCGTCAATTCCTGCGACATGGCTTCGGTCAGCCCTTCGACCGCGAACTTCGACGCGCCGTAGACGCCCCAGCCGTAGTAAGCCGAGTATCCGCCCAGCGACGAGATATTGATGACATGGCCGCTGCGCTGGCGGCGCATCTGCGGCAGCACGGCACGCGAGACCGCCAGCAGCCCGAACACATTGGTGTCGAAGTTAGCCTTTGCTTCGTCTACCGCCGTTTCTTCGACCGCGCCGAGGATGCCAAAGCCGGCGTTGTTGACCAGCACATCGATACGGCCGAAGCGTTCAACGCCCTGACGCACTGCCTCGACGGCGTCTTCCTCGCGGGTGACATCGAGCTTGACCGCCAGCAGGTTCGGCTGCTCGCCGAAGACTTCGGTCACCTGTTGCGGGTTCCGTGCCGTGGCAATGACACGATCGCCGCGCTGCAGGGCTGCGCGCACGATCAGCGTGCCGAAGCCACGCGAAGCGCCGGTAACAAACCAAACCTTGCCTTGTGACTGGATCGATTGGGACATGACTGACTCCTGGAATATCGGGATTGGATTAGCGTTCCGGAGCCGTCTTTCCCTTGTGTAGCCTGGCAGCGGCACCGTTGAGACACATGGTAGGCAGGCAGTCGTTCACAAACAATGGCGATGTATATTGATCCACTCACAACTTAAAGTTGCTAGTTGTTAATTACCTGAGTCACGCACGAAGCCCGGCGCAGAGGGTTTCAGGCAAATGTTCGGCGACGTCGAGCATTCCCAGGTGCTTCCGCAAAACCGTGGGTCACTGCTGAAAAGCTAGAATTCCTCGCCGAAGATCCAGGTCTCGTTGACAAGCATCCGGTTCAATTGAGCGCGCTCTTTCACTGCCTGCTTGCTGCCAATGTCGAAGAGCAATTCCTCCAGGCCGGCGAGGAAGCACAGCCGCTCCCTCACCAGCTAGCTGCATTCGATCACCGATGCCAAAGAGGTAAGTTGAAGCAGACCGTGCAGCTCCTCAGCCTTGCGCGCCGGCAGGTTGAGGACTTCGGTAAGCAAGCGCTTCAAGGTGGAGGGGCTTCCCTCCAGCGCCGCCTTGAGCATGCCGAGGGTAAAACGGCGGTCCTGGTGTCCCCCCGTGGGAAAGGCCTCCAGATGCTCGTGGATACCCAGCGCGCAAATGTCGAAGCGCTCGCGGCACGCGATCTCGATGGCGTCTTCGGCAATGCCTTCTAATGGATAGATGCCTTCCGCCTTCCAGCGTTGAATCAGCGCACTGGCTTCCTCGGCACGCTGGCGACGGTGACGGGCCTGCAACGACTCTTGCGCACTCTCGACCACGCGCTGCAGAGCAGGATCGATACCTGCGCCCGGTATCCAGACGTTTGTGGAATCGGGATGCCTCATCTCCATCGCTAACCTCCTTTGCTTGAACACGCAAAGCAGGTTAGCACCGCGACGTGCGTCACGGCCCCGTCGGATACACCTTGTGACGCGCTTTCAGATTCGTCTCATCAAGCGTTCCCATCGAGCTTGTCCGGCCCGATCTCGATGCCGAGCTGCCCGGCCATTTCCACGACTAGCGCCTGCAGCCGTGCCACCTTTTCTTCCAGTTCACGGTGGCTGATTCGCAGCGCTTCGAACTCCGATGGCGACGCGGCCGACTCGCCAACAGTGCGCGCCGATGGCACGGACTCAGCGACCGCAACCTCGCCGCAGAGCAGGTGCATCCAGCGGTGCTCGCGCTCGCCCGGCGCGCGTGACAACTTGGCGACCAGTGCCGGTGAACGCTCGACCAGTTCGTCCAGGAAGGCCTCGACCGAAGAAATATCGGCAAAGGCATGCAGGCGTGCGGTGTTCAGGCGCAGTTCGGCTGCCGTCTGCGGGCCGCGCAGCATCAGCGTGGACAGCAGCGCGGCCGACTGGCTCGGCACGGCCAGCACCTTGCCCAGGTTCTGCTCGAAACGCGGCACGCGGCTACTGCTGCCTTCAAACACCAGGCTCAGCGATTTCAGGCCGTCGATCGCCGTCAGGATCTCGTCTTCGGTCACGCTCATCACGGGGGCGCGCGCGGTCTTCTGGTTGCAGCCGGAGGCCAGCGCATTGAGCGACAGCGGGTAGGTGTCCGGAACGGTGTACTGCTTCTCCAGCAACACGGCCACCACGCGCGCTTCCAGCGGCGTGAGTGTGCGCAGTGCGGGGCGCGACGGGGTGTCGGGGGTCTGATCCATGATGAATATCGGCAGGTTGGCAGGCTCTCAAGGCGCCCATTGAAGCGCAAGGGCGCCGGCAACGCAACTGCGCCGGCGGACTTTGTTTCGCAATGTATCTGGCCAGCGCGCAGAGACAGACGCATACCGTGGCACCTGCCGTGCGACACAAAGCCGATACGCCCGACGCTCAGGCTGTGCACTTCCCGACAGACTCGAAACCGGTACCCCTGGAGGAGCATCATGAAGCTGTACGCCAACGAAGTGTCATCGGCCACATCACGTGTGCGCATTGCGCTGGCCATCAAGGGCCTTGCCGTCGACATCCACCCCGTGACGATTTTTGGCGAGGCGGCCGAATCACGCCAGCCGGCATTCCGTGCGATCAATCCGCAGGGTCTGGTACCTGCGCTGGAAACGGACACCGGCGAACTGATCACGCAGTCCCTGGCCATCATCGAATACCTGGACGAACGGTTCCGCACGCCGCCCCTGCTGCCGGCAGACCCCGAGGACCGCGCATTTGCCCGCGCCATAGCGCTGTCGATCGCCAGCGAGATTCACGCACTGCTGCCACCGCGCGTGGCATCGCGGCTGACGCAGATCCCCGGCATGGATGCCGACGGGGTTACCGCCTGGGTTCGTCACTGGGTCGACGTCGGGCTTGGCGCCGTGGAAGAGCGCCTGGCCGCGCGCCGCACGGGACCGTACGTGGTGGGCGACACCCCGACCGTGGCCGATATCTATCTGTTCCCCCAGACCATCAGCGCGGCGCGCATGGGTTTCGATGTGCAGCAGCGCTGGCCGAACATCGCGGAGATCGTCGCGCGCCTGCACGACATTCCCGCTTTCGCGCAGAACGCGCCGGCCCCGCGCACGTAGTCACGGCAAACGTGGCAGCGGCATGGAGACGGCGGCAGCCGCAACCGCCTCCATGCGCTTCATAAGAAACCGCGAAAACATTCGTTGGTCTTGAGGGCGCGCACGCGTACGGTCAGGTCTTTGGCCACTCGCTTTCGTCCCTCCGCATGCCTATTACCCGCCGCCAGATCCTGCATGCCGCCAATGCCGGCGCCATGCTCACCATGCTGCCTGCCGCGCAGGCCCAGTCTCGTCCGGTATTGAAGGCGGGCGATCAGAAAGGCGGCCTGCGCGCGCTGCTGGAATCGGCCGATGCACTCAAGGGGCTGGCCTATGACATCCAGTGGACCGAATTCCCGGCTGCCGCACCGCTGGCCGAGGCGCTCAACGCCGGTGCCGTCGACAGTGGCCCAATCGGCGACGCGCCCGCCATCTTTGCGCTGGCCGCAGGCACGCGCATCCGCTTGATCGGCGCTAACCGCTCCGACCCTTATGGCACTGCCGTGCTGGTACGGCCCGATTCGCCGCTGAAGACAGCCGCCGATCTGAAGGGCAAGCGCATTGGCACCAATCGTGGGTCGATCGGCCACTTCGTCACGCTAAAGGCGCTGGCTTCGGTGGGCCTCAAGCCCGAAGACGCCGACATCCGCTTTCTGCCGCCCGCCGATGCCAAGCTCGCGCTCACCAATGGATCGGTCGACGCGTGGGCAACGTGGGAACCCTACACGGCGATGGCCGAAACCAGCGGCCATGCGCGCGTGCTGGTGAGCGGCCGTGGATTGTGGTCGGGCCTGAGCTATCTGGCTGCCACCGAATCGGCGCTGGCATCCAAGCGCGCCGTGCTGGCCGACTTCCTGCAGCGCGTGGTCCGCGCGCAGGTCTGGTCGTACCAGCACGTGCCCGAGTTCTCGGCCGCACTGGCGCGGATCATTGGCATTCCACCGGAAGCCGCGCGGCTGCAGTTCGAACGCCGCCGCACACAGTGGCAGCCAATTGACGCGGAACTGGTGGCCATCCAGCAGCAGACCGCGGACTTCTACCTGAAGGCGGGACTGCTGAAACAGCGTCTGGATGTGGCCGCCACATTCGACCGGGGCTTCGCGCTCAGCGCGTGATTGACGTCAGCGCGTGACGGCTGCCTTTGCCGGACGTTGCACGAGCAAAGGCTCACCCACGCCGTCCACGCCCACCAGGCCCAGTACCGTGGTCAGGCCCCATTGCGCGCCTTCGTAGGCATTGGTGGGGTCGAACCACTCGTCGCGCGAATGCGATCCGCCCGACTTGCCGCCGCTGCCGATGATGATGGCCGGAATACCCAACGACATCGGCACGTTGGCATCGGTGCTGCCGCCTCGCAGCGAAGGCGCTTCCTTGCTGTGGGTCTTGATCACGCGAACAGCCGATTGCACGATGACCGAATCGGTCGGCGTCTGGCCGGCAGGCCGGTCGCCGATCATCCGCGTCTGGAACGAGATCTCCTGGCCCTTGGCCGGCTTCCAGCGCGCATTCTCTTCCGCAACGCCCGCGGCAATCGCATCCATGATGTGTTTTTCGGTTTCCAGCAGCGACGGTGTGCCGTTGGACCGGATGTCGATGGCCATGCGGGCGTCGCCGGCAATGGCGTTTACCGATGTGCCGCCGCCGACCGTGCCCACGGTAAAGGTGGTCTTGGGATCGGTCGGGGTACGCACGTCACTGATCTTGCCGACCGCGCGGCCCATTGCCTGGATCGCGCTGGGCAGGCCGAATGCCCCAAAGCTATGCCCGCCCGGTCCCTTGAACGTGACTTCATAGCGATGGCTGCCGGTGCCCTGCGTCAGCACGCGGTCGCCGGTGCCCGGCTCGATGCCGACCATGCCGTCGATATCGGGATGGTCGCGGAACACCGCCTTCATGCCGCGCAGGTTGCCCAGTTCCTCCTCGCCTACGTTGCCGACGAAGACCAGGTCGCCAACCGTGCGCACCTTGTTTTCGTTCAGTACCTTGAGCCACGAAAGCAATACGGCCAGACCGCGCGTATCGTCGCCAATGCCGGGCGCGTAGAGCTTGCCGTCGCGCGACTTCACCGTGACGTCGGTGCCTTCCGGAAAGACGGTGTCCAGGTGCGCCGAAATCAGCAGCCTGGGACCGTTGCCGGTGCCCTTGCGGATGCCGATCGCATTGCCTTCGGCGTCGATGTGCGCATCGGTCAGCCCCAACGCCTTGAGGCGCGCGACGAAATACTCCGCGCGCGCCTTTTCCTTGAACGGTGGCGCGGGGATCTCGGTCATCGTCTTGAGTTCGGTCAGCGCGCGAGCATCGTCGGCGCGCACGTCGGCCATCAGCTTCTGGTAGACCGGTGCGGCCTCAAGCTTGGCGTAAGCGTTTTCGACGTTGGGGGAGACTTGCGGGACGGGCAGTGTCTGGGCATTTGCCATGCCGGCAAATACGGTACCAGCCGTAACAACGGCGGCGGCGGAGGCGGCAACTACGGTACGGCGGACATGCATGGGGGCGATCCTCTGGCAGTGGGGGAAAACCGTGGTCGACCACGATTGTGCCAGCGAATGCGCCGCAACATGCACGAAAGGCCGCAAAAGCGGCCCTGGGACGGACGGCGCGGGTCGCCGGCCCGTCCCATGAGCCGGGATCAGAAGCCCAGGCTGGCCAGCAGGTCGTCCACCTGCGATTGGTCTGACACCACGTCGGCCTTGCCTTCGGGGTTGATCTGCGGACCGTTCATCAGCGAGGGCGCTTCAACGCGGCGTTCGGCCGGGACGTTGTCGATCAGCACCTGCAGCAACTCCTGCTCCAGGGTGCGGATCATGTCCATCATCTTCTTGATCACCTGGCCGGTCAGGTCCTGGAAGTCCTGAGCCATCATGATCTCGAGCAGATGGCTGCCGGTGGCCTTGGCCTTTTGCGGGACTTCGGTCAGGAATTCGCGCGTGTCCAGCACCAGTGCGCGGGCATCGCCCAGCTCCACCGGTTGCGCGAACCACTCGTCCCAACGCTTGTCCAGCGCGGTGGCCTTGCTTTCGAGGTTTTCCTGCAGCGGCTGCGCCAGTTCCACGGCGGTGAGCGTGCGCTCGGCCGCCTGCTCGGTCATGGCGGCGATGTAGTTGAGGCGGTCGCGCGCATCGGGAATGGCCAGGGCGGCTTTCTCGATTTCCTTGTCGAGCCCCAGCTCCCGCATGTTGTCGCGCAGCATTCGCGTCAGGTTGCCGATGCGATGGATGATCTGCTCGGCCGATTCTTGGCTGAAAGTCGGAGTCGTCGACATGTCGCGTGCCTCTTCTTATTGACCCAGCTTCTCGAAGATCTTGGTGATCTTTTCGTCCAGCGTTGCGGCGGTGAAGGGCTTGACCACATAGCCATTGGCGCCTGCCTGCGCTGCGGCAATGATGTTCTCCTTCTTCGCCTCGGCGGTCACCATCAGCACCGGCGTCTTGGCGATCTCGGGGATCGCGCGGATCGACTGCAGCATGGTCAGGCCGTCCATGTTCGGCATGTTCCAGTCCGATACCACGAACTGGAAGCTGCCGTCCTTGGCCTTTTCCAGGCCGGCGGCGCCGTCTTCGGCCTCCTCGACGTTGGTGAACCCGAGCTCCTTGAGCAGGTTACGAATAATCCGACGCATGGTCGGGAAGTCGTCGACCACGAGGATCTTGATGTTCTTGTCCACTATACGGCTCCAAAACGGTTGCGGATGACGGTGCCATCCGGTTGATGTTGCTGATCTGACCTCTCTCGCGCGCGATCCAGGACTACACGCGCTGCGCCCGCGCGCCAAACGTCGCCAGGTGCGCCATGACGCGCTGGCTCATCTGATGCAGGGGCACCACTTCATGCACGCCGCCAGTGGCGATAGCCTCCTTCGGCATGCCAAACACGATGCAGGACTGTTCGTCCTGCGCCAGGTTGTACGATCCGGCTTCCCGCATGCGCAGCATGCCGCGGGCACCATCCTTGCCCATGCCGGTCAGGATCACGCCCGTCACGTTCTTGCCGCCGTGAATCGCGGCGGAGTCGAACAGCACGTCCACCGACGGACGGTGACGATTGACCGGCGCTTCCTGCGACAGGTGTGCCACGTAGTTGGCACCGCTACGCGCAAGCAGCAGATGCGAGTCGCCCGGCGCGATATACGCATAGCCGGGCAGTACGCGCTCGCCATGCTCCGCTTCCTTGACGGTGATGCGGCACAGGCCGTTCAGGCGCTGGGCAAACGACTTCGTGAAACCGGCCGGCATGTGCTGCACGATCATGACCGCCGGCGAGTCCGGCGGCAGCGGCATCAGGAATTCCTTGATGGCTTCGGTTCCGCCCGTCGATGCGCCGACGATGATCAGCTTTTCCGTCGACAGCAGCGGCGCGCGCAGGATCGGCGCGGCCGGTGCCGCACCCGCGGCCCCTTCGGTGCGTGCGCGCACACGCGCGCGCGACGCGGCACGCAGCTTGTCGGCAATCGTGTCGGTGTACTCGATCAGCCCTTCGCGGATGCCGAGCTTGGGCTTGGTCACGAAATCGACGGCGCCCAGTTCTAGCGCGCGCATCGTGATTTCGGAGCCGCGCTCGGTCAGCGACGACACCATCAGCACCGGCATCGGCCGCAGACGCATCAGGCGCTCGAGGAAATCGAGTCCGTCCATGCGTGGCATTTCCACGTCCAGCGTCAGCACGTCCGGGTTCAGGCGCTTGATCATGTCACGCGCCACCAGCGGATCGGGGGCGGTACCCACCACCTCCATATCGGGCTGGCTGTTGATGATCTCCGTCATCAGGCTGCGGATCAGCGCGGAATCATCCACGCACAACACCTTGATCTTCGCGGCGGTCATATTCGTCTCTACGTCTTCAGTTTCAGGTCGGCGTCTTGGCCGTTGCCTGCCGCGTAAACAATTCCACGGCGCCACGAGTGGGCGCCTTTGTGGATGTGGACAGCGCGCGTGCCAGGGCACGCTCCTCGCGTTCCACGCCAACCGTATCGTCCTGGCGCGTCAGGCGGCGCACCAGCACCAGGCCCGTCTGCGGGAAGTAACTGACGCGCCGTGCGTGCGGACCGCGCAGGTCCTGTGCGGCCACGCGGATCTCTTCGGTGCGCAGGTACTTCAGTACGAAATCGGCATTCCGGTCCCCAATATTGAGGGTCGTCATGTTCGCCAGCACCGCGCCGCCGCCGAAAACCTTGGCTTCCAGCCGCTCGCGCCGCGCACCCATCTTCAGCAGCTCGTTGATCAGCACTTCCAGCGCATAGCAGCCATAGCGCATCGACGCCGACAACAGGCGGTCAGGCCCGGCGTTTTCGTCGTCGGGCAGCATGAAATGATTCATGCCGCCCACACCCGCGATTTCGTCGCGGATGCACGCCGCCACGCACGAACCGAGCACCGTGGTAAGCACCACGTCGTCACCGGTCACGTAGTATTCGTTGGGCAGCAGCTTGATGGCCTGCTTGCCGAACTCGCGATCGAAGTACTTTCGCGTGGCGATGGCCTCGGGAATCTGGGGCGTGCCGCGCATCATGCACCTCCGCCCTTGCCCGCCAGTTCATATACGGTCTGCCCGCGCAGCTGGAACGCGCGCGAGACATACGAGAAGTTCTCCGAATGCCCGGCGAACAGCAGGCCATGCGGCTTCAGCAACGGGGCAAACCGCTCCAGGATGCGGCCCTGGGTTGGTTTGTCGAAATAGATCATCACGTTGCGGCAGAAGATCGCGTCGAACTTCTCGCGAATGCCCCAGTCCGGCGCCAGCAGGTTCAGCGGCTCGAACGTGATGGTCGATGCCAGTTCCGGCTTGACCTTGACCGATCCGGCGCGCGCGCCGGTGCCCTTCAGGAAGAAGCGCTTGAGCTGGTCCTGCTGCAGGCGTGCCACCTGCTCCGACGTGTAGACGCCGGCGCGTGCCTTGGCCAGGACCTGCGTGTCGATGTCGGTGGCCAGCACGGTGCCGGCGCGGTCGCCGAGCGCTTGCGCCAGTGTGATCGCGATCGAATACGGCTCTTCGCCGGTCGACGCCGCCGCGCACCATACGCTGTAGGGCCGGCCCACCTTCTTGGCATGCTCGGCCAGCAACGGAAAGTGATGCGCCTCACGGAAGAATGACGTGAGGTTGGTCGTCAGCGCGTTGGTGAAGTACTCCCACTCGTCGGACCGTTCGTCCGCTTCGAGCAGTTCCAGGTACGTGCCGAAGTCGCTAAGCTGCAGCGAGCGCAGGCGACGTGCAAGACGGCTGTACACCATCTCGCGCTTGTGACTGCCAAGGGAAATGCCCGCGCGCTTGTGAATCAGCACGCGGATCTTTTCAAAGTCGCGCTCGGTCAGCAGGAAGTCACGCATGTCGTCGCGCAGCGGCGCCAGTACCGGCGCGGCGGCACTGGCGGCCGCGCCTGGCTTCCCGGTGGCGCTGGAGGAAGAACGGAGCGGCGTCATGAGTGTATTTCGTCAGGTTTGCCGATGCACGGCGGTACAAGCTGTTGGGGGCGAACCGGCGCGCTCTCAGGCGAGCTCGGCTTCGATCAACTCCATTTCGGAGCTGGTCATCATGCGTTCGATATCGATCAGGATCAGCATCCGGCCATCCACCGAACCGAGACCGGTCAGGTGTTCGTTGGATACCGATACGCCGAACTCCGGCGCCGCCTTGATATCATCACCGGTCAACGTGAGCACGTCCGAGACGCCGTCGACGACGATGCCGACCACGCGGCCCGCCACGTTCAGGATGATCACCACGGTCTGGTGGTCATAGCGCACGTTGGCCAGGTCGAACTTCAGACGCAGGTCCACGATCGGCACGATCACGCCGCGCAGATTCGTCACACCCTTGATGAAATCGGGCGCGTTGGCAATGCGGGTCACCGTTTCGTAGCTGCGGATCTCCTGCACCTTCAGGATGTCGATGCCATATTCCTCGGTGCCCAGCGTGAAGACCAGGTATTCCTGGCCAGAGGCTTCGCTGCCCTGGGTATCGATGTGTCCGATGCCGGCCATGTCTGTTCTCCTTGCTGTCAATTACAGTGCAATCGCCATGTCCTGGCGGCGCACGCCGGTGCGCTGCAGCGCGGCTACGTCCACGATCAGCGCGACGCTGCCGTCGCCCAGGATCGTCGCGGCCGAAATGCATGGCACCTTGCGATAGTTGGTTTCCAGGTTCTTGAGCACCACCTGGTGCTGGCCGATCAGCTGATCCACCAGCAGCGCAAAACGCTTGCCCTCGGCGGACAGAATCACGGCGATGCCTTGCGTCGGCTCCTGCACGGCGTTGGCGACGTTGAACACCTTGTGCAGTTCCAGCAGCGGCAGGTACTCGCCACGCACGTTCATCACGCGCTCGCCGTTGGCGGCGGTATGCACGTCATCGGCCTTCGGCTGCAGGGACTCCATCACGCAGTTCAGCGGCAGGATGAAGGTCTCTTCGCCGGTGCGTACCGACATGCCATCGAGAATGGCCAGCGTCAGCGGCAGCACGATGCGCGTGGTGGTGCCCAGGCCCTGGCGCGAACTGATCTCGACGTGACCACCCATTTCCTGGATGTTCCGCTTGACCACGTCCATGCCGACGCCGCGTCCCGACACGTCGGTCACGACTTCGGCAGTAGAGAAGCCCGGCGCGAAAATCAATTGCCAGACTTCGTCGTCGGGCATGCTCTCCGACACACCCGGCAGGTTGTTCTGCATCGCCTTGGCCAGGATGCGGTCGCGATTCAGGCCGCCACCGTCGTCGCTGACTTCGATGACGATATTGCCGCCCGCATGCTGTGCGGACAGGATCAGCTGGCCGGTCGGCTCCTTGCCGGCGTCAACGCGCTTCTCGGGCGTTTCGATGCCGTGGTCCAGACTGTTGCGCACCAGGTGCGTCAGCGGGTCGATGATGCGTTCGATCAGGCTCTTGTCGAGTTCGGTTGCCTTACCGAACGTCACCAGATCGATCTGCTTGCCGAGCTTGCTGGCCAGGTCGCGTACCAGGCGCGGGAAGCGCGAGAACACGTAGTCCATCGGCATCATGCGGATCGACATCACCGCTTCCTGCAGGTCACGGGCGTTACGTTCGAGCTGGCCCATGCCGGAGAACAGGCGGTCGAACAGTACCGGGTCCAGCGAGGACGCGGTCTGCGCGAGCATCGACTGGGTAATCACCAGTTCGCCAACGAGGTTGATGATCTGGTCGACCTTTTCGGTCGGCACGCGGATCGAGCCGGAATCGGGGGCATGCGCTGCTGCTGCGGCGGCAGGCTTGGCCTTTTCCTTCTCCTTGTCCTTTGCAGCCGGTGCTGCGGCAGGCGCGGGTGCGGCCACGGGTGCCGGAGCTGGCGCGGGTGCCGCGGCAACGGCGGCAGGCGCTTCGCCGGCGGCCACGGCTTCCACGACGATCTGCTTTTCGTCGATCACGAAGCAGCAGACCGCGATGATGTCGTCGGTGCCGCACTGGCTGTTCAGCCAGATGGTCAGATCGCCGTCAGCCTCTTCCTGGCCGGTGATCTCACCGAGATTGGCCAGCTCTTCACGCAGCAGCGCCTGGTCCGCCGGCGACACCTTGATCAGACGGACCTTCAGGTTGCCACCCGCCGCGGCCGGTGCCGGCGCGGGGGCTGCCACCGGGGCAGGTGCGGGGGCCGGAGCGTGGCCCGCATCGCCACCGGCTTCCTGTGCCAGTTGCTGCAGGACGGCGCAAATGCGCTTAAACGTTTCCGGATCGGGTTCGGT
The DNA here is from genome assembly GCF_057798835.1 of Cupriavidus sp. 291-E7. Lineage (NCBI taxonomy): Bacteria > Pseudomonadati > Pseudomonadota > Betaproteobacteria > Burkholderiales > Burkholderiaceae > Cupriavidus > Cupriavidus sp. 291-E7. The sequence goes on from NZ_JBYOJV010000006.1 coordinate 284,954, forward strand.
GCCGTTGCGATAGGCGTTGAGCTGGTCTTGCAACACGTCCTTGGTTTCCAGAAAGGTGTCGATGATGACCCGCGTAAGGGCCAGTTCCCGCCGACGCGTGCGGTCGAGCAGGTTCTCAAAGATGTGCGTGGTTTCGGTCAGGGCCGTGAAACCGAACGTGGCGGCACCACCCTTGATGGAGTGCGCGGCACGAAAGATGGCGTTAAGCGCCTCGGCATCGGGGGACTCGATGTCCACCTCGAGCAGCAGCTGCTCCATTTCTACGAGCAGTTCCTCTGCCTCTTCGAAGAAGGTCTGGTAGAACTGCGTGATATCGATATCGACAGACATGATCGTCCTGGCTCGCTAGATTGCTGGGAAGACGCGCCGCCCACCGCGGTGGCGCACCCTCTGTTCCTACCTGCCCTTGGGCGCGCTGGCGGGTTTTGCCGCAGCCGCGCCCGAAGCGGCTTCCACCTGTGCCTGCATTTCCTCGGCCATGCGACCCTTCTGGGCCTGCACCTGCACATCGGCCGCGCTGGCGTTCTCTGATTCGAACTGGGCCTGCGCACGCTTGTTCAGTACCACGATGCTGATGCGGCGGTTTGTGGCCGCCAGCGGATCGTTCTTTTCGAGCGGCATGGTGTCCGCCAGACCCAGCACGCGCAGCACCTTGCCTTCCTGCATACCGCCGGCGATCAGTTCCTGGCGCGATGCGTTCGCGCGGTCCGCCGACAGTTCCCAGTTGCTGTACGCGCGCTCACCCATCATGTAGGTGGCCGAGTCCGTATGGCCGGACAGGCTCACCTTGTTCGGCATCTCGTTCAGCACCGGACCGATCTCACGCAGGATGGCACGCATGTACGGCTCCACCGCTGCACTGCCGGTACGGAACATCGGGCGATTCTGCGTATCGAGGATCTGGATGCGCAGACCTTCGCTGGTGATGTCCAGCAGCAGCTGCGGACGGAACTGCCGCAGCGTCGGGTTGTTTTCGATGATCTGTTCGAGGCGGCCCTTCAGGGCGCGCAGGCGCTCGCTGTCCATCTGGTCGCGGCGGCGCTGCGCGTCGGACGGATCGTTGGTCAGGGCCTTCATGACCTCGCCGTCCTTGGCCATCGGGTCCTTGCCGCCGCCGGGGATCACGCTCTTCGACAAGCTGCTCTTGTCGCCACCGGCAATGGCCACTTTCAGCGGTGTCTTGAAATACTCGGCCACGCCGACGAGCGTCTTCGGCGAAGACGAGCTCAGCAGCCACAGCACCAGGAAGAGCGCCATCATGGCCGTCATGAAGTCGGCGTAGGCGATTTTCCAGCTATGGTTGCCGTGCGGCTTGGCGTGCGACTTCGCCTTCTTGATGACGATCGGACGCAGGTCCTGGGCGCTGCTCATGGCTGCTCTCCCGTCAGGTCAGACTCTTGACTTCGCGGACGTGGTCGTCGAGCTCAAGGAACGACGGACGTACCGTGGAGTACAGCACCTTGCGGCCGAATTCCACCGCCACCAGCGGTGCATAGCCGTTGAGGGAAGCCAGCAGCGTGACCTTGATGCATTCGTACATCTTGATGCTCTCGGACACCTGGTGTTCGACACGCGACGCCAGCGGCGACACAAAACCGTAGGCCAGCAGAATGCCCAGGAACGTACCCACCATCGCGTGGGCGATCAGGGCGCCCAGTTCCGCCGGCGGCAGGTCTGCCGAGGCCAGTGCATGCACCACGCCCATCACCGCGGCCACGATGCCGAAGGCGGGCAGGCCGTCGCCAACACGCGACAGTGCGTGAGCCGGAATCTCGGCTTCGTGGCGGAACGTTTCGATTTCGTGGTCCATGAGCGCTTCGATCTCGAAGGCGTTCATGTTGCCGTTGACCATCATGCGCAGGTAGTCGGTCAGGAACTCCATCATCTTGGCGTCGGCCAGGATGCGCGGGTACTGACTGAAAACACTGCTCGATGCGGGATCGGCAATTTCCTTTTCGAGGAACAGGATGCCCTCGCGGCGCGCCTTGGACAGCAGCACGTACAGCAGCGCCATCACGTCCAGGTACAGTTCCTTCTTGTACTTGGAGCCCTGCAGCAGCGAGGGCATGGCTTTCATCGTGGCCTTGATGGCCTTGCCGCTGTTGGAGCTGATGAATGCGCCAATGGCGGCACCGCCGATGATGATGAGCTCCGCCGGTTGATACAGCGCGCCCATATGGCCGCCGGTGAGGGCGTAACCACCCAGCACCGCCACGACTACGACGACATAGCCAAGAACTACTAGCACGATCGGATCCCCGTCTGAAAAACACGCGTCAGGCACGCACAGGGCATCCGGTGCGGACGAGCGGGGTCACCGCCCGCCGGTACCGGGGCCCACCTGCCACGCGGACGTCAGGCCCGATGAATCAGGCTTCAGTCTGCGCGGATGCGGCGTCCTTCGAGAGCTTCTTCACCTTTCCGGCGCGCGAAGGCGGACGGCACAGGCTGCAGACGAAGTTCGCGTGCGGCTCATAGGCATGCGTCACGAACTGACCGCCGCAACAGGTGCACGTGGAAAGCTGCAGCATGTTGCTCTCGAAAAACCGTACTAACGTCCAGGCACGGGTGAAACTTAAGACGATTTCGCCGCCAAGCAGCGAAACGTGCTCGAGGTACAGACGGTAAGCGGCCACTACGGCACGAATGCCCGACGTCTCGCCTTCCTGCACCATGAACTGGTACGCCGAGAAGAACAGCGACGAATGGATATTCGGCAGCCAGGTCGTGAACCAGTCTGTCGAGAACGGGAGCATGCCCTTGGGCGGCGATGCGCCCCGCAGCTCCTTGTAGAGGCGGATCAACCGGTCGCGCGAGAGCGTGGTCTCGGCTTCAAGCACCTGCAGACGCGCACCCAGGCCGATCAGCTCGATGGCAAGCTGGGTCTGGTTGGCATCCTGCAGGACGCTCTTGCGGTTGGGAACGGGAGTGGCCGTAAAGCTGCGGGCCGGCTGGGCCTGAAGGAGCGCGGTCAATTGAGCGACTCCACAGGTTGCCGGGCCAGCAGGATAGCAGCGTGGATCTGCTGCATATCATGGCTCTTGGCCGTGTGGGTGAGGGTGGACAGCAACGCGTGATCGTCGAAGCGGAAACGGCACAGCACCATATTCGATGCTGCCAGCTTGACGAGTTGCGCCGAGGTCAGCTTGGCAAGGATCTCAGCGATTTCCTTGCTGACACCAAGCCTGAACATGGCTTCCACCTGGTTTTCGCGCACGAGTCGTTGCGCGAGCAGGAGATAGGCAAGATTGACCTCCCTGATCTCCTGGAGAACTTCACTGCTTTCCAATTTTTCCCCGCTACCAAAAAACCCCTCGACCGCTTGTCCGGCGCTTACCGGCATGGAACTCCTGCCGGCGACCAGATCGTTTGGTGCGTGTTCGAGTGGGTACGACGTACTACGAAAGGAACTTCGCCCGGTTACACCCTCACCCCGAAACGTTACAGATGTTACAGAGTGTAAGTGAAACTGTTACGTTTATATCGGCAATCCGCCCACAATGCCAATCCCTACTTACGTTGGGGATTGGGGAATGTCGCAAGGAAAAGACATGGGCGGCGAAATTTGTAACAGCGAATGCGACTGACTTCTGATTTTCATCAAAGCTGTAACAGTTCGCGTACTGAACGGATATGCCTTTCCGGGCGTGTACACGCCGATCACGAAAAGGGGTTGCCGATTTCCACTATTGACGCGCGAGCGCACCTTGGTTAAAGACGCGGCGCAACCATGCTGCCAGGCGAGCGAATACATCGTCGGGCGCTTCGCGGAACAGATGCGGACGCGCGCGTTCCACCTGCTCCAGCACGCGCGCTGCCTCTTCGGCGCTCACCGAACCGTATTCGAGCGCGAGCCCCAGCAGCGCCCGCAGCTCGCCCACCTTGCTGCGGCCCAGCGCCTCGCTCTGCTCGGTCTGCAATGCGTACATGACGTCGTACGCGCGCTGACGCAGGCCGTCGGCAATGCGCCATGCAGGGGTGCGCATGCGCTCCTCGATCGAGCGGATATCGACGGCCGAGGCCGAAATCTGCGCGGCCAGCGCCTCGGTAAAGGCGGCGTCGGCGCCGGCCTCGGACAGGATGTTGGCCGCCCATTCGCGTGCGTGTTCCACACGCTGCTGGGGCGTCCAGTCGGGCTGCACGGCGAGCGCAAAGCCAAAGCGCTGCGCATCGCGCATCAGCGCGGCCAGCGCGTTGGGTAGCTGCTTGTCGAAGACCTTCTTGGCCCAGCCGTACTCGCCGCTGGCCAGCAGCCGCATGACGGCGCGCTCGGTCAGCGGACCATCCTGCTGCATCAGCCGCGCACGCATGAAGTCGTCGAACGCGGGCGGGATGAACTGCGGATCGAGTCCGGTGGAAACTTTTACAAACGCATCGAAGTCCGCGCGCAGCCGTGCCACGGCTTCGGCCGACAAGGACAGACTGATTTCGGTATGCATGATGTTCTGCGGACGAGTGAACGCCCCGGCGCAACTTTTACAACCTTGCTGCCGGGGCGCGCCGTCTTTGTCTGACGACGGTTATGTCATCGTCATGGGCATTCCCATTGACGGTTAGAAGGCGCTCCAGTCACCGTTGTCGGATGCACTGCCCGCCGACGATGCGGAAGTCAGAGCGGGGCGCTTCTTGTGACTATCGGCAACTTCTTCGCCTTCTTCAGCCACGGCCGCCGCACCGGCAGCCACCGCCACGAGCGCAGTCGCCGGCTTGGCTGCCTTGCCGCCTGCCTTGCGACCCTTGGCCACGCGTGCCACTGCCGGCTTGGCGGCGGGCTTGACCACCGAGCGAACGGCCGGCGCTGCCGGCGCGGCGAGCATCGGCGCCGGGGCAGCCGACACATCGTCCGGCGACAGGCGGAAGCCCGACACCGAATCCATCAGGCGCGAAGCCTGGTCCTGGAGCGAACCGGCCGCCGCGGCCGCCTGTTCCACCAGGGCCGCGTTCTGCTGCGTCACTTCGTCCATCTGCGCAACGGCCTGGTTGACCTGCTCGATACCGGAGCTTTGCTCGGCCGACGCGGCGCTGATTTCGCCCATGATGTCGGTCACGCGCTTCACGGCCTGCACGATCTCGTCCATCGTGGTGCCGGCCTGGCTGACCAGTGCCGCGCCGGTATCCACCTGCGCCACGGAGTTGTCGATCAGCGTCTTGATTTCCTTGGCGGCGTTGGCACTGCGCTGCGCCAGGCTGCGCACCTCACCGGCCACCACGGCAAAGCCGCGGCCCTGCTCGCCGGCACGCGCGGCTTCCACCGCCGCGTTGAGCGCCAGGATGTTGGTCTGGAACGCAATGCCTTCGATCACGCCGATGATGTCGACGATCTTGCGCGACGCATCGTTGATCTCGCCCATCGTTTCGACCACGCGGCCCACCACTTCGCCGCCGCGCACAGCCGTATCCGATGCGTTGGCCGCCAGTCCGCTGGCCTGGCGGGCATTGTCCGCGTTCTGGCGCACGGTGCTGGTCAGTTCCTCCATGCTCGACGCCGTTTCCTCCAGCGACGCGGCCTGCTGCTCGGTACGCTGCGACAGGTCGTTGTTACCGGCCGCGATCTCGCGCGATGCGGTACCGATGGACTCGGCGGATTCCTTGAAGTCACGCACCATTGCGGACAGCTGGTGCTGCATCTGGCTCATCGCGTGCAACAGGCTGGTTTCGTCTCCACGGCGCAGGTCCACCTTGTCCGAGAAATCGCCGTCGGCAATGCGCGCGGCGATCGACGCGGCATAGCCGGGTTCGCCACCAAGCTGGCGCGAAAGCTGGCGTGCCAGGAACCAGCCCAGCAGCACGGAGATCACCACGCCGCCCAGCACCAGAAGCAGCATCAGCACGCGCGAACTGTTGTAGACGCTGGTCGACTCTTCCATGTTGGAGCGAGCGCGGTCGTCGCGGCGCTTGACCATCTTGAACAGCACGTCTTCCAGCGCGCGGCTTTCCTTGAGCAGGTCGGCGCTCTCCGTGAACACCGTGCTTTCGAACTGCGACGTATCGAGCGGTTGCTTGCTGACCAGTTCCACGTACTTCAGCATGCGCTCACGGAACGACGGCACCAGCGCTTCGTACTGCTTGAACATCGCCTGGCCCTCTGGCGCGCTGAACGAATCCTTGGCGCTCTTTACACGCGCTTCCATCGCCGTCAGCGATTTCTGGATTTCTTCCTTCTCGGTCGCGCGTTCGCCCATCGTCGAGGCGGACAGCAGCGCAATCTGGGCGCGGCTGGCGTAGACCAGGTTGATGTTGCCGTCCTGCACGGCCTTCAGTGCCTGCAGGTCGGTGTTGTAGATCTTGCCGGTCCATTCCGCCATGCGCCCCATATTGACCACGCCCAGCAGGCCGATGACGGCGCCGATCACGGATACAACCAGGAAGCCGGCGATCAGCCTGGTCGTAACGCGTAGTTGATTGAACCACTGCATAGAACTACCCCCTTCTTCTGTCAGAAATGACCGGGACGAACCGTGCCGTCCCGGGTTGTTGTCGCTGCCGTCTGCGTGGACGGCCGCTCTACCCCGTTCCTGATGCCGCGTTTTCCGGCGCGGCCCTTTTCTGGAAGCCCTTGCCCAAACGGGCTCGGGCCTGCTCCCCACTTCAGCCGGCCAGCTCCACCAGCGCCTCCATCTGGCGCGGGCGCGCGGGCCGGACTTCGGCCTGCGCGCTCACGCGGAATGTGGAGATCGACTCGCGCAACCGGTCGGCCTGTTCTTCCAGTGAACCGGCCGCGGCAGCGGCCTGTTCCACCAACGCAGCGTTCTGCTGCGTCCCTTCATCCATCTGCGCCACCGCCTCGTTCACCTGCTCGATGCCCGCGCTCTGTTCCGCCGATGCCGAACTGATATCGCCCATGATGTCCGTCACGCGCTTCACCGCCTGCACGATCTCGTCCATCGTCGCCCCGGCCTCGCCCACCTGCGCGGCGCCGTGTTCCACGCGCGACACGGTGTTGCCGATCAGGCCCTTGATTTCCTTGGCCGCATTCGCGCTACGTTGCGCCAGGCCGCGCACCTCGCCCGCGACCACGGCAAAGCCACGCCCCTGCTCGCCAGCCCGCGCGGCTTCCACCGCCGCATTGAGCGCGAGGATGTTGGTCTGGAACGCGATGCCCTCGATCACGCCGATGATGTCGACGATCTTGTGCGATGCCTCGTTGATCTCCTGCATGGTCTGCACCACGCGGCCCACTGCCTCGCCGCCGCGCAGCGCGGTTTCCGACGCATTGGCGGCCAGCCCGCTGGCCTGCCGCGCGTTGTCGGCGTTCTGGCGTACCGTGCCGGTCAGTTGCTCCATGCTCGACGCGGTTTCTTCCAGCGAAGCGGCCTGCTGCTCGGTGCGTTGCGACAGGTCGTTGTTGCCCGCCGCCACCTGATGCGTGGCCGTGGAAATACTGGTCATGCCTTCCTGGATGTCGTGCACCACCGACAGCAGGCTGCGTTGCATGGTGCGCATGGCGCCCGCCAGCGCGCCGACTTCGTCGGCGGCCTTGTGCTCGAACGTCGTGGTCAGGTCGCCAGCGCCCATGCGCAGCGCAAAATCGAGCATGTCGCCAACGGGGCGCTCCACGCGCGCCACGAGCAGCGCGCCCGAGGCCAGCGACGAGGCCACCGCCAGCGCGAACGCGCCCCACAGCCACGGCCACAGTTGCGCGGCGGCATCGGCCGACATCCAGTGCACGCCAGCCAGCGCCAGCAGAAACCAGACAAGCCCGGCTCCCTGTGCCCAGAGGATGCGACGCCTGAGATTGAGATGGGTAAGGCGGCCGATGAAACCGGCCACGCCGGTGCGGACAACCGCGCCGTCGCGAATGGCCAAACCGGCCGCGCGGTTCTCGCGGAAACGACGGTAGGCGGCTTCGGCGGCTGCGATCTGCTCGCGCGTGGCCATCGAACGAACGGACGTGTAGCCGATGATGCGGCCGTCCACGCGCGTGGCCGTCACCGTGGCCTGTACCCAGTAGTGATCGCCGTCCTTGCGGCGGTTCTTGACGATGCCCACCCACGACTTGCCGGCCTGGATCGACGTCCACAGATCGGCGAACGCTTCCGGCGGCATGTCCGGATGGCGCACCAGGTTGTGCGGCGCGCCCAGCAGCTCCGCCGTCGAGAAGCCGCTGGTTTCGACGAACGCCCGGTTCGCGAACGTGATCCGGCCCTTGAGGTCGGTTCGCGAGATCAGGTAATCGTTCGGCGAAAGCGGATGCTCGCGCTGCGTGACAGGCTGGTTGTTGCGCATTGCTATGTGACTGACTGCGTTGGGGGTCCTGGCCCGGCCACCGCATTCACGCGGGCGCAACGGGCCGCTTGTTACGGTGGAATTCAGTCGGTGCCGGCGGCGGCATCGAGCGCCGCAAGATCGTCGACGTTCATCAGCTTCTCGATATCGGCCAGGATCAGCATGCGGCCTTCGAGCGAGCCAAGCCCACGGATGTATTCGGTTTCCACACCGCCGGACAGCGCCGGGGCGGGCTTGATCTGCGAAGCGGTCAGCGTGAGCACGTCGGACACGCCGTCAACCACGATGCCCGTGGTGCGTTCATGGATATCGACGATGATCACCACGGTGTACTGGTCGTAGCTGATCTCGGCCTGCCTGAACCGGATGCGCAGATCGATGATCGGGACGATGGTGCCGCGCAGGTTGATCACGCCCTTCAGATAGTCGGGCGCATTGGCGATCTGCGTGACGGACTCGTAGCCACGGATTTCCTGGACCTTGAGGATATCGATGCCGTATTCCTCGCGGCCGAGTCGGAAGGCCAGGAATTCTTCTCCCGCGCCATCCGCGCGGTTGTTGATGGTGTTCATGTTGCCCCCGCTGGCAAGGTTGGTCGTGGCCGGGGTAACGTGCCCCTGGCTGCTGGCGACCCGAAGCAGTACCCGGCCGGCGGCCCAATGGACCCAGCCGGGCCAACTGCTATGGCCCTCCAGTATTTACGGCATCAAGCGGGGTGAATTAAGGACGACTTGGCGCCCGGCTTACCCCTCTATGGGAGGGTCCAGCAGCGCATGGACCGAAGCCATCAGGTCTTCCGGATCGAATGGCTTGGCCAGGAAACCCGAGGCGCCGGCCTCGCGCGCCTGGTCCAGGATGCGGCTGTCGTGCTCGGTCGAGAGCATCAGGATCGGGATCGAAGCGTAGGCCTGCGTGGCGCGCAGCGCCCGGATCAGCGACAGGCCGTCCATGACAGGCATGACCTGGTCGGTCACCAGCATGCCGAACTGGCCTTCCATCGCCACTTCGTGCGCCTCCTTGCCATCGGCCGCCTCTGTCACCGTGAATCCGCCCGCGCGCAGGCAGGCGCCGGTCATGCGGCGCAGGGACGGCGAATCGTCGACGACAAGGATGTGCGGAAGGGACATCGGAGACTCCATGAGCGGTGAGTCCGCCAGTGGCAAGGCATGCGGCCGGCGACGGACAGGCCAGCTGGCTGGCACGCACGGATTCCCGCACGCGCCACTGCCCTGTCTCCCTCATATCGACAAGCCAGGCCGCTCGCTTTAGCGTTGTTGACGATTGTTCACTTTTTGCGATGTTTTGCGATTGGCAATTGGCGACACGGCGGGGCGCGCCCTGTGTCGCGGCGGCTACGCCGCGTGCAGCAGTTCGGCAAACGCCGGGGCGTCGAGCGGCACGGCCATCAGGTAACCCTGCACCTCGTCACACCCCATGCCGTGCAGGATGTCCAGCTGCGAGTCCGATTCCACGCCTTCGGCCACCACCTTCATGCGCAACTCGTGCGCCAGTGCCACCATCGACCCGACGATGGCCCGGCCTTGCGGGTCGGCGTCCAGCCCGCCAATCAATGTGCGATCGATCTTGAGCGTGCCCACGCGCAGCCGCTTCAGGTAGCCCAGGCTCGAATAGCCGCTGCCAAAGTCGTCCAGCGCCACGTGAATGCCGAGCGACTGCAGTTCGGCCAGCGTTTCCATCGACTTGCCAATGTCCTTCATGGCCGCCGTCTCGGTAATTTCGAGCGTGATGGCTGAAGGCGGAATGTCGCGCTGGTGGATCTGCTCAAGCAGGTACTGCGGGAAATTCCGGCTGGCAAAACGCAGGCCCGACACGTTGATCGCCACGGGCACCGTCGGCAATCCGGCGTCCTGCCACATCCGCACCTGTGCGCAGACGGTTGAGATCACCCAGTCGTCGAGCTTGTCGATCTGGCCGGACTGCTCGGCCACCATGATGAATTCCGCCGGATTGACGGGTCCGAGCGTCGGATGGCGCCAGCGGCAAAGCGCCTCGGCACCCACCACGCCGCGCGACTTCACGTCGTACTTCGGCTGGTACATCAGGGACAGCGCGTCGTCCTGGATGGCGGGCCAGAGGTCGCGGCGGATTACCCGCATGCGGCGCGCACGTTCGCCAGCGGCGGAATTGAACACGCGCATCTGGTTCGATCCGCTCTCGCGCGCCTCGGAAAGGCTCACGCGCGCCGCCTGCATCAGCGATTCCGACGTGGCGGCATCGCGCGGATAGATCGCAATGCCGATGTTCACGCCGATCTGCATCTGCAGCCCGCGTGCCGCCACGAATTCGGACAATGATCCCAGCACGCGGGCGCCCACGTCGTGGGCACGGCTGTGCTGCACCAGCTCCGGCACGCCCACGGCGAATTCGTCGCGCGCCAGCCTGGCCAGGAAATGATGCGGCTCCAGCGCGGCCTGCGCCAGCGCCCCGGCATCCTGCGCCAGGATGTCGTCGGCGCGCACTTCGAAGACTTCGTCGACCTCGCGGAAATCGGCGATATGGATCAGCAGCACGGCGCAAGCGGTTTCCGACAGGCGCGCGTGAGCGATGGTCTGATCGAGCCAGCGCGCGAAGGCGGTGCGGTCCGGCAGGTCCTCGGTGCTCACGCTGTATTCACCCACCGGCGGCTGGTCGCGCCCCGACGGCCGCACGGTCAGCCCACCGATGCGGCCATGACTGCGGCGCACCACGCGCGGTTCGCCAGGACGTGCGGAGGGCGGAAAGTCCTCGGAGGCATCGTCGACGAGTGCCGCCTCGGCAAAACTGCCCGCCCACTTGCGCGACTGGAGCCAATGCATGGCATAGAGGCCGGAGCACAACAGCGCCAGCCCACCCGCCAGCCAGGCCGGCCCATGCATGCCCGCGGCGTCCAGGCAGCTGCGCGCCGACATCGACAGCCCGCCGCACGCACGACCCAGCCGGGCACCGGCCACGGCAACGAGGCCGGCCCCGGCCAGCATGGCCGTTGCGATGGCAAGCTGCCAACCGCGGCCGCCATGACGCATCCATTGCCAGGCGGGCGCAAACACCTGCGATGCCGCGGCGCTGGCCGCGAGCGTCGCGGCGAACGTGGCCGCCAGCTCGGCGCCGTTGTTGGCGGCAGTCAGCGTGCCGGAAGCCAGGGTCACCCAGAGTGGCATGCCCATCGTGGCCTGCGACATCAGCGCGGCCGTCCACCCCAGCGACCGGGCAGCCTTACGCCCCGGCTCGCCGTCCGTTTTGGCCGCGCGCAGTCCCAACGCGGCAACGACGCCGAGCGTGGCCGCAAGCAGCAACAGGATGGTATTCGTGGCAATCATTGGGGCTGCGCGAAGGGAAACGGCGAGGGCGCGGAGAACACCGGGACGCGGGACAAAGGAAACCCCGCATCATGGCATCTCGCGCTCACCCTGTGAACCTCGTGGCAATCAGTACTGTCTTGTATCGATCTCGAAAAAATCAGAAAGCGGACCAGTTGTCGTCGTTACCGGAAGCACTGGCCGGCTGGTTGAGCGCCGGTCGCAGCAACTGCGGTTCACGTGCCTTGCGGACGATCGGCGGGCGCTTGGCGGCCGGGCGAGCCGGCGCACGCTCGGCGCTACGCGTCACGGCCGGGGCCTTGGCAACCGGGGAAGCCTTCGGCGCGACCGGAGCCAGCGCGTGCGTCGGGCGTGCCGGAGCGGCCAGCTGGCGCGTCGTGCCGGCATCGGATGCCAGCGAGAACACGGACACCACGCTCTTGAGCTTCTGGGCCTGTTCCTCGAGCGCGCCAGCGGCGGCGGCGGCTTCTTCCACCAGCGCGGCGTTCTGCTGCGTGACCTGGTCCATCTGCGCCACGGCCTGGTTGACCTGTTCGATGCCCGTGGTCTGTTCCTGCGATGCCGCGCTGATCTCGTTCATGATGTCCGTCACACGACGCACCGCCTGCACGATCTCGCCCATCGTCTGGCCGGCCTCGGCCACCAGCTTCGTACCGCTTTCCACGCGCTGACCGGACTCACTGATCAGCGATTCGATTTCCTTGGCGGCGTTGGCGCTACGTTGCGCCAGGCTGCGCACCTCGCCTGCCACGACGGCAAAGCCACGGCCCTGCTCACCGGCGCGCGCGGCTTCCACCGCGGCGTTCAGCGCCAGGATGTTGGTCTGGAAGGCGATGCCCTCGATCACACCGATGATCTCGACCACCTTGCGCGAGGCGCCGTTGATCTCGTTCATGGTGTCCACCACGCGGCCCACCACGTCGCCGCCCTTCATCGCGATCTGCGATGCCTCGCCGGCCAGCATGCCGGCCTGGCGTGCGTTGTCGGCGTTCTGGCGCACCACGGTGGTCAGTTCTTCCATGCTGGCCGCGGTCTGCTCGAGCGAGGCGGCCTGTTCTTCGGTCCGTTGCGACAGGTCGGTATTGCCCGCCGAGATCTGCTGCGTGGCCGAGGCAATCGAATCGGTGCCGCCGCGCACTTCGGAGACGATGCCCGACAAGCTGTCCTGCATCTTGGCCAGCGCCTGCATCATGCGGCCGATCTCGTTCTTCGACATGCTGTTGATGCGCGACGTCAGGTCGCCACCAGCCATGCGCTCGAACACCGACAGCGCTTCTTCCACGGGGCGCACAATGGCACGGTGGAGCATCGCGGTAGCCACGACGGCGATCGCGATGCCAAACACGATCAGCAGGATCGACATCGTGCGAATCGTCTCGAAGCGCGACTGGGCGGTTTCGAAGTTGGCCTGGCCCGTTTCCATCTGGAATTTTTCGAGCTTGTCGTGCGCGGTTGCCATGCCACGTTGCAGGTCCGGCATCACGTCACGCGCCAGGCGCAGCGATTCTTCACGATTGCCCGCAACCAGCGCCTGCTGCCACAGGGCGACACCCTTTTCGAAGAACTCCTGACGCTTTGCGGCCAGCACATCGGCCAGCGCTTTTTCATCGGCGTTCTGCGGCAGCGCCATGTAGCGCTTCCAGCCACGTTCCGACGACTCAACAAACGTTTTCGAGCGCTCGACATGCTTCTGCATGTCGTCGCCTTCGCTGCCCGGCATGACAGTGCGATCCAGCGCCAGGCGCAGGCGCGTCGTGCCGATCATCGCCTCGGCCAGTGCCTGCGACGATGCCAGCTGGTTAGCGTAAGTCTCCTTCAGCGCATCATTGGTTTGCGAGATGCCATGCAGTCCTGCTCCGCCCACAAGCAGCAGGATGGCTGCAAGCAGTGCCATTGCGCCCCGCAAGAGGGTCTTGATCTGAATATTCTGATGAAAGGACATGATGTGCTGATCATTAGGAGATAACCCGGAGCCACTCCCCTTGCTCCGGTCCGGCAGACCTACACCCCGTACGATCTGCTCAGGACTCGATAACGGTCAGCGCGCAACCTTCCTTGAGTTGTGGATCAAATGAAATTCGGGTATGGCGGGTGATGCACTTTGATTCGATTGTGAATATGGCGTTGCCCGCACGGCCGCGGCAAAAATTGTGGGGGAGCAAATGAATATGCATCCCCCGGAATTCAGCGCATGCTGAGTTTGCAGGGTGCAATGCTTCGAAGTCGATTCCCTTCGGGGATTTCCTGCCGAAATTAAGCTGGCATTCATCTTCGCGGCGGCTGGCCCGGCGCCACGACCGTTGCGGGGCGCCGTCCCGCCGCGCGCAGGTGGCGTGGAAATGCCTGAACGTCTACCGACTTCCGACCTCGGCATAAGTTCAGTAATTCTTTGTTATTGAGAGTTTTCGCAAATTCAGCCCGCGCGCTATGCGGGGATTTGCAGCCATGCAGACTGTGGTTATAATGCTTTTCGTAAATTCACGGACCCACCAGTAAATAGAGGGATACAAATGGCGACATATCAGGAAATCGTTCAGAAAATCAGCGAACTGCAGAAGCAGGCCGAAGAAATCAAGGCGCGCGAGCAAGCATCCGTGATCGCCGAGATTCGCGAGAAAATCGAACAATTTGGCCTGACCGCCGAAGACCTCGGATTTGGCGGCAAGGGTACGGTTGGCAAGAAGGCAACCACCGCCCGCAAGGTTCCGGTCCGTTACCGTGATGGCGCCGGCAATACCTGGACCGGTCGCGGCAAGCGTCCGGGCTGGCTGACCCAGGCATTGGCCAATGGCAAGTCGATGGAAGACTTCCTGATTCGCTGAACTGCGACGCCACGCACGCCAGCAAGAAACTAAAAACCGGGCCTCGGCCCGGTTTTTTTATTGGGTGACGGCAATCAGCCAGCAAACCCCGACGGATTCATCGACTGCCAGCGCCAGGAATCCTCGCACATGCGGTCGATGTCGTGGCGAGCGGTCCACCCAAGCAATGTCTGGGCAAGCGAAGGATCCGCGTAGCAGGAAGCGATGTCACCCGGACGCCGCGCGACGATCTGGTAAGGCACGGGGCGTCCGCTGGCGCGTTCGTAGGCCTTCACTACCTCCAGAACGCTGTAACCACGGCCCGTTCCCAGATTCACCGTCATGCCGGTCGGGTGCTTGCGCAGGTAATCGAGCGCCGCCACGTGGCCGTCGGCCAGGTCGCAGACGTGGATATAGTCGCGCACGCCCGTGCCGTCGACGGTCGGGTAATCGCCACCATATACGCTGAGCTGCTCGCGCCGGCCGCCCGCCACCTGGGCCACATAAGGCATCAGATTGTTGGGAATACCGCCCGGATCTTCGCCAATCAGCCCGCTTTCATGCGCGCCGACCGGATTGAAATAGCGTAGAAATGCGATGCGCCATTCGGGGTCGGATTTTTCCAGATCACGCAGGATCTGCTCGCCCATCAGTTTGGTCTGGCCATAAGGATTGGTCGCCGACAGCGGAAAATCCTCGAAAATCGGCACGGTATGCGGATTGCCATACACCGTGGCCGACGAGCTGAACACCAGTTGCTTGACGCCGGCGGCCTGCATCGCGCTGCACAGCGTGATCATCCCTTCGAGATTGTTTCCGTAATACTCAAGCGGCTTGCTGACCGATTCACCCACAGCCTTGAGCGCCGCAAAATGGATCACACCGGCAATCTTGTGTTCGGCAAACAGACGGTCCAGCAGCGCGCGATCGCGCACGTCACCCTCGACGAATTGGGGCTTGGCGCCGGTAATCTTGGCCAGGCGGTTCACCACCTCGCGGTTACTGTTGCACAGATTATCGAGCCCGATCACGTGATAGCCCGCCTCATGCAGGGCCACCCAGGTGTGCGAAGCGATATATCCAGTTGCCCCAGTGAGCAGTAAGGTTTCAGCCATTGGAATATTCAGATCAGTATTGTTTCGGGACAGCAGCGGTGCGCCAGCCGGGCCAACATCTTAACCGGTCGATATTACGGCCGCCTTGCCCATTGCGGACGCATGGTCATGGATCGCGGGCTGGCCGCGCTGCCTGCCGCGTCATCAGGGGCAATCCGGCGCGTGCCTGCCACGCCTCATACGCCGCATGCAGGCGCCAGCCCGATTCCAGGTCGCGCATGCCGAGCAACTGCGCCACCGCTGCCGGCGTGGTGCCGGCGTCAAAATGCATCGCGCCGCAGGTGTTACGCAGGGTCTGGGGCGACGCTCGCTCGCTGCGGCCCGCCAGCACCCCCGCCTCCTCCAGCAGAATCTCGACGCGGCGGTAGATCGAGGCGGCATGCATGGGCCGGCCATTGGCCATCGCCGGAAACACCAGATCGCCCAACGATTCCGCCGCGTGACGCACCGCCAGCCACTGGCGCAACGGTGCATGGGAAAAACCGAACAGCGGGACCATATACGCGCGCCCGTTATCCGCGCGAACCATGCGAATGGCCAGGGCGCCCTCGTCGATACCATCGATAGCGTCGATACGCAGCGCGCGAACCTCGGCGACCTTGAGTCCGCCACCCAGCAGCACGGCAAGCAACGCCACATCGCGCGCGCGCTTCCACGCCGTCGGGGAAATCTCGCCCTTGCCGTCCTTGCCCGTCACGGCTTCCAGCGCGGGAGCCAGGATGCGCGCCACCAGCAGATCGCGCTCGCCCGGCAGCAGGAAGGCGGTGGGATCGTTCTCGCCTTCCGCCATGTGCGACTTGACCGCCTGGCTGGCCGGGTTGTGCAGGTTCTGCTGAAGCGTGGTCAGGTGGTGAAATATCCGCTCTATCAATCTCGCGTAGCGATAGCGATGGCGCTTGTGCAAGTCCTGGGCGTCCAGGAACGCGCCAATCTGCGCGGCCGACCACTTCAGCGGAGGCAGGCCCTGCTCGCCCGACCATCGCAGCAGCTTGCCCCACATCGCCCGGTACACCACGGCGGTGCCGGGTCGAAAGCCGTGGCGCGCCAGCCAGCCGTCGAACGCTCGCTCCGGGTGCTGATACCAGGCAGCGAGATCGGCGTCGAACAGGTCATCGGAAACCGGCTTCGCCCCATCGGCCGGGGCACCGTCGATCACAGGGTGCGTCACCACTCATCTCCTGCTTGGCGCGTTGCAATGCGCCCATTGTAGACAATGCGCCACTGGCGGCCGCCGCAGTGCGGAAATTTGTCCTTGCAACCGGTTGCATAACAATCCGCGACCGTGATACCTTGCCATCAATCATGCAACTGGTTGCATAGCTGTGTTGCCAACCGGGATGGCATGGGTACTCCGTTTTGATGCTTCGATTTGCTGCTCCAATCAGAAGGAACTGTCATGGCCATTCCCGCCCTGCTGCAAAACCTGTCGCTGCCGGCCGTCTGCTCGCCGCTGTTCATCATTTCCAATCCCGATCTGGTCATTGCGCAATGCAAGGCCGGCGTCGTGGGTTCATTCCCGGCGCTCAATGCACGGCCAGCCGAAAAACTCTCGGAATGGCTCGATCGGATCACGACCGAACTGGGCGAGCACACCGACAAGCATCCCGACCGTCCCGCCGCGCCTTTCGCGGTCAACCAGATCGTGCACAAGTCCAACGATCGGCTCGAGCACGACCTGGAGCAATGCGTGCGCTACAAGGTACCGGTCGTCATTACGTCGCTGGGCGCGCGCGCGGAAGTCAATGACGCCGTGCATTCGTACGGTGGCATCGTGCTACACGACGTGATCAACAATAAGTTCGCGCGCAAGGCGATCGAAAAAGGCGCCGATGGCCTGATCGCCGTGGCGGCGGGCGCGGGCGGCCACGCTGGCACGCTGTCTCCGTTCGCCCTGCTGCATGAGATCCGCGAGTGGTTTGACGGCCCCCTGCTGCTGTCCGGCGCGATTGCCAGCGGCGACGCCGTGCTGGCGGCGCAGGCGGCCGGCGCCGACCTGGCATACATCGGCTCGGCATTCATTGCCACGCTGGAAGCCAATGCCCAGGACGCCTACAAGCAGATGATCGTCGACAGCTCCGCCGACGACATCATCTACTCGAACCTGTTCACGGGCGTGCATGGCAACTATCTGCGCGACAGTATCGTCCGCTCGGGTCTGGACCCCGAAGCGCTGCCGACGTCGGACGCCTCGGCCATGAATTTCGGTTCGACCCGCGTCAAGCCGTGGAAGGACATCTGGGGTGCCGGCCAGGGCGTAGGCGCGATCAAGCGCGTGGTGCCCGCCGCCGAACTGGTGCGCCGTTTCGTGGAAGAGTACGCGCTCGCTCGCCGTCGACTGGGATTGGCGCCGGCGGAAGCTGCGGCACGGGCAGCCAACGTGGCCTGACCGGTTTTTTCCCTCTCTCCCACCCTGTGGGAGAGAGGCATGGCGCTACGCCTGCTCCGGCCGCTCCAGCAGCGGCAGCAATTCCCGCCCCCACCTCACCCAGTCCTCCTGGAACCGGATACCGCGCGTCAGCAGTGCGTACTGGATCTTCTGGCGACGATCGAGCGTGCCCGAAAAATCCTTGCTCTCGATACTGCGGTACAACGCCAGGCGGTCTTCATGCAGCGCGATCAGGCGCAGCATTTCCTGGTCCAGCCCCAGCGGCCCGATTGCAGCATCGGCACGTAGCTTGACCAGAATTTCCTCACGCTGATCCAATCCCGCGCCCGGAGACAACACCCACCGCACCAGTTCGGCGCGGCCAGCCGGCAGCACGTAGTAGACCTTCTTGCGGCTCTTCTTTTCGCCGGCACCGGCGTCGGGCGCGCTTTCGACGCCAGCCGATTCCTTGGGCGACTCCCTCGACGACTCCTCGGCCGCAATCCAGCCCAGCTCGGCCATGCGGCCCAGTTCCCGGTAAATCTGCTGATGCGTGGCGTGCCAGAAATAGCCGATGGACTTGTCGAATCGGCGCGCCAGGTCATAGCCCGACGATGGCTTTTCGATCAGGGAAATCAGAAGCGCGTGCTGGGTCGACATTCGCCGATGGATGTGGTGAGCCTGGTTGGCATGAAGGTTGCTGCCTTGAACCGGGAATGTTCAGGGTGGCGCTATGGTAACCCGCAAGTCAGGGCACGTCATGCCGTTAACCCGTTGAACACCTGTCGGGCCGATTGCTGGGGCATACACCCCCCAAATATCGACGCCGCGGTCGAATTCTAAAATATGACAATAAAGTCAATTGTTCTGAAACTGATGTAAAAAAATTGAAATGGCTTTTCGCGACCGCCTGCAATACATTCCATACATTGTTACCCGCATGCGCGCGCCTTTTGTTTACCGGCCCAACGTTCAACGCCATGCGTCACATGGGAGTCGTCGATGAACGCAAGACCGGAAATCACGGAAGGCACGGCCGCGGGAGACACTTCCGCGTCCATCAGCGCCGCGCGCGCCCGTGCTGGCGCGGCTCCGATCTACTATCGGCTGCCCGATACGCCGGATGGCCATCACATCAAGGAATACGCCAGCGGCCTGCGGCAGCTGGTGCGCTTTGTCGGTGTCGAGGAACAGGTTGTCAAATACAGCCTGAGCTGACCTCGGGCTTGCCGCCGAAGCCACTGCATGTCTCCTCCTGTCCTTAGTGGACCTGGGATTTATGCCCGCGACAACCTCGCGGGCTTTCTTTTTTCGTCGCCGCGCGAGGGACAAAAAATAACGGCCACCGGGCAGGCGCCCGATGGCCGTTGCAGTACTGCGGTACTACCGTAACGCAATAGTTCGATCAGGCGATCAGTCCACCGTGGCGCCCGAAGCCTTCACAACCTTGGCCCACTTGGCGGACTCCGACTTCATGAAAGCGGCCAGCTGGGCCGGCTTTTCCGGGTTCGGCTCGGCGCCTTGCTCGGCCATCTGCTTCTTCACTTCCGGCATAGCCAGGATCTTGACCACTTCGGCGTTCAGGCGGTCGACGATCGGCTGCGGCGTGCCGCCCGTGGCGTACAGCGCAAACCACGACGTTGCTTCATAGCCCGGCACACCGGCTTCGGCCACGGTCGGCACGTCCGGCAGGGCCGGCGAGCGCTTGGCCGAGGTCACGGCGATGGCGCGCAGCTTGCCGGCCTTCACGTGCGGGTACGACGACGGCATGTTGTCGAACATCAGGCCGATCTGATTGCCCAGCAGGTCGTTCACGGCCGGGGCGCTGCCCTTGTACGGAATGTGCTGGATGTGCAGGCCCGTCATCGAGTTGAACAGTTCACCCGACAGGTGCATCGACGAGCCGCTGCCCGACGAACCGTACGACAGCTTGTCCGGATTCGCCTTCACGTAGGCGATCAGTTCCTTGACGTTGTGCACCGGCACCTTCGGGTTCACCACGACGATGTTCGGGACCATTGCCACGCGCGTGATCGGCGCAAAATCCTTGACCGGATCGTACGGCAGCTTCGAGTACAGCGCCTGGTTGATCGCGTGCGTACCAATCGTGCCCATGAACAGCGTGTAGCCATCGCCCTGCGCCTTGGCGGCCAGCGATGCACCGATGTTGCCACCGGCGCCCGGACGGTTGTCCACCACCACGGGCTGGCCCAGCGCCTTGCCCAGTTGCAGGCTGACGATACGCGCCAGGATGTCGGTGGTGCCACCGGCCGAGAACGGCACGATCATCGTGATCGGCTTGGTGGGATAGTTGCCCTGCGCCTGCGCGCCGGTCATGACGGCAAAGCCGGCGGCCAGTGCCACGCCAGCGGCCAGCAGGCGTCTGCGCGCCTTCGACGTTTGATTGGTGATGCTCATGTTGTGCTCCAGGATATCGATACACGCCGCGGGCCTTTTGGGCGCCACGGTGCAATGCTTGGGATCGCTATTCCACCCCGTGCCTAGGGGCGGGCAATTTTTATACGGGTGCCACACCCAGCGTGGTTCCGCCGCAGACGTACAGCACTTGTCCCGTCACGAAACCATTCTCGGGTGCGAGGAAGAACAGCGAGGCACGCGCCACATCCTCCGGCGTTCCCATTCTTTTCACGGCGATGCTTGCCAGAATGCGCCGTGTCTGTTCGCTGCCCTCGGGATTGCTCTTTCGGAACAGCTCGGTGGCAATGGGACCCGGTGCCACGGCGTTGACGGTGATACCGTCGCCGCCCAGCTCCATCGCCAGCGTTCGGGTCATGCCAACCAGCCCCGCCTTGGCCGCGGAATACACCACGCGCTCAGGCTTGCCCAGCGCCGCGCGCGAGGCCATGTTGACGATACGCCCAAAGCCGGCCGCGCGCATCGCGGGCAGGCAGGCCTGGGTGAGCAGCATCGTGGCCTGCAGCGTCAGGCCCACAACGTAATCGAGATCCGCGGCGGTGGCCGTGTCGGCCGTGCCCGGGCGCGTGGCGCCGGCGTTGTTGACGAGCCGCGTCACCGCGAACTGCGAGGTCACCTGCGCCGCCACCGCGCGCGTGGCGTCGGCATTGGTCAGGTCGGCCTGGAAGAAGGTCATGTTCGGATGCGACCAGGTCGGCTCTGCATAGTCGACATTGATCACACGGGTCACGCCATCGGCGAGCAGCATTTCAGCAATCGCACGGCCGATACCGGAACTGGCGCCGGTGACAAGCGTGGCAACGGGAAGGGACATCTCAATACTCCGCACCGGCGTCTGATCAGCCGGGTCAGTCAAAAAAGATGCGGCAAGACCGGCGAGCCCGTCGGCCTGGCCGCAATGCTCTACCTCGTTGGGGAAGAGACACCACTGAAACTTCCCACCAGCATTAACGGCGGGAAACAAGGGAAATTAAGCGTTCGTTGAACTGGGTCCTGCTGACCGCTGCCCGCGCCCTTCCCCCGCATGGCGGGAAAGGGGAGCGCATGGCAGCGGGTGCCGGTACCTCAAACGCGTTCGATCACCATCGCGATGCCCTGGCCAACGCCGATGCACATCGTGCACAGCGCAAAGCGGCCACCGGTGCGCTCCAGTTGGTACAGCGCGGTCGTCACCAGACGCGCGCCGCTCATGCCCAGCGGATGGCCCAGCGCGATCGCGCCGCCATTCGGGTTCACGCGCTTGTCATCGTCGGCAATGCCGAGCTGGCGCAGCACGGCCAGGCCCTGCGCGGCAAACGCTTCGTTCAGTTCGATCACGTCGATCTGGTCCAGCGACATGCCCAGCTGCTTCATCAGCTTCTGGGTGGCCGGTGCCGGGCCGATACCCATCACGCGCGGCGCCACGCCGGCCGTTGCCATACCGACGATGCGGGCGCGCGGCTTCAGGTTGTGCTGCTTCAGGCCCGCTTCGCTGGCCAGCAGAATCGCGCAGGCGCCATCGTTCACGCCCGATGCGTTACCGGCGGTCACGGTGCCATCCGGGCGGACCACGCCGCGCAGCTTGGCCAGCGCTTCCATGCTCGTGGCGCGCGGATGCTCGTCGCGGTCGACCACGATCGGGTCGCCCTTCTTCTGCGGAATCGTGACCGCGGTGATTTCCTGGGCCAGCGTGCCGTCGGCCTGTGCGCGCGATGCCTTTTCCTGGCTGCGCAGCGCCATCAGATCCTGGTCTTCGCGGCTGATCTTGTAGTCGGTGGCGACGTTTTCGGCGGTCTCGGGCATCGAGTCCACGCCGTAGGCGGCACGCATCGCCGGATTGATGAAGCGCCAGCCGATGGTCGTGTCGAAGATCTCTGCCTGGCGCGAGAACGCCGAGGTGGCCTTGCCCATCACGAACGGGGCGCGGCTCATGCTTTCCACGCCGCCCGAAATCATCAGGTTGGCTTCGCCCGACTTGATCGCGCGCGCGGCGGTGCCGGTAGCGTCCATGCCCGAACCGCACAGGCGGTTGATCGTGGAACCCGGCACCGATTCCGGCAGGCCGGCCAGCAGCGCCGACATGCGCGCCACGTTGCGGTTGTCTTCGCCCGCCTGGTTGGCATTGCCGTAGATCACGTCGTCGATGGCCGACCAGTCCAGGCCGGCGTTACGTGCCATCAAGGCCTTCAGGGGTACCGCGCCCAGGTCGTCGGCGCGCACGCCCGACAGGCTGCCGCCGTAACGGCCGATGGGGGTACGGATGGCGTCAACGATAAATGCGTCGCTCATGTTCTGTCTCGCTCGTCTTGGTGGTGGATCAGGCGGCTACGGCCTGCTTCAGGGGCACGCCGGTCAGGCGTTGCAATTCGTCGAAAGACAGGCCTTCCACGAGATCGCGGGCGACCAGGCCGTCCGGCGTCACGTCGATGGTGGCCAGGTCCGTATAGATACGCGTCACGCAGCCGATGCCGGTCAGCGGATAGGTGCACTCGGCCACGACCTTGCTTTCGCCCTGCTTGGTCTGGTGCTCCATCATCACGAACACCTGCTTGGCGCCGATCGCCAGGTCCATCGCGCCGCCCACGGCGGGAATGGCGCCCGGTGCGCCGGTGTGCCAGTTGGCCAGGTCACCCTTCTCGGATACCTGGAACGCGCCCAGCACGCAGAAGTCGAGGTGGCCGCCGCGCATCATGGCAAACGAATCGGCATGGTGGAAATACGAGCCACCGGCCTTGATCGTCACCGGCTGCTTGCCGGCGTTGATCAGGTCGCCGTCTTCTTCGCCGGGGGCGGGTGCGGAACCCATGCCGAGCAGGCCGTTTTCACTGTGCAGCAGGATTTCCTTGTCGGCTGGCAGGTGGTTGCCAACCAGGGTGGGAAGGCCGATGCCGAGGTTCACCACGGCACCGTCCGGAATGTCTTTGGCCACGCGGGCGGCCATCTGGTCGCGGGTCAGGCGTTGCATGTGTCTTTCTCCTTCTGCGCTCAGGCGGCCTTGGCGGCAGCGCCGCCAATCTTGACCACACGCTTGACGAACAGGCCCGGCGTGATGATGTGCTCGGGGTTCATTTCGCCCAGTTCCACGATGTTGCTGACCTGCACGATCGCGCACTTGGCGGCCATTGCCATGATCGGGCCAAAGTTACGCGCCGTCTTACGATAGGTGAGATTGCCCCAACGGTCGGCGGTATCGGCCTTGATCAGCGCAAAGTCGGCATGGATTGGCTTTTCGAACACGTAGCCCTGCCCGTCGATGATGCGCGTTTCCTTGCCCTCGGCCAGCGGCGTGCCGTATGCCGTGCGGGTGAAGAAACCGCCGATGCCGGCACCGGCGGCGCGGATGCGCTCGGCCAGGTTGCCTTGCGGCACCAGTTCCAGCTCGATTTCGCCAGCGTGGAACAGCGAATCGAACACATAGGAGTCCGCCTGGCGCGGGAACGAGCAAATGATCTTGCGCACGCGCTTGGTCTTCAGCAGCGCTGCCAGGCCCGTGTCGCCATTGCCGGCGTTGTTGTTGACGATGGTGAGGTCGCGCGCGCCCTGTGCAATCAGTGCATCGATCAGTTCCGCCGGCATGCCAGCCAGGCCAAAACCGCCGATCAGGATCGTGGCGCCATCGTGGATGCCGGCAACTGCCGCTTCCACCGAGTCATATAGCTTGTTGATCACTTGCGTTCCAGTACGGAGGGTCCGGCATCGCACCGGGACCGGCCGCAAGAGGGGCGGCACGCAAAGTTGTCTCCGGCAGGCTGCTCGAACGGGCGTCCTGATGGATTCAGGACCGGGTCCAACAATCTTGCAGTTGTCTTGATGGCCGTCTTGCGGCGGCTTCTGTGATGGTCGGTGAATGGGCTCGGAAGCGTTGTTCGCTATTAGAACCTCAATTCGCAGAATGAACAAAGGTTACACCCGCCCTCAAAACAGGGTCAATAAGGGGCTGCGCGTGGCGGGCGATAATCGGACATCCCTTCACGCGCAGGCCATCAGGGCAGACTCAGCACTGCCTGGCTGCCAGTGGCACCGGGGCGCACTTCCAGGCGCACGTCGATCCGTTCGCGCAATTCGGCCACATGGGAAATGATGCCGACGAGCCGTCCGGCCTGCTGCAGATCCAGCAGCGTGCGAATCGCAAAGTCGAGGCTTTCCGGATCGAGCGTGCCAAAGCCTTCGTCGACGAACAGCGTATCGAGCTGGATGCCGCCGGCGCGGGACTGCACCACATCGGCCAGCCCCAGCGCCAAGGATAGCGATGCGAGAAAGCCTTCGCCACCCGACAGCGTGTTGGCAGGCCGCGTGGCGCCGGTATCGTGGTCGAACACTTCCAGCTCCAGCCCGCCGGCCATGCGCTGGTCGCCCTGCTCGCGCACGCGCTGCAACGCGTAGCGGCCACGGCTCATGCGCAACAGGCGCAGCGATGCCGCCTCCAGAACTTCGTCGAGCAGCGTGGCCAGCACGAAGCGCTGGAACGTCATGCGGCGTGGATTGTTACCGTTGGCCACTTCCGACAGGCGGCCCAGCACCGCATAGCGCGTTTCCACCTCGCGGCCCTCGGCGGCCAGCGATTCCACCTGCCCTCTGCAATGCAGCAGCGCATCGCGCGACGCGGCCAGCTCACTGCGTTCCCGGATGGCTGCTTCGAGTTTTACCGCGGCCTCATCGCGCGCAGCCAGCAGCGCCGGCAGATCGGGCACTTGCAGCGCCTGTGCGATGGCAGCCGTGCGGGCGCGCCATTCCGCGGCCCGGGCGAGTTCCACATCGAAAGCGCGGATCGCATCGTCGAGCGCGGCCGTGTCTTCAACCGAAAGAAATGCGGCCTGATAGGCGTCGTCGCTATCGAACGCC
The DNA here is from genome assembly GCF_057798835.1 of Cupriavidus sp. 291-E7. NCBI lineage: Bacteria > Pseudomonadati > Pseudomonadota > Betaproteobacteria > Burkholderiales > Burkholderiaceae > Cupriavidus > Cupriavidus sp. 291-E7. The sequence continues at coordinate 310,035 of NZ_JBYOJV010000006.1, forward strand.
GCGGCGGCCATGACCGACGCCAGCGTGGCTTCGCGTTCCGAAGCCCGGGCATTGGCCTGCGCGACATTGTCGCGTGCCGATGCCAGCGCAGCCGCCGTGGCAGCCTGCAGCGCCACCGCATCGCGCTCGGCACCCTGCGCGGCTTGCAGCGCGGCCTCCAGCGCGCCGGCTTCGCGCCGGGCGGCCTCGATCGCGGCCGTCATGACATCGGGGTCGCGCGATTCCTCGGGTACCTGCGCGCAATGGGCCTGCCATTCGCCATCGAGCTTGGCGTGCGCCTGAAGGGCCGTGCGGGCGGCTATGTCAGCGGCCTGGGCGGCGGCTTCGGCGGCCTGGCATGCCGTGCGCGCCTGCGTTACCTGCGCGACCAACGCCTCCGCGCGTTGCGCGGCCTGAGCGGCCCGCGCCACGGCTTTGGCGAGGACGGCAATCTCCGCATCGAGCGCCTGCGCGCCGGCCGCCGAGACGTCACCGGCGGCGTCGGCCAGGTCCGACAGACGCGCCTGGCATTGCGCGACGCGGCCTTCGGCATCCTGATGCGCGGCCGTGGCAAGCGCCAGCGCATCTTCATCACGTTGCAGCGCCTGGCGCGCGGCATCGAGGTCGTCATCGCTGACCAGCGCCAGCACCTGCTGCGCCAGCGCGGGATGATCCTTGCCGCCGCAGACCGGGCACGACTCGCCGCGCTTCAGGCCACCAGCCAGGCGCGCGGCCTGCCCGTGGCGCCAGTCGATCTCGGCCTGCCGCACGGCCGCGCGCGCGGCGTCGCGCGCTTCAACGGTACGGCGCCGGCCGGCCTCGCTTGCCGTCAGCGCGGCGCGCAGCGGCACCAGTTCGGCTTCGAGCTGGCGATAGCGCGCGATGCGCGCGGCGCGCTCGCCGGCCTGCGCATGCTGCAGTTGCAGCGCCTGCAGGCTGGCCCCGTCCTGGCGGACCTGTTCGAATTCCGCTTCCAGCGTCTTGAGCGCCGCCGCCGCGGCCTCGAAAGCATCGATCCTTCTGGCAGAGACCGACTGGGCCATCGCCAGCGTGGTGCCCGCCTGCGCCACGGCATTCCGCAACACACCGAGCTTGCGGGCCTGCGGCAGCAGATGCTCCAGCGTCGTCACCGTGCGCTGCGCGGCGACCCGGACATCATGGCGCGACTGCTCGGCGCGCAAGGTGCGGGCCGCAACCTCGGCCGATTGCGCGGCACGCGTGGCCGATGCTTCCGCCTGGGCCTGCGACGCATGCGCAGTGGTCTGGTCCTGGCGCGCCGTGTGCAACTGCTGCACGGCGGGAGTCACCTGGGCCGCGCGGCGCGCCGCATGCAGGCGCGCGCGATCACCGTCGACGCCAGCGGCCCGGGCCGACAGCACCGCATGCGCGCCCTCGGCTTCCCGCCAGGCCTTGATCTGGGTACCTTCGAGCTCGCCCTTGCGCAACGACGCATGGGCAGCCTCGCTCGTGGCGCGCGCCACATCCTCGCGGCGCAGCAGTTCGGTCAGCGTGGCCTGCAACGCGTCGATGCGCTCGCCCAGCGCGTCGATGGAGCCGAGCTGGTGCTGGTCCAGCAAGGTCTTGCGCCGCACCGTGATTTCTTCGGCCTCGCGGCGGATGCTGGCCGCCTGCTCCTTGAGCTGCTCTTCCACGCGGCGATACAACTCGGTGTGGAACAGCCGCTCAAGAATGTTCTGGCGCGCGCGCGAATCCGCTGTCAGCAATTCTCGAAAGCGGCCCTGCGGCAGCACGATGACCTGGCGGAACTGCGCACTATCAAAGCCCAGCAGATCGCGCACGGCGTCGCTGACGCGGTTGGGCTGGCTGGCATGGCTCTTCCAGTTGCCGTCGAGCATCACGTCCAGCTGCGCCTTGGCCGCCTCTTTGACCAAGCCTCCCGCCGCGCGCTGGCTGGGGCGGTCCTGCGTGGGCGATCGCGTCACGCGGTAGTGCATCGCGCCAAGGCAGAATTCGAGCGTGACTTCGGTGCGCAGCGAGGGGTCGGCATTGGCGCTGCGCATGTCCTGCGCATTGCGTTCGCCGCCCGATGTATCGCCATAGAGCGCAAAGCAGATGGCGTCGAGCAGCGTCGTCTTGCCCGCGCCCGTGGGGCCGTGAATCAGAAAGAATGCCTGGTCGCCGAGCCGTGTGAAATCGACGGTCTCGGTGGCGGCAAACGGGCCGAAAGCCTGCAACTTCAGGTACAGCGGTTTCATACCGATTCCCTTTCAGATGCCTCCATGCCGGCCAGCAAATGGTCGATTGCGCGGCGTTGGTCGCCGTCCAGGTCCGCGTCAGCCACCTCGCGGAAGAAAGTTGCAAACAGATTGCCCGTGTCGAGTTCGCGCATCCGGCGGCCCGCCTCGCCGGCCTGTCCGCTGCGCGCGAGGATGGTCCGCTCGATCGCCAGCGCATTCGGATAGGCCTCGCGCAGGCGCGCCATCGGATCCAGCAGCGCGCCGGAATCGGTCAGTACCGCGTACACGTAGTCGTCGCGGCGCGCATCGCTGGCACCCGCCTCAACCAGCTGCGCCAGTTCTCCGGTCAGGATGCGCAGGTCGCGGCGCGGCCGCAAGGCAATCGGTTCAATGCGCACCCCGCCCTTTTCGTCCAGTTCGACCAGCGACACGGTCTTGTGGTGATCGGCTTCCGATAGCGAATACTTGAGCAGCGACCCCGAGTAGTGAACCCGCTCGCCAATCGTCTGCGGGCGGTGCAGGTGGCCCAACGCCACGAAATCGAAATCACGGAACAGGTCTGCCGCTACCGCGCCGCTCCCCCCGACGGACAGCGGGCGCTCCGACTCACTGACGGCGCCGCCCACCACGAATGCATGACCGACTGCCACGGCACGCACACCGGCAGGATGGATCGCGCGAATCGCATCGAGCTGCGCGCCAAGTGCTGCCTCGTGCGATGACAAGTCAACACCGAGCGCGTCGCGCACGGCGGCCGGCTCCGCATAGGGCAGCGCGTAAATGCGCACTTCCCCATGCGCGTCGTGCAGGGTCACGCAGGTTGCCTCCGGTCCGGTGCGGCCCGCCACATGCAGGCCGCGCGCGGCCAGCAGGCGCGCGCCGAAATCCAGCCGCTGCGCGCTGTCGTGATTGCCCGCGATCATCACCACGGGTACGTTCGCCTCCACGACGATGCGCGCCAGCACATCGTCCAGCAATGCCACGGCCTCGGGGGGCGGCACGGCACGGTCGTACACGTCGCCGGCAATCAGCACGGCATCGGGACGCACGTCGCGCACCAGCGCCACGAACTGGTCGAGCACGTGTGCCTGGTCTTCGATCAGGCTGCGGGCATGGAAAAGCCGACCCAGATGCCAGTCGGCGGTGTGGAGAAAACGCAATTCGGATCCTTCGGCGCGGTGGCGCTGGAAGCACGGCAACGCCGTGCGGTCCAGCATCATAACGTCACCGCAACCGCCAGCGGCGGTCAGGCCGGCGTCGCTTCGCCGTCGGCAATCTGGAATTTACGCGTCTTCTCCCACAGCACCTTGCGGATGGCGTCCGGGCAGGCTGCGGTGTCTTGCCGGCGCTACAGTGGCCGGCCATCGTTCGCCGCGCTTTAGGCGGCCCCGTCAGTTCACGCGGAAGCCGATCTTGAGGGTGACCTGAAAATGGCCGACCTTGCCGTCCTGCACATGGCCGCGTGTTTCCACCACCTCGAACCAGTCGATATGCTTGATGGTTTCGCCGGCCTTGGCCAGTGCATTGCGAATGGCCTGGTCGCTGCTATCGGGCGATGATCCAACGATCTCCACGAGCTTGTAGGTGTGGTCGGACATGCGGGTCTCCTGTTGGTCGGGGATCATGCGGCGGCACAACATGCCACGCCGCGACAGCGTTGCCTTCATCATAGGCACCTGCCGGGTCGAGTCCCAAGGTGGCATGGGAGTTTCCGGTCCGAACTTCAAGGGGTTTCCTGTTGCGAAATCAGCGCACGGCCTGTTACGCTGCGTGCCCTCGATTTCCTGTCACTACCCTGTAACCCGATGTTTCTTTCCTTGCTACCTTGCAGGCGGCTCGCAGCGGCGGGCGTCGCGGCCCTGCTGGCAGTCACGGGTGCCGCCCATGCGCGCACCACTTCCATCCTGGACCGGGCAGTCGACGCGCTGACCGCGCCCCGCGCCCAGGCGAACCAGTTCGCCAGCGGCAGCACGTACACGTTGTGCTTCGTGCCGGATGGCCCGAGCTGCCAGGACATGATCGTCGACGCGATCAACCGCACGCGCCACAAGCTCCTGATCCAGGCCTACTCGTTCACGAGCGCGCCAATTGCCAAGGCCGTGGCGGAAGCGCACCAGCGTGGCGTGGATGTGCGCGTTATCGTCGACAAGAGCCAGGCATCCGAGCGCTATACGAGCGCCACGTTCCTGAAGAACGCCGGCATTCCCGTCGTGGTCGATACCAAGCCGGCGATCGCTCACAACAAGGTGATGGTGTTCGACGACCAGGCCGTGTTCACGGGGTCGTTCAACTTCACGAAATCCGCGCAGGAACGTAACGCGGAGAACGGCATGCTGATCCGTGGCGACAGTGCCGTGGTGCGCGCCTACACCGACAACTGGCGCACGCGATTCGAAAAATCGTCGGCCTACTGAAGCACTTGTCGAGGCGCCCAGGTGAGCGGCGCCTCTCCTTTCCTGCCTGTCGGAACGAATACGGGCGGAACTGCCCGCTGTTCCACGCATCCATCAGTCGCTTCCCGCAGGAAGATCAGCGAAACCCCGACAGACCCCTGCTGTGCCTCGGTGTCTACTTGAGACACCTACCGAGGATGTCGCGACGGGCCGTCGTCCGGGCCTGCATGACTGCCATACCCCTGCCTCATGGTCAGCTCCATCGCGCCATCCCGACAACTGGCAGGAGGAAGCGATGCAAGCAAAGAACTTTTCGATTGGTCGACAGGCGCGCATCTGGTGTGCAGTAGGTATTGCCGCCGCGTCGTTGGGCATGTCAATGGCCGCGCGCGCCGACATGCGGACATCCACGGCTGGCCCGTTCACCTATGTCTGCGGTGGCGTGGCTGCCGACGAGCAGGCGGAGATGAACAGCGAAGCCCGCAACTACGACATGGGCCTGCTGTTCACGCAGGGCGGACGCGGGGAATTCCTCTCGGACGTCAACGTCAAGCTGATGCGGAACGGTCAGCAGGTGGCCGAATTCACATCCACCGGCCCGCGTTGCCTGATCAAGGGACCGCACGCGTCCTATCAGGTCGTGGCCACCTTCGAGGGCACGTCCAAGCGCACGACGCTGAGCCCCGGAGAAAAGAACGTACAGCTGCGCTGGTAACAGGCGCGGCCGAACATCGAGTCAAGCAGTCCTGAGCCGCCGGAAACGGCGGCCGCCATGCCGGCTACCCCTCCCGCGGGTGCCGGCATATTTTTTTGCGCGCCCCCGCGCGCCGAACGCTGCCCTGCACGATTGGCAGGTCAGTGGCACACTTGGCGGCTGCCGGGCGCGCGCCCGCAATGACAAACCCCTGGAGTTTTCCGAACATGAGCACCACGCCCAACAGCCGATGGATTCGTATCGACACCGCCAACGGCAGCTTCGACGCCTACCTGAGCCTGCCGCCCGCCGGCAAGAAGCCCGGCAATCCGGGCATCGTGCTGGTCCAGGAAATCTTCGGCGTCAATGAACATATCCGCTCCGTTGCGGACCAGTACGCGGCCGACGGCTACGTCGTGCTGGCGCCGGACGTCTTCTGGCGCTCGGCGCCGCGCGTGGAACTCGGCTACGACGGCAAGGACTGGGAAAAGGCGATGGAGCTGCGCAAGGCGGTGAACCTGGACGATACGATCGCCGACATCGCGGCCACGGTGCAAGCACTGCGCGCCGAGACTGGCGAAGGCGGCAAGGTGGCCGCGGTGGGTTACTGCTTCGGCGGCCTGGTGTCGTACATGGCCGCGGCGCGCGGCCTGGTGGATGCGGCGGTGCCCTACTATGGCGGCGGCATCCAGAGCAACCTGCATGAAGCGGCGGCCATCAGCGTTCCCGTGCAGTTCCACTACGGCGCCCTCGATGCGCACATCACGCCGGACGATGTGGAGAAGGTGCGCCAGGCCGTGACCGGCAAGCGCGGCACCGAGGTCTTTGTCTACGACCAGGCCGATCATGGTTTCAACTGCTGGGCGCGCGGCTCGTATCACCAGCGCTCCGCGGCCCTGGCGCATGGCCGGGCACTGACCTTCCTGGCCAACGCGCTGTCGTAATACGCGCCGCCTGCCCGGCCCGCGTGCCGGGCGGCACGAACCGCTCAGTAGGGCATCGCCACGCCGTTCTGGATCTTGACGCGGTCGCCGATACGCAGGTTGTAAGGGGTGTTCTGCGTCAGCGTGAGATAGCCGTTGTCATTGGTGCGCACGCGCACCCGAAACGCCGCCGGCGTGGTGTTGGTGCGTTTTTCCACTTCGTTGCCGGCCAGCGCACCAGCCACCGCACCACCGATAGTGGCCACCGTGTTGCCTCGGCCACCGCCAATCTGATGGCCTAGCAGGCCGCCCGCCACACCGCCGAGCACCGCGCCAACACCGCTGGCGTTTGCCGGCTGGCCACCCACCTGCTCGATCGACTCGACCCAGCCATAGCGCACCGCATAGGGGTCGCTGTAGCCCGCGTTGCCATTGGCACCGTCGTAGCTGCCCTGGGCCTGCTGCGGATACCCATACTGGTCATAACCTGGCTGCTGCGGATAGACCGGCTGCTGCGCCTGCTGCGGATAAGTCGACTGCGGATAGGCCTGTTGGGGATACTGCTGTGGGTAAGACTGTTGCGGATACGCGGGCGTGCCGCTGATCTGCGTACCCGACGAGCCATAGGCCGCGCCATACCCGGCATTGCCGTAGGCGCCCTGATAGCCGGCTGTCTGGTAGCCGGTCTGGTATCCCGAGCCATAGCCATCGCCATAGCCGGCACCATAGGGCACGGCACAGCCCGCCAGCATACCGGCAGCCAGCGCGGCCAGTGCAATCGTGCGAATGGCCGGGCGAATCGTGATGGACATGATGGGAACTCCTGCGACAGTGCGCGAATAGATCGTGGATATTGCGCGGGAGTCTAGTGCGGCCGCCTGGGCGCAGGTGTCACCGGAGGTTGTGTTGGGTAACCGGCTGTAACGCCGCTGACGCAACCGCCTGGCGGTTGCCTTGCAATCCTCAGCTGCGCTCGGCCCCGTCGTCGTTGAACGCCGTGATGCGTGCCACGCGGAACGTGCCGCGCAGCGACTCCAGCTCGGCCCGATGCAGTGCGGCCAGCCGGTTCAGGCAACGTTCGCCTTTGGCGAGCAGATGGATCTGCACCACGCGGCGGTCTTCCGGATTTGCCTTGCGCGCCACCAGCCCGGCCGCCTCACAGCGATTGACCAGTGCCACCACGCCATGCTGTTTTGCCTGCAGCCGTTCGGCCAGTTCGCCCACCGACGCCCAGTTCTTGTCCGGACTGCCCCGGATATGGAGCATCAGCAGGTATTGCTGGACGGTCACCCCTTCGGACTGCGCGGCATCTTCGGAAAACCGCAGGAAGCGGCGCAGTTGGTAGCGGAAATCGGACAGCGCCTCGAAGTCCTGTTTGCTCAGTGCGTTGGCATCGATTGACGACTTCGCGGAAGCGGGCTGACGTGCCATAAGGGATGTTTGGCTGCTCTGGTGGAATCGGATAAGGCGCCCATTATATGGGGATGCCATGCCGGTATCCGGTGCGCTGACCCGCATTCGAACTCTATTTTCCGAAGGGGCGGGGCGGCGCGGTATGGCAGAATCTGTGCGGTCGTCGACACCCTGTCGCCCTCTAACGCCTAAAAGGGAAAGCCGCCCGATGTTCTCGGAAATCGTCCTCTTTCTGCTGGATACCGTCTTTACGCTGTTTGGCATGGCCCTGCTGCTGCGCCTGTGGATGCAGCTGACCCGCCTGCCATCGCGCAATCCGGTGTCGCAAGGGGTCTTTCAGGTAACCGATTGGATCGTGCGCCCGCTGCGCCGCATCATCCCCGGTATCGGTGGTATCGACTGGGCCACCGTACTGGCCGCCTACCTGACCGCCGTGGCGTTCCTGGTATGCCGTGCGCTGGTGCTGAATGCCGATCCGATCGCGTTTCTGCCCGCCATCCTGGCACTGGCGCTGTTGAGCCTGCTCAAGTGGGGGATCAGCATGGTGATGTGGGTAACGCTGCTGATGGCGGTGCTGTCCTGGATCAACCCGCAATCGCCGTTGGCCGGCCCGATCTGGCACCTGACCGCGCCGCTGCTGCGCCCGATCCAGCGCGTGATGCCGCGCCTGGGCGGCTTCGACCTGTCGCCACTGATCCTGTTTGTGATCGCCCAGATCCTCCTGATGGTGATCGCGGGCGTCAGCCGCGGAGTGGTGTAAGCAACCACTAACCTTGTTTCGCTGACCGGTGGCGGGCCGCCACCGTAACACAACTTGTCGCTCTAGGGTTAACACCTACTGTTCGAATCACTGGACAGTCTGTCGAGGATTCTCCCTTTTTCCGGTCCGTGCCGAAGCCTACATTACAGCCACCGCGGGTTCCGCCCGCGATCTCTGCCAATAAGTAGGAACAGCACAACCATGAAGACCCTCGCCCTCTCCCTGCTCTGCGCCATCGGCCTGTCGGCTGGCGCCACCGCCACTCAAGCTTCGCAACCGGTAAACGACCTCGCCCGTCTGGACGGCAGCATTGGCCGCACCATCGATCCGTACCTGGACGGCGCCCGCGGCGTGACCGAAAAGCGTGATGTGTACACCGAAGGCGCACGCTCGGTGACCGAAAAGCGCGACGTCTACACCGAAGGCGCACGCACCGTGACCGAACCGCGCGACACCTTCAGCGAAGGCGCCTGATCCCCCAGCTTCGCCAACCCAGGCGAAGCAAGTCCGGCAAAGCACTCCCCCGGTTTTGCCGGACACCTCACACAGCGCAAGTTACTGCCCGAGATCGTCGAGATCCGCCCCCATCATCGATTCGATGGCTTCCATGAACGCGCGAACCTTGCGCGGCTGGAGTCTTCGGTCGGGCAGTAACGCAAAAACTCTCAGCGGCGGCAACGGGTAGTCCGGCATCACCCGCACCAGCCTGCCCTGCGCGATCTCCGTCTCCGCGGCCGTCATCGGCACCCGTGCAATTCCCAGACCCGCCAGCGCGGCCTGCATGCGCAGTTCGGCGTTATAGGTCTGCATGCGCGGTCGGATCGGCACCGGGATCCGCTGTCCCTGACGTGAAAACTCCCAGACCGAGGCACCCGGCGTGGCCAGCGTCGGCATATTGGACAAGTCTTCGGGCTTCATTTGCACCGGCAGGCTTGCGGCCAGGCTGGGCGCGGCCACCAGGCCGCGTTCCACATTCCAGATACGGCGTGCGATGGTGCCGGAATCGGGCAGTTCGGTATCGACTGTGACGAAGGCAATGTCGAAACCCTCGCGGATCGGATCGACCAGCCCCTGCGCGATTTCCACGGTGATGTCGAGCGCGGGATGCGCGGCCAGGGTCCGGCAGATGACGCCGCCCAGTTGCTGGGCGCCGAATTCGTAAGGCGTGGCAATGCGCAGCATGCCCTGTACGCGCTCCTCGCGCGCCAGTGTCTCCTGGCGGATCTCGCGTAGCCGTGCAAACAGCGGCGCCACATCGCGATAAACCGCACCACCGGCATCGGTCAGCCGCATGCGGCGTGTGGTGCGTTCCAGCAGCTTGGCGCCGATCGCGGTCTCCAGCCGGATGACCGCCGCCGATACGCGCGACTTCGGGCAATCGAGCGCCGCCGCCGCCGCCGTAAACGTACCCTGCTCCACCACACAGCAGAACGCCTCCCAATCATTCCACTGGATTGTCTCGTTCACCGGACCCATTCCCTTGTATGACATTGTTTTCGTGGCTGCCCCTGGTGGGATGTCGCGCCCGTCTTCTCACGAGCCCAGCCCCACCGCCGCCGGCCGCACATTATGCGATAGACAGGTTCGTCTCGTCAGTGCCGTGGATAGTTCCGCCGTGGTTGCCGCGCAAGTCAAAAGGTTGCTCCGGGCTGGCAAAGCAGGCACATTTCCTCTACCCTTTCGGCCTTCCAGACCCCATCCAGACCCTTTCAGACCCATCATGGCGCATCCTGCCGATTCCGCTACGACCCATGCACCGGTTGCCGGTACGACAGAAAAGCCGAGCGACAGCTATGTGCAGTCGTTCGCGCGCGGCCTGTCGGTGATCCGCGCGTTCAACGCCAGCCATCCGGCGCAGACGCTGACGGAAATCGCGCAGGCCAGCGGCCTGACGCGCGCCGGGGCGCGGCGCATCCTGCTGACGCTGGTGGGACTGGGCTATGTGCAGAACGACGGGCGTCTGTTCCGCCTGACGCCAAAGATCCTGGACCTTGGTTTCGCGTACCTGACGTCGATGCCGTTCTGGAACCTGGCCGAACCGGTCATGGAATCGCTGTCGCAGTCCGTGCACGAAAGCTGCTCGATTTCCGTGCTCGACGGCACGGAGATTGTCTACGTGCTGCGCGTGCCGGCCCGCAAGATCATGACGATCAACCTGTCGATCGGCAGCCGGCTGCCCGCCTATTGCTCGTCGATGGGCCGTGTACTGCTGTCCGGCCTTGACGACGCCGAACTCGATCGCGTGCTGCGCGCATCGGACCTGCAGCCGCGCACGCGCCGCACTGTCACTGGCGTCGACGAACTGAAATCGCTGATCGCCGACATCCGCACGCGGGGCTGGGCGCAAAACGATCAGGAGCTGGAAGAGGGACTGGTGTCGCTGGCGGCGCCGATCCGCAATCGCGGCGGCCAGGTGATTGCGGCGCTGAACATCAGCGGCCAGGCCAATCGCACCAGCGCGCACGAAATGGTGGACCAGTTCCTGCCGCCGCTGCTGGAAGCAGCCGAGAAGATTTCCGCGATGGTGAGTTTGCGGACCTGACCGGCGGCGTCGCGCAAACCTTCTGATATCCCCTGCATTCGCGGCCGCGCCCCGGAATTCCATCCGGTGGCACCGCAGCATTTTTCTCCTCTGCTCTCCCCGTTCGAAAACCGGTTGGCATTCGCCAATCGGTGAACCTCCGCGCTCTGCTTTGCATGCATCGGATTTTCCGATCAGCCATACCGAAATAACTTGTTTCGGCAATAACGCGCACTACGATTACGCTCAACGGCTAATACACCTATAAGAAGGCGGCCGACTCCCGGCTGCCCGCGAGGAGGCAATGATGGCCAGGACACCCACAAGAGACGAAGTCGATCAACGGCGCCGCAGCATGATGAAGGGCGGTGCGGCCTTGACGCTGCAGGCGTCGCTCGGATTCGCCGCCACGCGCGCCTTTGGCGCGGCGAATACGGCGGAAATGCCATTCGAAAATGGGCACCGGCAACTGGTGGCGTTTCCGCAAAAGCGCCCTCTGATCTTGCTGACGAATCGGCCGCCGCAACTCGAAACCCCGTTCGAGGTATTTGGCGAGAACGTCATCACGCCCAACGATGCATTTTTCGTCCGATATCACTGGAGCGGTATTCCCACATCGATCGACGCATCGACCTATCGCCTGAAAATCGACGGCCACGTAGCGCGTCCCGTGGAACTGAGCCTGCAGGAACTGCGCAAACTCGGCAACGCCGTCGACCTCGTGGCGGTCAACCAGTGCTCCGGCAATGGCCGCGGCTTTTTCTCGCCGCGCGTCAACGGCGGGCAACTGGGCAATGGCGCGATGGGCAATGCGCGCTGGACCGGCATCCCGCTGAAAACCGTGCTTGAGAAAGCCGGCATCAAGGCCGGTGCCGTGCAGGTCAGCTTCAACGGTCTCGACCGGCCGCCTCTCGAAACCGGCCCGGACTTCGTCAAGGCGCTGTCGATGGACCATGCAATGGATGGCGAAGTCATGTTGGCCTGGGCCATGAACGGCAAGGACATGCCGATGCTCAACGGTTATCCGTTGCGGCTGGTTGTGCCGGGCCACTACGGTACCTATTGGGTCAAGCACCTGTCCCATATCGAGGTACTCGACAAGCCCTTCGAAGGCTTCTGGATGAACCCCGCATATCGCATCCCGGCCAACGACTGCGCTTGCGTGCCACCGGGCACCGCGCCGGCCAGTACGGTGCCCATTGGCCGATTCAATGTGCGGTCCTTTATCACCAGCCACATGCCGGGCAGCTTTGTCCGGTCCGGGCAGCCGATCACGGTCAAGGGGATTGCTTTCGACGGAGGCCAGGGTATTGCCGACGTCGCGTTCTCCGAGGATGGCGGCGCAACCTGGCGTCCGACCGAACTGGGCAAGGACCTCGGCCGCTATTCGTTCCGCGAGTGGAGCGCGGCGTTTCGTCCGGAACGGAAAGGGGAGTTCGACCTGCGGGTGCGCGCCAGAACCCGGTCCGGCGAAATCCAGCCGCTGACGGCAAGCTGGAATCCCGCCGGATATATGCGGAATGTCGTGGAATCCACGCGCATCCTGGTGGTTTGACACGGAGGTCGCCATGAAACTACATCACGCCTTGATGCTGGCGATGTCATGCGCACTGGGTGCCGCGTCGGCGGCGTCGAACGCTCGCCCGGTCGAGATCAAGCTGCCGCAGGAAACCGCCAGCTACAAGCCGAGCACGCTGCCCGGTTACAACCTCACGCTGCAGAATTGCATGATCTGCCATTCGGCCCAGTATGTGTCCACGCAGCCGTCGACCTCGACGCGCGCTTACTGGGACGCCACGGTCAAGAAGATGAAGAAGCCGTTCGGGGCGCCGCTCAAGGATGAGGACATCCCCGCTATCGTCGATTACCTGGTGAAAACCTACGGGGCGGAGCAGCCGCAGGCCGCGGCGTCCAATGGGTCGGCTGCCCGGTGATTAGCGCGGCAAAAAAAATAAAGGCCGCCCATGTGGGCGGCCTTCTTTCGACAACGCTCTCAGCGAGGCCCTGTCCTCGGTTCCCACGACACCGCCACATCGCCTTTCACGAACGTCTGGCACGCCATGCGATAGCCGGCGCGCAGGTCGTCGTCGCTCAGGTGTTTGCGTTCCTTCGGCTTGACGGTATCGGTGTGTTCGAGTCCGCTTTCGATCCGGCACTTGCAGGTGCCGCAGATACCGCCGCCGCACTTGAATGGAATGCCGCCCTGCTCGCGCAATGACACGCGCAGCAGGTTGCTGTTTTCCGGTGCGGTCACGGTCTTGCCGCTATTGGTCACGAACGTGATTTCGACGGTGCGCGTCTGCGGCACAGCGCCGCCGCTATCGGTATCGGTGTCTTCGGTCACGGTGGCATCGGCTTCGGTGTCGGCCCGCATCATTGCTTCCTTATCGAGAGATCCATGCTGCCGAAATGCGCCAGCTTCTGCAGCGCTTCATGAGCAGCGGCGAGCGTATCGAAACGCTCCAGGAACTTGGTCGGCACGTGATTGACCAGCGGCTCGGCTTCATCGCCGCCCGACTCATCGATCACGCGCACCTTGATGGTCTGTTTTACTTCCGTCAGTTCGGCGATGACGAAGATCGCCTTGGGTCGCCCGTAGAACAGGTATTCCCATGTCTCGCGCGGCTCCACGCCGGGCACGGCTTCGGTGCGGAACTGGCCGGGCTTGCTGGTCAGGATCACGAACATGTCAGGCCGCCAGTTCTTCCTGCTCCAGCTCGATGTCGTGCGTGAGCCAGATCTGACAAGTGAGCCGGAAGCCCTGGTCCAGGCGCTCGCCGAGCTGCTTCTTTTCTTTCCAGTTGGGCGGCGGCAGGTGCTCCGCACCGGCCAGCACCTTGCACGCGCACTTCGAGCACTTGCCCATGCCGCATTCGTAGCGCAGGTTCGGATACGGAAACTGCTTGATGCCGGCACGCACGACGAGGTTGGTCTCCGGCTTGACCTCGTCAGCAAACACCTGGCCGTTCTTGTGGAAGACTACTTTCGGCATAAGACTCTCTGAAAACGCGCTAATCAATGAATCGACGGTTCAGTGCCACAGGAACATGGCGCAGAGCGTGGAGACGAACAGTCCGGCAAGCACCGGCAGCAGCAGCGCGCGTACGGCGTCTAGCACCGGCACCCGCGCAAACCCGGCCACGGCGATCAGCGACGACCAGGCGATCAGCGTGCCGCCGCCCGTCCATACCGCACCCATCTGCCCGACGGCGGCGAGCGTCGCGGAATCGAATCCCACCACCGGACCCAACGCACCAGCCAGCGTGCCGGTCAGCGGCAGCCCGGCGAACCCCGAGCCGTCGATGCCGGTGATCATGCCCACCAGCAGCACGCCAAACGCCACCAGCACGTGGTTGTCCGGAATCATGTGCTGGTAAGCCTGAATCAGCTCGAACAGCAGGCTCGGCGCTTTGCCGCCGGCATCCACGCCCAGGATCTGTGCCGCCGTTTCACCGGCGCCCACGAAGAAGAAGCCTGCGATCGGCAGCACCGATCCCATCGCCTTGAACGCGAACACAAAGCCATCGGTGATGTGGTCCGGGCAGACATCGAGCATCTTGCGCGGGCCTTCGGCCGCCAGCGTGGCCAGCATCATCAGCAGCGCCGCCACACCGCCCACCAGCGCGGCAGCGGCGCCGCCCTTCAGATCGGGCATGCCCGACGCGACTTTCGGCAGCACCATCAACGTGACCACGCAGATGAACGCCAGCGGCGTCAGCACTGCAAAGAACTTGGACCACTTCACGCGGCGGCGCGCCACCATCGCCAGGCTTTGCTCGATATTGGCGTCGGTGACCAGCGGCTCTTCATGCGATGTACCGCGTGCGATCTCGGCCTTGTCGAAGGTACCGGTCGCTTCCACCGCGGCATCCGTTCCCGTGGCTCGTGCCTGCCAGCGATCAAGCAGTGCGCCATTGGCCGGCACGATGTGACGGCGCATGGACAGGTAGGCCAGCGACAGCGCGATGGCGCCGGTGATGATCGACAGAATCAGCGCGCGGTCCGCCACCACCGCGGCACTGACCGCCGCACCGGCGGCCTTGGCACTGATGCCTGGCGCCACGCCGATCACATAGTCGGACGACAGCGCCATGCCCTGACCCGCGATAGCAATCGCCATCGCACCGGCCAGCGGCGGCAGGCCAGCTGCAATGGCGGCCGGCAGCAGGATCGCCGAAACGAGGGGCACCGCCGGCGTTGGCCAGAAGAACAGTGAAATCACGTAGGTGATACCGGCCAGGATGAAGTAGGCGCTATGGCCGTTCTTCATGACCACCCGGAATGGCTCGACCATGCGGATATCCGACCGCAAGGTCTTTAGCGCATTGAGCAGCGCCGTCATGAAAGCGATCACCAGGAAGATGTTGAACAACTCCTTGGCGGCGACCAGGCTTGCGGAAAAGATGCCGCCCAGTGCACTGATCGGGCTGCCCGTGATGGCCAGGATCACGAGAAAGGTGCCCAGGATGGATGGCACCACGACATTGGCTCGCAGGATCATGGTCAACACGATCACTGCCACACCTAGCAGATACACCCAATGTGCCAGGCCGATCTCAACGGTTTGTTGCATGAGGCTCCCCTTTTCCTGGAGGCCCTTGTGGGGGCGGTATAAGAATTCTGTGCTTCGGTTTTTTTGTATACTATATCCCGACAGAGATCGAAAACAAGCGAAAACTGCTCGACCTAGGGAAATCACCCGAGCGGTGCGCGAAACCAACCACAATCGGCCACAACGCACGGTTCTAGCGCATCGCGCACCACTCTGGAAGGCGCCATTGCTTTGGGAAAACCCTCTGGTTTTTTTCGAAACTATGTGTAGACTGTATACCGAAATACCTTTCGAGACTTCCGAGACGCTTTTGCCATGCTCCACGTCACAGACGCGATGATCGATCGCCACGTCACGGCCGCCGATGCCCAGGCCGCGATGTTGGAAGCCTTCCAGAGTTTTGGCCGCGGCGACGCCGCCATGCAGGAACGAATCCGCACAGAGGCCGGCGGCGTGAAGCTCTCGACGCTCGGCGCGGTCATTCCGGCCCAGCAAGTGGCCGGCGCCAAGGTCTACACAACCATCGCCGGTCAGTTCTCTTTTGTCATCCTGCTGTTTTCGACGGTTGACGGACGCCCGCTTGCTTCATTCGACGCTGGCGCTATCACGCGACTGCGCACGGCAGCCTGCACGGTGTTGGCGGCACGCAAGCTGGCACGCCCCGGCGCGGACACGCTGGCATTGTTCGGTGCGGGCACGCAAGGGGTGCAGCACGCGTTACAGCTGTCCGCCGCGTTGCCGATCAAGCGGATTCTTGTCTGCGATCCGTATGCCGATGCGGGCGCCGCCGAGCGGCTGGCCGGGCAGTGCGGCATACCGGTCGTCTTTGCCCAGGCAGAAGAAGCCGTCGCCGCAGCGGACATCATCGTGACAGCGTCACGCTCCACCACGCCGCTGTTCTCCGGCGCGATCGTCAAACCCGGCACGTTCGTGGCGGCGATCGGTTCGAGCCTGCCGCATACACGCGAACTCGACGACACCCTGTTGGCCCGCGCCCGTGCCGTGGTGGTGGAATGGCGCCCGCAATCGCTGCGCGAGGCCGGCGATCTGGTACTCGCCGACAAGGCCGTGTTGCCCGACGCCAAGATCGTCGAGCTGGCCGACGTGCTGCTGGAAACCCGCGCCGTGCGCGAGCATGCCGACGACATCGTGATCTACAAATCGGTGGGTGTCGGACTCGAAGACGTGGCATTGGCAGGCGTGGCCTGGCAGCGCATCGCCGCCGCGGAGGCCGCCGCCGCCTGATACCGAATTCATGCAGGTCACCGCCTTGCGCGGTTTTTTTATCGTCTGATCATCGTTGTAGAAAGTATACAAATCCTCTCAACCCGAATGTCACAGAACAGGAGCCCCCAAATGGCCGAACTGATGAACCGTGAAGACTTCCGCGCCGCCCTGGAAAACGCCATCAAAGGCAAGAGCGCCAACCAGGCGCCGTTCAGCAAGGCATGGGCCAGCGGCACGCTGAGCCGCGAGCATCTGGCGCGCTGGGCCGAGAACCACTATCACTATGTGGGTCCGTTTGCCGACTACCTTGGCTACATCTACGCCCGCACGCCGGACCACATGACCGAGGCCAAGGACTTCCTGCTGGCCAATATGTACGAGGAAGAGATTGGCGGCGATCGTCATACCGACCTGCTGATCCGCTTTGCCGAGGCCTGCGGCACCACGCGCGAGCGGGTGGTGAGCCCGGACAACATGTCGCCCACCACGCGCGGCCTGCAAAGCTGGTGCTATGCCGTGGCCATGCGCGAAGACCCGGTGGTCGCCGTGGCGGGCCTGGTGGTCGGCCTGGAGTCACAGGTGCCGTCCATCTATCGCAAGCAGACGCCCACGCTGCGCGAGAAATATGGTTTCACCGATGAAGAGGTCGAGTTCTTCGATCTGCACATCGTGTCCGACGAAATCCACGGCGAGCGCGGCTACCAGATCGTGCTGGAGCACGCCAACACGCCCGAGCTGCAGCAGCGTTGCCTGAAGATCTGCGAAATCGGCGCGCAGATGCGTCTGCTGTACACCACCGCGCTGTACTACGACTACGTCGACACCAAGCCTGAAGCCGCCGCCGCCTGAGCCGCGATGCCAGGTAACCGGACTCGTGCGCCGCGCGGGTCCGGTGTCTCTCCGAACCAGAACCAAGGCCCCCGCAAGATGACCGAGACGTACCGCAACTACATCGACGGCGAATGGTGCGACAGCGCCAGCGGCCGCACGCTCGACAACGTCAACCCTGCCGACACGCGAGAGATCGTCAGCCGCCACGCGGCTTCCGACGCGCGCGACGCCGCCGCGGCCGTGGCTGCCGCTGCAGCCGCATTCGACAGCTGGAAGAAAACGCCGATCGGCAAGCGCGCGAAGATCCTCAATGACGCCGCCGCCCATCTGGAAGCCAATGCCGATTCCATCGCCGCCGAGCTGACGCGCGAGGAAGGCAAGTCCCTGAACCTGGCGCGCGACGAAGTCATGCGTTCGGCACAGACACTGCGCTTCTACGCCGTGGAAGGCCAGACGTTCAGCGGCGAAAGCTATCCGAACGACGATCCGGACATGCTCGTGTACAGCCTGCGCGAGCCGCTGGGCGTGGTCACCGTGATTTCGCCGTGGAATTTCCCGGTGTCGATTCCCGCGCGCAAGATTGCGCCGGCGCTGATCACGGGCAACACCGTGGTCTTCAAGCCTTCGTCGGATGCGCCACTGTCGGGCTACCGGCTGGCCGAAGCATTCGTGAAAGCGGGCATTCCGAAAGGCGTGCTCAATTTCCTGACCGGCAGCGCCGCCGAGGTGGGTCCGACCATCGTCGAATCGCGCCCCGTGCGCGCGGTGTCGTTCACGGGTTCCACCGCTGCCGGCGAGCAGATCCACAAGTCCGTGCCGATGACCACGCGCACGCAGATGGAGCTGGGCGGCAAGAACCCGTTGATCGTGATGGAAGACGCCGACCTGGATCGTGCCGTGGACCTGGCCATCAAGGGCGGCCTGTCGCTATCGGGCCAGGCATGCACCGGCACCAGCCGCATCCTGGTGATGCGTGAGGTGAAGCAGGCCTTCACCGACAAGCTGGTGGCCAAGGTGAAGACGCTCAAGATCGGCAGCGGCATGACGCCGGGCATGGACCTTGGTCCGCTGGCCACGCGCAAGCAGCTTGAAACGGTGCTCGGCTATATCGCCACCGGCAAGCAGGAAGCCACACTGTTGTGCGGCGGCGAGCAACTGACCGATGGCGATTTCGCGCACGGCTACTACGTGGCGCCGGCCGTGTTCACCGACGTCACGCAGCAAATGCGCATCGCCCGGGAAGAAATCTTCGGCCCGGTGCTGGCCATCATCGAAGTGGATAGCTACGCCGATGCCATCGCCCGCGCGAACGACACCGAATACGGCCTGTCCGCCGCCATCGCCACACGCAATCCGCGCTACATGCACGACTTTGCCCGCGACATCGAATCGGGCACGGTGAAGATCAACCGCACTACCACCGGCAACCTGGTCAACGCGCCGTTCGGCGGCCTCAAGCGCTCAAGCACCTCGACGTTCCGTGAGTCGGGCCGTGCCGGCCTGGAGTTCTACACGCAGATCAAGACCGTCTACCAGGGCGTCTGAAAAACGTCGGTTACGAAATTTAGGAAACAGCCATGAAGAAAGCCATCAAGCTCGAACTGAAGGAAGCCCGCCACATGGTGGCCGCCGCAATCCGCAAGGCCGAGGAAATCGGCGTGCTGGAATCGGTCTGCATCGTCGATGACGGCGGCTATCCGCTGCTGCTCGAACGCATGGACGGCGCACGCATCACCGGGCCGCAGATTGCCTGGAACAAGGCATTCACGGCCGCCGGCCACAAGCGGTCCACCCATCTTTTCAACACGGCGCCGAATGGCCCGGCCCTGCCTGGCAACGAAGCCTTTGGCATCCAGTGGAGTTTCGACGGCAAGTTCGCCGTGTTCGTCGGCGGCTATCCGATCGTGGTCAACGGCGAAGTCATCGGCGGCGTCGGGCTTTCGGGCGGCAATGGCGAGCAGGACACCGCGTGCGGCGTGGCCGCGCTCGAAGCCCTGCGCGACCTGCTGGCCGCGGAAGACCTGACCGTATTGGCCCAGGCCGACATCAAGAAGTAAGCGCAGGGGGAATCGTCATGTCCCATCGGGTGGAAGTCGCGGAAACGCAGCAGGTATTCATGGTGGCTCCCGGTGAGTCTGTGCTCGACGCCGCGCTGCGCAGCGGCGTCAGCCTGGCGCACGAGTGCACATTCGGCGGCTGCGGTACCTGCCGCATGCGAGTCGTGGAGGGGTCGGTTTCCTACGAGGAATTTCCGATGGGGCTGACCGAAGAGGAGCACGCCGAGGGCTTCGCGCTCGCGTGCCAGGCGCGGCCCGATGGCGATCTCGTGATCAGCACCGCGCGCGCATCGGCACCGTTGATACCGGCGCGGCGCGCTTCGGCATCGGTACTGTCGGTGGCGCCGCTCGGCCCCGACGTGCTGCACCTGCGCCTGGCCCTGCCCGACGATGAACCGTTTGTGTACGAGCCGGGTCAGTACCTGAAGGTACTGCTTGACGACGGCACCCATCGGAGCTTCTCGATGGCATCCGCGCCGGGCGGCAACAGCGTGGACTTTCACGTGCGCCAGATCGCCGGCGGCCGGTTCACGTCGGACCAGCTTCCACAGTTGCGCGCAGGCGACCGGCTCGAAGTGGAACTGCCGCATGGCAACTTCAGCCTGCGCAAGGAAGACTACCGCCCGCTGCTGATGGTGGCCACGGGCACCGGGCTTGCGCCGATCAAGAGCATGCTCGAATCGCTGATGGATGATCCCGACTGCCCGCCCGTCTGGCTCTATTGGGGGATGCGCTCGGCGGCGGATCTGTATTTGCACGACGAAATCGCCACATGGCGCGAACGGCTCTATGACTTCCAGTACGTGCCGGTGCTGTCACGCGCCGACGATAGCTGGCAGGGCCGCCGCGGCTATGTGCATGAAGCCGTGGCCGCTGACCTGGAAGACTTGTCGGAACATGCGATCTACCTGTGCGGATCGCCCAACATGATCCGCGATGCCAAGCAAACGTTCATGGTGCTGGGCGCGCAAACCCCGTTCCTCTATTCGGACGGATTCACGTTCCAGCACGCAGGCGGATGATTCGCCGAAACGTGGCCGGCCTGGCACCCGGTAGATGTCTACCCCAATGTCTTCCATTAGGAGGTGACGGTATACAATAGCGGCATTCTCGCCGTGGCCCATCGACCGCGGCGTATCACCGATATACGACGGCCGATCCCGACCATGAACGACGCCACCGCCAGTGCCCTCAAGCCGAATCCGGACACCCCGGCCGCAAGCCTGGGTGCCCAGCATTCCCCTCTTTTTGCGTTGGTCACGGACACGCTACGGCAGCGCATTCTCGGCGGCCAGTACGAACAGGGCGAACGGCTCGTGGAAAACACGCTGTCGCTGGAGCTGGGTGTGTCGCGTATTCCGGTGCGCGAGGCGCTTCGCGCGCTGGCTGCCGAAGGGCTGGTACGCATCGAGCCGCGCCGTGGCGCGTCGGTGGCGCGGCTGTCGCCCAATATCGCCCGGGAAATGGTGGAAGTGCGTGCCACGCTGGAAGGGCTCAATGCCAAGCTGGCCGCGCAGCGCCGCGACCCCGCGCTGATCCAGGAACTTGAGAAAGTGCTCAAGGAAGGCAACGACGCCGTGGACAGCGGCCAGACCGAGCGCTTTGTCGAACTCAACTCAAGATTTCACGAAGTGCTTGGCAATATCGCCGCCAACAGCGTGCTGCAGGACATGATGCGCTCGCTGCGCGAACGTACCGCGCTGCTGTTTGCGCCAGCCAATCTGAGCCGTGCGCGTATCAACTGGGACGAGCACGCGCAGATCCTGCAGGCCGTCATTGCCGGCGACGCCGACCTGGCGTCGCTGTTGGCCACGCGACACGTCTTCAGCGCGGCAAAGGCGGTGGAATCGATGAACACGGCCGAGCCGGCCACGCAGGACCGCGAAGCGGCGGCCTGAACGGGGCGGTCTCCGGCGTACCTGCCGGTTTCGCACCGCTTCGGCGATTGCAATTCCCTGTTGCGCACCAGCAAATGGCGCAGTGCACCATCAAAGTGTATACTGTAGGCGTTTGTTGACCACAATAGGGAATGACCATGAACTACCCGGATGCTTCGTACTTCGACCGTCCGGTGGGCGAGCAGCTTCTGAGCCACTTCGCACGCCGTGATGCCATTCGTCGCGCCACGCCGCTGCTGCCGTTCCGCTTTGCCGACCTCGTTGCGCTGTTCCGCCACGGTGGCTCGCGCCGCAAGACGGCCTGAGATCGCCCCCGGCACTCAGCCATGAAAAAGGCCGCCCAACCGGGCGGCCTTCGTTTTATCTGGCGCTTGGTCTCAGAGCGAAGTCGGCGGCATTTCCACACTGCCGAACTCGGCCGACCGCGTGCCGCTGATCGGACGATTGCTGGCGCCGAAGTAGGCAAACGCCACCGACAGCTTGACGGCCTCGGAGTCATTGCGGCCCGCGGCGTGAAAGAGCCGGCTGTCGAACATCAGCACATCGCCGCGATGCAGCGCCAGCGGCATCGTGCCTTTCAGCAGACTCTGGCTGGCCGGATGCGCCTCCACCAGGAATTCCGCCGGGTCCAGTTGCGCCGGGTCCAGCTTCGCCCGGTGCGAGCCAGGGATCACCCGCAGCACACCGTTGCGCTCGTCTTCATCGCCCAGCGCCAACCACACGGTCACCAGTTCCGGGTTTACGAACGACCAGTAGCGCGTGTCGCGATGCCATCCCGTCTGGCTGCCGTAGTGCGGATGCTTGGTCATCACGCAGTTATGGTGGGCCAGGGTCAGGCGGGCAGGCTCGCCCAGCAAAGCCTCGACCGTGGCCACCAACTGCGGATGGCTGGCCCAGCGGCGGAACGCCTCGTCACGGCCATAGGCCTGGCGCAGCCGGCGCACCGTATTCCCGCCGGCATCGTTGCGCGTGGCCGGTGCCCCCGGATAGCCGAGATCGGCCTCGAATTCCACGGGCGGCACCGCGGCCGCCAGATGCTGCCGGGTCACCGCTTCCAGCGCCGCGCAGGTGGCTTCGCTGGCGAAATTGCGCAGCACGATATAGCCGCCCGAGTGAAATTCACGCGCCAGGCTGGCCAGCGCCGCCTGGTCGGCCAGCGGCGCGGAACAATCGAAATCGAGAGAAGCAGGCGCGCCAGACACGCGCAGTTGCGAGGCAGTCATTGCAGCAGCTAGGACGATTCTGAAAATGGCAGGGTGCCAATATGCCGATGATGCCAGAAGCAGCGAGATCCGGCGCGGCTTACCGCCCAATTCCGGTGCACTGCGCCACTGTCAGGCGTGCACAAGCGTGCGGCAACCCACTGTCCGATGCGACCCCCACGCCGCTACAATGGCCGGACCTTGCCGCACCGTAACGTCGTCGCCAACCCTCCATTGAGGCCGCCAAACGTGACAGCCCGACCCAAGATCACCGCCTCGCTAGCCGAGGCTCAAAACCAGCTAAACCGCATCGTGCTGGGTAAGCCGCAGCAGGTACGGCTGGCGCTGGCATGCATGCTGGCTGGCGGCCATCTGTTGCTGGAAGACGTGCCGGGCGTGGGCAAGACGACGCTCGCGCATGCGCTGGCACAGACGCTGGGCCTGCAGTACCAGCGGGTGCAGTTCACCAGCGACCTCCTGCCGGCCGATCTCGTCGGCGTTTCGGTATATATGCGCGAATCGGGCGACTTCCGCTTTCATCGCGGCCCGGTGTTCGCGCAACTGGTGCTGGCCGATGAAATCAACCGCGCGCCGCCGAAGACGCAGAGCGCGCTGCTCGAAGCAATGGCCGAGCATCAGGTGACCCATGACGGCGTCACCCACGCGCTGCCGACGCCGTTTTTCGTGATCGCCACACAGAATCCGCTCGAACAGATCGGCACGCACGCGCTGCCGGAGTCGCAGCTTGACCGGTTCACCATGCGGATCTCGCTCGGCTATCCGGACCCGGCCTTCGAACGCGTGCTGTACCTGGGCGGCGCCACCAAGCCCGAGCCCTCGGCGGTCATGGACGCGGAGCAGGTAGTGGCACTGCAGGCCGCTGCCAGCAGGGTCTACGCCAGTCCGGCGCTGGTGGATTACGTGCTGGCGCTGGTACAGGCCACGCGCGTCGAATCCAGCTTCGCAGCCGGCCTGTCGCCACGCGCCGGCCTGGCATTGCTGGCCTGCGCGCGCGCCTGGGCGTTGCTCGATCAGCGCGACATGGTGGTGCCCGAGGATGTGCAGGCCGTGTTCGCGCCAGTGGCCGGGCATCGTCTGCTGCCGACGGACCAGGGTGGCAACTCGCTTGACCGCCTGGTCGCGAGCGTGTCGATTCCCTGAGCAACAACCGCCTCGCGCCCGCATCATGCGACGTGCCTCGACGGCGTCCAACCCGACGTCCGGCCCACGTGCAGGACCCTCACCGGCCCTGACCACGCCTCGCCCGCGCCGGCCCCGCAGGCCCGTCAATGGCGTGGTCACCCTGGACCGGCGCCATCTCTATATCCTGCCCACCCGCAGCGGACTTGGCTTTGCGTTGCTGCTGCTGGCCATGCTGACAACCTCGCTGAACTACAACATCAGCCTGGGATTCGCGCTCACGTTCCTGCTGGCAGGCATCGGCATGTCGTGCATGTGGATGGCCTATCGCAACCTGCTGGACCTGGAAATCTCGGCTGGGCCGGTATCTCCGCCGTTTGCCGGGGAGGCCGCGGGGTTCGCACTGCAGGTTGGCAATCACGACAGTGCCGCACGCATCGGCATCGAGGCCGTGGCGTCGGGCGACCGCGCGGCGGGCACGGCGCCGGCATTGACGCTCGACGGGCTCGGGCAGGGACAACTCACCGTTCATGTCGATGCACCCCGGCGCGGACGGCTGGCGCTGCCGCGCGTAACCATCTCAAGCCGGTTTCCGTTCGGGATGTTCCGTGTCTGGAGCTACGCGGATTTTCCAGTCACGACCTACGTGTACCCGGCACCGGAACGCCAGCCCCCGCCGCTATCCATGACGCCGCGCGCGGATGAGAGCGACGATGGCGATATCAGCATGGCGTCCGATGACGGGATCGACCAATTGCGCAAATATCGCCCGGGCGACCCATTGCACCGCATCGCATGGAAGCACAGCGCACGCACCGGACGCTGGCTGAGCCGCACGGGGCAAACCCAACGCCAGCCCAGTTGCTGGATCGATTGGGACGCGCTGCCGTTCACGATGGACACCGAGGCACGCCTTGCACGGCTGTGTGCATGGGTGCTGGCCACCGGCGACCATTTCGAAATGGGCCTGCGCCTGCCGGGCGTGGAGATTCCGCCTGGCTGCGGCACCGCCCACCGCCGGGCATGCCTGGAAGCGCTGGCAGTGTGGCCGGAGCGGCGCGCATCATGAAGCTGCAACCGCAGCCGCGAACGCTCGGCCATCAGGAACACGGCATGCTGATCGGCCAGCTGGCATTGGTGCTTGCGCCGCAGGCCCGCTCGCTGCCGGTATCGGTCAGCCTGCTGCTGGTGCTGTTGCTGGCATGGCGCTGGCTGCTATGGCGCCACCGGGCACCGTTGCCATCCAAGCTGACGGTTGGCGGCGCCGCGATACTGGTGCTGTTGATCGCCGCGGCCCTGGTCTGGCGCGGCGGGGGCAGCTTCGGCCGTGAACTGTGCGTTGCGCTGCTGGCGGCATTCGTCATCCTCAAGCTGATGGAAACGCGGGCGTTGACCGATGCCACGCTGGTCACGCAGTTGTCGTTTTACCTGCTGCTCACGCTGTACCTGGAGGATCAGCCGTTCTGGCTGGCGATCTACAGCACGGCGATCGGCGCCTGGGTCCTGCGCAACTGGCTGCTGTTCCACCATCCTGAAGCCCGGGGGCGGCTGGCGATCTGGCCGCTGCTGGGCCGCATGGCGTTGTTCGGCCTGCCCTGGGCGCTGTTCCTGTTCCTGCTGTTTCCGCGTCTGGACCATCCGCTCTGGCGCCTGCCGCAATCGGAACCTACAGGCCGCACCGGCATCAGCGACACCATGCGTCCGGGCAGTGTTGGCGAGCTGATCCGCTCGCCGGAAGTGGCATTCCGCGCGGATATCGTCGGCAACCCGCTGCCCGCGAGTGCGTTGTACTGGCGCGCACTGGTACTGTGGAACTACGACGGCCAGGCTTGGCGCCCCGAGGAAGATCCGGCCATGCGTTCGGCACCCGGACTACGCGACGATGCCGACGCTGGTGACGATTTCCACGCCATCGCCGGGGCGTCGGGCGCCGGACCGCGCGAGTACAACATCACGCTGGAGCCAACGCGCAAGCCCTGGCTATATCTGCTCGATCGTGGCGTGGCAGTGTCGGACAGCATGGCAGCCCGGCTATCGGCGGATGGCGAGTTCTTTGCGCGGACGCCGGTGGACCGGCCGCTGCGATATCGCGCGCTGTCGATGCTGCAAGACGTGCCCCAACCGTTGACGCGCCGCACGCTGCAGCTTTCGCTGGCGTTGCCGGACGGCAATCCACGCAGCCGCGCACTCGCCGCGGAATGGATGACGCAATATTCCGATCCGTGGCAACGCGTGCAGGCCGCCATGCGCCTGTTCGCCGCCGCGCCGTTTGCCTATACGCTGTCACCGCCGCCGCTGGGCAAGGCGCAGGTGGATAGCTTCCTGTTCGATACCAAGCGCGGCTTCTGCGAGCACTACGCCAGCAGCTTCGTATTCCTGATGCGTGCGGCCGGTGTGCCCGCCCGCGTCGTCCTTGGCTACCAGGGTGGTGAGTTCAACCCGCTGGGCAAGCACTATGTCATCCGGCAGTCGGATGCCCATGCGTGGGCCGAGGTCTGGCTGACCGGGCGGGGCTGGGTGCGCGTTGATCCGACTAGCGCCGTGGCGCCGAGCCGGGTGGAGGACGGAGTCGACGCAGCACTGGCCGGAGAAGATCTACGCGCCTTGCGAAAACTGCGCGCGCCGGGATGGCTGCGGGATCTGCGATGGGGCTTCGACGGCCTGGCGTACAAGTGGCAGCGCTGGGTGCTCGAGTACGACCGTGGGCAGCAGAGCCGGCTGCTGGACCAGGCCGGCCTCGGCAATCGGCTGCCGCAGGTGCTGGCCGTCGGGCTGGCCGGGCTTTCGTTGATCGCGCTTGTGCCGATGTGGTTGCGCCGACGGCGCACTGACCCGGTTCAGGCGCTCTACGACCGGTACTGTGCATTGCTGTCCCGGCATGGCATCGTCCGGGAGACGTCGGAGGGCCCGCGCCATTTTGCGGCCCGCGCCGAGGCCGCACTCCCGCAGGCAGCCGAGGCCGTGCAATCGTTCACCAACGGCTATGTGGCATGGCGCTATGGCGCACCGGGCGCCACCACCCAGTCCGGCACACTCGGCCAACTGCGCAAATCGCTGAAGGATCTGTCGAAAAGCCTGAGGCGTTTGTAGCGCCAGCATCACCCGTGATCCGGCAGGACATTAGTGATCGTCCGGCAGCAAGGTCACACTGTCCACGGAGGAGAACTTGCGCTGAGCTTGACCACTGCATATAGTTTCATTTGTAACTATCTCAAGTGAAATTATGATGTCGTTTGAACGCCGCATTGATCGCTTTTGTGCCGAGCATCCTGACGCGCCGCGCGACCTGATCCTGGCCTCCCGCCTGATGCTACGTACGGCGCGGCTGTTGCGCCACCATATCGAGCGGGCACTCGCGCCGCATGAGTTGGACCTGAGCCAGTACCTGGTGATCAGCATGCTGGCCGTCGATGCGGGGGAGCCGGCAATGCCGTCGGAACTGGGCATGACGATCGACGCCACGCGCACCCAGATGACGCGACTGATCGACGGTCTGGAGGCAAGGGGACTGGTCCGGCGCAAGACCTCCGAGCACGACCGGCGCAGCCTCGAACTGACCTTGACGCCGGACGCGCATGCATTGCTGGAGCGTGCCGCGCCTGCCGTGCATGCCGCCTATGGGCAGGCATGGGCACCGCTCGGCAAGGAAGGACTGGCCGCCGCTACCCGTGACCTGGCGGCGCTGCACCAGAACCTGGTGGCGCTGGAGGCGACCCGGCCGTGAGCGTCAATGCCGGAACCTGGCACAGGTTGCGCGCCCGCGCGCGATGGCTGCGACTGCTCAGTCATCGGCAGAGGCAGACGCTCCTCATGATGCTGCTGGGACTGACCACGGGCGTCGAGTTTCTTGAGAACATCATGTTCGTGTTTGCATCGAGCCATATCGTTGGCGGCATCGATGCAGACCCGCGCAGCTTTGCGCTGGTGCAGGCCGCTTACGCGATAGGCAGCATGATGATGATCCTCAAACAGCAATGGTTGGCACGGCGGTTTGGCTACCGCTACTACCTGACCGGATCGCTGCTGCTTTTCATGGGTGGAACACTCGCGGCGGCCACCAGCACCGGTCTATCGCAAATGGTTGTCGCCCGCTTCATGCAAGGTGTGGGTGGCGGTGCGCTGTTTACGAGTTGCCGAATCCTGGTGAACCTGATGTTCGGGCCTGCCGATCGACCGCGCGCCTCGCGCTTTTTCATGCTGGGGATCTTCGGCGCATCGGCGATGGCGCCAGCTTTCGCGGCTGAACTGGTGGAGCACGGCGTCTGGCAGGACGTGTTCTACGGCGTGCTGCCGTTTGCCGCGGTGGCCGCCATCGGCACCTGGATGCTGCTGCCCGACGCCGAGTCACGCGCCGACCAGGAAGGGCCGGCACTTGGTCCGTTGCTGCTGTTTGGCCTGGCCATCGTCGCACTGCAGGCGTCGATGACCGAAGCCCGGTTCGACATCTTCTCGCACCCGCTGCGCGTGGGCGTAGCGGCGGCGGTAGCCCTGGCGCTGCTCGGTGCCTTCCTCTGGCAGCAGTGGCACCACGACACCCCCGTACTGCACCTGCGCGCGCTGCGGCAGCCCGTGTACATGACGGGCCTGGCCATGTACTTCGTCTATTACATGATCAGCAACCTGAGCAGCTATGTGTTCCCGATCTACGCGGAACAGGCGCTGCGCTTTCCGCTGGCCACTACCGGATGGCTGAACACGCTGGCGGCCGTCATCAGCCTTGTCGGCATCTGGATCTACCTGCGCGTGGCTCGACGTCTCACGCACAAGAAGCCGGTGATGGTCACCGGGCTTCTGCTGATGGCTGCCGCGATGACCTACTTCTCGTTCATGTCACCGGATATCGGGCCCGCGGCCCTGATTCCCGCGCTCATCGGCAAGGGCCTGTTTGGTGTGATGGTCATCATCCCGATCGCAGGGCTGACGTTCGGCACATTGAGCGGGGACGATTTTGCGCACGGCTATCGCAGCAAGAATCTGGTCCGCCAGATCGCAAGTTCATTTGCGTCGGCGCTTGGCGCGGTGCTACTTCAGAACCGGCAATTCGCGGTACATACGAGCCTGGTGCACGCCATCGGCCAACTTCCCGCGGAAACTGAAAGCTGGATGCATACGGCGCAGTCATTGCTCGTGGCACGCGGTTTCGATGCCGGGCAGGCCCATGCCGGTGCGCTGGCGCAGATGGCTGCGATCGTCGATCAACAGGCGCGGCTGATTGCCTGCGAAGATCTGTATCGGTTGATTGCCGCGATTGCGCTGGTAGCTGCGGTCTTCATGCTTGTGCAACGCCGGCTCGATTGACAGACTTTGCCGTGCGGGGAGGAGGTACTCTGCCTGGGCGCTGGCGACAGCGCGGCAACGGCGGCGAATCGCCATTGCGAGGAGCCTGCATGCCCTGAGGTCAGGCACGCGGTTCAATCATCATCTTCAGAAGAGCGACAACTGGCGCATGCCAAAGCCAACGGTTTCTTCCACACGCGTGCGCGCATGCGCGAGCGAGCCTTCGGCACCGGAGTAGTTGCCGGCCGCCCAGTGGTAGACCACTGGCATGTCACCGCGATCGGACAAACGGACTTCGCCGAGCTTGTCGCCACGTTCATTACGGTAGTAGTGGGAACGGTAGCCGCGCTCCCAGTGGGGAGGGACTTCCTTCTTGCGCCGACGCGCGGTCGACTTCTTGGTCACTGGCGTCAGACGCCGCGCCAGGTCGGTGCCCGGCGAGATGGGGGCGCGGGTGAAATCCAACTGCATAGACTTCCTTCTTCTCTCGATTCAGCAAGAACCAGAAATGGTGACGTGAGTCACCACACGCTTCATGCATCGCAGTCGAGATCATACCCGCTCAAGCGCTTCTTTGGGGCGTTTTGTCGCCCGGATTTCCGCTTCTGGCAAGGGTTTGCGGGCGTATACGCGTATACGTATACGCCCCTCGTATACCTGTCGTATACGTGCTTGCGGAGTGCTCGTCGCCTAGTTGAACCGGTCAGCCGAGATCGAGCGGAATGAAGATTCGCGCATCGTCGCGCTGCACGAGCAGGGCCACTTGCTTACCGGATTTGGACACCAGCGAACGCAGTTGCTCCGCGGACGAGATCGGTGTGCCGTTGAGCGACAAGATGACATCGCCCGGCTGGATGCCGACGCGCGCAGCCGGACCGGTTACGTCTTCCACCACCAGGCCACCGTCGATACCGCTGTCGCGCTTCTCTGCCGGTGTCAGCGGACGCACGGCGAGACCCAGGCGGCCGCCCGCTTCGCCACCGCTCTTGGCTTGCGCCGTTCCGCTTTCCTTCACCGCACCGATCTTCACGGTCAACGTCAACGGCTCACCCTTGCGGATGACCTTGAGGTCGGTCTTTGTGCCGGGCTGCAAATCTGCGACATGCTCAGGCAGGTCGCCCGAATGATCGATCAAGTCGTTGCCAAGCTGCACGATCACATCGCCCGGCTTGAGACCGGCCTGTGCGGCGGGGCTGTCAGGCTCCACTGCATTCACCAGCGCACCCGTGGGCTTGGGCAGTTTGAACGATTGCGCCAGTGCCTGGTTGACTTCCTGCACCGAAATGCCGAGGCGTCCGCGCGTTACCTTGCCGTGTGTCACGAGCTGCTGTTCCACCTTCTTGGCCACGTCAATCGGGATCGCAAACGACAGGCCCTGATAGCCACCGGTCTGGCTATAGATCTGCGAGTTGATGCCAATCACTTCGCCGCGCTGGTTGAACAGAGGCCCCCCCGAATTGCCGGGGTTCACTGCCACATCGGTCTGGATGAACGGCACGTAGGTATCGTCGGGCAGCGAGCGCGACTTGGCGCTGACGATGCCGGCGGTAACCGTATTCTCGAAGCCATAGGGCGAGCCGATGGCTAGCACGGGTTCGCCGACGCGGATCTTGGACGGGTCGCCCAGCCTTACCGTGGGAAGATCCTTGGCATCGATGCGGATCACGGCGATGTCGGTCTGCGGATCGCTGCCCAGGACCTTGGCCTTGAACTCACGGCGATCGGTCAGCTTCACCGTTACCTCGGTGGCGTTGTCGACCACGTGGGCGTTGGTCAAGATGAGACCGTCAGAGCTGACGATGAAGCCGGAGCCGAGACCTTTCACAAGCTGCGGCTGCTGACTTTGCGGCCCCTGGAACTGCGGCCCGAAACGCTTGAAGAACTGGAAGAGCGGATCATCCGGGTCCATGCCAGACGGCACCTGCGCCGATGTGCGTTGCGCGCGGGCAGTGACGCTGATGTTGACGACCGCTGGTCCGTATTGATCGACGATGCCGGCAAAATCGGTTGGCGTGGCCACAGCAACCGGCGCGGCTACGGCCGGAGTCGGGGCAGCGTAGCCGGGCGTGATCGCGTCTTTCTGAAGATAGGCATAGCCGCCCGCAAGGGCAGCGAGCGCAGCGACACCGACAGCGGAACGGACAAGGGTCTGGCGAATCATGGTGCTTTCCTTTCTGAATGATGGGCGGCGCCTTGGCACTCATTGGCGCGACAGTGACATCCTAGGCAGCCAC
This sequence comes from Cupriavidus sp. 291-E7, assembly GCF_057798835.1. NCBI lineage: Bacteria > Pseudomonadati > Pseudomonadota > Betaproteobacteria > Burkholderiales > Burkholderiaceae > Cupriavidus > Cupriavidus sp. 291-E7. The sequence goes on from NZ_JBYOJV010000006.1 coordinate 341,334, forward strand.
ACTTAAATCAGACTTAAGGGCTGTACGAAGGGCGTATGTCGTCAGCCTTTGATCCGCTTTGATCCGTCACGACCCGGCTCTATGCTTCATAGGTTCGATCATCAAATTTATCTTGCACACAATTTAATTGTGTATAAGATATTACCCATGACGACGCAAACGACGACCCCTCCCAAGACAGACGACTGGCTTCAGCTCGATCACCAGCTCTGTTTTGCGCTGTACTCGACGTCACTTGCAATGACCAAGATCTACAAGCCCATCCTTAGTGAGCTTGGGCTTACTTATCCGCAATATCTGGTCATGCTTGTGTTGTGGGAACACGGCGAGCTGACTATTTCGGAGTTGGGCGGGCGACTGACGCTGGATTCCGGAACGCTGACGCCACTGCTCAAGCGTCTGGAGTCGGCCGGATTTGTACACCGTGCACGCGACGCCGAAGACGAGCGCCGTGTGCTGGTTAGTTTGACGGATGCCGGCCGCAGCCTACGCAGCGCCGCGGAAGGTATTCCTGAAAAGTTGTTGTGCGCGATGCAGTGCTCTGTAGACGAAATTCAGGCACTGACAGCGCGCCTGCATGGCTTACGGTCGACGCTGGAAGAAGCGAGATCGGAAGATTAGCTGCCGGTTGATCGGCATCTTTGAAACAGCTGCCCGCCCCCGGGCATATCTAGGAGAGTGCAAATGAAACTGGAAAAAGTCCTGTACACCGCTCACGCATCTGCAACCGGCGGCCGCGACGGCCGCGCAACGACCTCGGACGGTCAACTGGACGCAAAGCTCGCAGTGCCGAAGGAAATGGGTGGTGCCGGCAATGGTCTGAATCCCGAGCAGCTTTTCGCCGCTGGCTATTCCGCCTGTTTCCTGGGTGCGATCCGTTTTGTGGCCGGCCAGCAGAAGATCACGGTGTCGCCGGACGCAAAGATCGAAGGCGCGGTCGGCATCGGCCAGATTCCACAAGGCTTTGGCATCCAGGTCGAGCTGAAGATCTCGCTGCCTGGTATGGAGAAAGACGCCGCTCAGAAGCTGGTGGAAGCAGCTCACCAGGTTTGCCCGTATTCGAATGCGACGCGCGGCAACATCGATGTCAATCTGATCGTTGTCTGATTGTCGAATCGAGAAATAGAAAACGCCGGCCCCTGAGGCCGGCGTTTTTTATTGTGCGGAGGATTCGGAACCAGTTCTTGGCTACAAATGCTGTAAATCCACACACATGGCCCGCTTTTGTGCGGCCGTCATGCGTTTAGTCCGGATTTCGGCTTTTAGCGCTTCGGATTTGCTGGGGAATTGCAGCCATCCCAGCAAGCGGATCGGCTTGCGCGCGCGGGTGTACTTGGCGCCCGTACCCGCGACGTGCTGCGCGTATCGGCGTTCGACGTCGGTAGTGATGCCGGTATAGATCGTGTCGCCCTCGCACTCGAGCAGGTAGAGAAACCAGGTGGCTTCGGCAATCGGTGCGGGATTGTTATCGTCGGTCATTTGGGGGCCGATGATACGCTGAGCGTTTCCGCTTCGCAAAAGCAAAACCCCCAAGCTTTTGGGCTTGGGGGTTCTGGGTATAAGAGCCTGGCGATGACCTACTTTCACACGGGTAGTCCGCACTATCATCGGCGCAAAGTCGTTTCACGGTCCTGTTCGGGATGGGAAGGGGTGGTTCCAACTCGCTATGGTCACCAGGCATGAGGGGTTGCCGGGCTGACTAGTGTCAGCGCGGCGAATCTGGGTGTAGTAAAGATTGGGTTGTGTTGTACACCTGGGCACTAGGCGCACTCACCAGGTAAAACACACTGGTTATAGGATCAAGCCTTACGGGCAATTAGTACTGGTTAGCTTAACGCATTACTGCGCTTCCACACCCAGCCTATCAACGTCCTGGTCTCGAACGACCCTTCAAGGAGGTCAAGCCTCCAGGGAATCCTCATCTTCAGGCGAGTTTCCCGCTTAGATGCTTTCAGCGGTTATCTCTTCCGTACATAGCTACCCTGCGATGCCTCTGGCGAGACAACAGGTACACCAGCGGTACGTCCACTCCGGTCCTCTCGTACTAGGAGCAGCCCCCGTCAAGATTCCAACGCCCACGGCAGATAGGGACCAAACTGTCTCACGACGTTTTAAACCCAGCTCACGTACCTCTTTAAATGGCGAACAGCCATACCCTTGGGACCGGCTACAGCCCCAGGATGAGATGAGCCGACATCGAGGTGCCAAACACCGCCGTCGATATGAACTCTTGGGCGGTATCAGCCTGTTATCCCCAGAGTACCTTTTATCCGTTGAGCGATGGCCCTTCCATTCAGAACCACCGGATCACTATGTCCTGCTTTCGCACCTGCTCGACTTGTCGGTCTCGCAGTTAAGCACGCTTTTGCCATTGCACTTTAGGTACGATGTCCGACCGTACCAAGCGTACCTTCGAACTCCTCCGTTACACTTTGGGAGGAGACCGCCCCAGTCAAACTGCCTACCATGCACTGTCCCCGACCCGGATTCACGGGCCAAGGTTAGAACCTCAAACAAACCAGGGTGGTATTTCAAGGACGGCTCCACGTGAACTAGCGTCCACGCTTCAAAGCCTCCCACCTATCCTACACAGATCGGTTCAAAGTCCAATGCAAAGCTACAGTAAAGGTTCATGGGGTCTTTCCGTCTAGCCGCGGGGAGATTGCATCATCACAAACACTTCAACTTCGCTGAGTCTCGGGAGGAGACAGTGTGGCCATCGTTACGCCATTCGTGCAGGTCGGAACTTACCCGACAAGGAATTTCGCTACCTTAGGACCGTTATAGTTACGGCCGCCGTTTACCGGGACTTCAATCAAGAGCTTGCACCCCATCATTTAATCTTCCGGCACCGGGCAGGCGTCACACCCTATACGTCCACTTTCGTGTTTGCAGAGTGCTGTGTTTTTATTAAACAGTCGCAGCCACCATTTTATTGCAACCCCTTCACCCTCCTGGCGCAGGCCAGTCAAGCTACAAGGGCGTACCTTATCCCGAAGTTACGGTACCAATTTGCCGAGTTCCTTCTCCCGAGTTCTCTCAAGCGCCTTAGAATACTCATCTCGCCCACCTGTGTCGGTTTGCGGTACGGTCTCGTATGACTGAAGCTTAGAGGCTTTTCTTGGAACCACTTCCAATTGCTTCGCAGCACTAGGCCGCTCGCCCCACATCCTTGAATTCCGCGCCCGGATTTGCCTAAGCGCCTTCTCCAATGCAGGGACCGGGACTTCCAACACCCGGACAACCTTCCGCGATCCGTCCCCCCATCGCATCATACGACGGTGCAGGAATATTAACCTGCTTCCCATCAGCTACGCATCTCTGCCTCGCCTTAGGGGCCGACTCACCCTACGCCGATGAACGTTGCGTAGGAAACCTTGGGCTTACGGCGAGGGGGCCTTTCACCCCCTTTATCGCTACTCATGTCAGCATTCGCACTTCTGATACCTCCAGCATCCTTTACAAGACACCTTCACAGGCTTACAGAACGCTCTCCTACCACGCACTTGCGTGCGTCCGCAGCTTCGGTGACTGGCTTAGCCCCGTTACATCTTCCGCGCAGGACGACTCGATCAGTGAGCTATTACGCTTTCTTTAAAGGGTGGCTGCTTCTAAGCCAACCTCCTGACTGTTTTAGCCTTCCCACTTCGTTTCCCACTTAGCCAATCTTTGGGACCTTAGCTGGCGGTCTGGGTTGTTTCCCTCTTGACACCGGACGTTAGCACCCGATGTCTGTCTCCCGTGATTGCACTCTTCGGTATTCGGAGTTTGCTATGGCGGGGTAATCAGCAATAGACCCCCCAACCATGACAGTGCTCTACCCCCGAAGGTGAGACACGAGGCACTACCTAAATAGTTTTCGGAGAGAACCAGCTATTTCCAGATTTGTTTAGCCTTTCACCCCTATCCACAGCTCATCCCCTAACTTTTCAACGTTAGTGGGTTCGGTCCTCCAGTACGTGTTACCGCACCTTCAACCTGGCCATGGATAGATCATCTGGTTTCGGGTCTACACCCAGCGACTCAACGCCCTATTCGGACTCGCTTTCGCTACGCCTTCCCTAATCGGTTAAGCTTGCCACTGAATGTAAGTCGCTGACCCATTATACAAAAGGTACGCCGTCACCCGTTTCCAGGCTCCGACTGTTTGTATGCATGCGGTTTCAGGATCTATTTCACTCCCCTCCCGGGGTTCTTTTCGCCTTTCCCTCACGGTACTGGTTCACTATCGGTCGATTACGAGTATTTAGCCTTGGAGGATGGTCCCCCCATCTTCAGACAGGATTTCACGTGTCCCGCCCTACTTGTCGTACACCTAGTTCCACAACGCTGTTTTCGCATACAGGGCTATCACCTGCTATGGCCGGGCTTTCCATCCCGTTCTGCTAACAATGCTGCTAAAGAGTACAAGGCTCTTCCCATTTCGTTCGCCACTACTTTGGGAATCTCGGTTGATTTCTGTTCCTGCAGCTACTTAGATGTTTCAGTTCGCCGCGTTCGCTTCCCTTGCCTATGTATTCAGCAAGGGATGACCCATTAGGGCCGGGTTTCCCCATTCGGACATCTCCGGATCAAAGCTTGTTTGCCAGCTCCCCGAAGCTTTTCGCAGGCTACCGCGTCCTTCATCGCCTGTAATCGCCAAGGCATCCACCACATGCACTTGTTCGCTTGACCCTATAACGAGTGTGTCTCAAGGACACGACCGTCATAGGTCTGAGTTCTCGCGTTTGTGCCGTATTCCAAGTCATCTTTCGATCACTTAAATACATTTTGGTTGATACAATCACAACCCGGTATCGTGTTGGGTACTTCAGCCTCTCATCAAGGCTTCACGACACCTTTACTACATCCCATATTGTTAAAGAACAGCCGAGCTAAATGCTCGTTGGCAACAGCCAAAGACAATCACTCAGAATAAACTCCTGAATACTTGTCTTTGACGACTACCCCAAGGTAAGTGGTGGAGGATGACGGGATCGAACCGACGACCCCCTGCTTGCAAAGCAGGTGCTCTCCCAGCTGAGCTAATCCCCCGTGAGATAACTTGGTGGGTCTGGTAGGACTTGAACCTACGACCCCCGCCTTATCAAGACGGTGCTCTAACCACCTGAGCTACAGACCCTTGGCTGTAACAGCAAACAAACCGATAAGTGTGAACGCTTGACTTGTGAACACAAGCCTCTAGAAAGGAGGTGATCCAGCCGCACCTTCCGATACGGCTACCTTGTTACGACTTCACCCCAGTCATGAACCCTGCCGTGGTAATCGCCCTCCTTGCGGTTAGGCTAACTACTTCTGGCAAAACCCACTCCCATGGTGTGACGGGCGGTGTGTACAAGACCCGGGAACGTATTCACCGCGGCATGCTGATCCGCGATTACTAGCGATTCCAGCTTCACGTAGTCGAGTTGCAGACTACGATCCGGACTACGATGCATTTTCTGGGATTAGCTCCCCCTCGCGGGTTGGCAACCCTCTGTATGCACCATTGTATGACGTGTGAAGCCCTACCCATAAGGGCCATGAGGACTTGACGTCATCCCCACCTTCCTCCGGTTTGTCACCGGCAGTCTCTCTAGAGTGCCCTTTCGTAGCAACTAGAGACAAGGGTTGCGCTCGTTGCGGGACTTAACCCAACATCTCACGACACGAGCTGACGACAGCCATGCAGCACCTGTGTCCACTTTCTCTTTCGAGCACCTAATGCATCTCTGCTTCGTTAGTGGCATGTCAAGGGTAGGTAAGGTTTTTCGCGTTGCATCGAATTAATCCACATCATCCACCGCTTGTGCGGGTCCCCGTCAATTCCTTTGAGTTTTAATCTTGCGACCGTACTCCCCAGGCGGTCAACTTCACGCGTTAGCTACGTTACTGAGAAAATGAATCCCCAACAACTAGTTGACATCGTTTAGGGCGTGGACTACCAGGGTATCTAATCCTGTTTGCTCCCCACGCTTTCGTGCATGAGCGTCAGTGACGTCCCAGGGGGCTGCCTTCGCCATCGGTATTCCTCCACATCTCTACGCATTTCACTGCTACACGTGGAATTCTACCCCCCTCTGACATACTCTAGCCTTGCAGTCACAAGCGCAATTCCCAAGTTAAGCTCGGGGATTTCACGCCTGTCTTACAAAACCGCCTGCGCACGCTTTACGCCCAGTAATTCCGATTAACGCTCGCACCCTACGTATTACCGCGGCTGCTGGCACGTAGTTAGCCGGTGCTTATTCTTCCGGTACCGTCATCCGCCCCAGGTATTAACCAGTGCGTTTTCTTTCCGGACAAAAGTGCTTTACAACCCGAAGGCCTTCTTCACACACGCGGCATTGCTGGATCAGGGTTGCCCCCATTGTCCAAAATTCCCCACTGCTGCCTCCCGTAGGAGTCTGGGCCGTGTCTCAGTCCCAGTGTGGCTGATCGTCCTCTCAGACCAGCTACTGATCGTCGCCTTGGTGGGCCTTTACCCCACCAACTAGCTAATCAGACATCGGCCGCTCCTGCTGCGTGAGGCCTTGCGGTCCCCCACTTTCACCCTCAGGTCGTATGCGGTATTAGCTAATCTTTCGACTAGTTATCCCCCACAACAGGGTACGTTCCGATGTATTACTCACCCGTTCGCCACTCGCCGCCAGACCGAAGTCCGCGCTGCCGTTCGACTTGCATGTGTAAGGCATGCCGCCAGCGTTCAATCTGAGCCAGGATCAAACTCTTCAGTTCAATCTCTGTGTGGTGCCGAAGCACCTCGCTCTTTCGAGCGGTCGCTCACTCTCAGAAAACTGACTGGCTCACATCTCGCGACGTGAACCAACATGTTTTACTGTGCGAGCACTGATAACTTTTGAAGCATCACAAGGCCGAAACCTCGTGGCGTTCGCCATCAAGCGCCCACACTTATCGGTTGTTTGTTTGTTAAAGAACCTCAGCGGCCGGCTTTGCCGTTCGCTGTCGCTGCGTCGTTTTCGTTGCAGCGGAGAAACGAGATTATGCAGAGCATTCAGCGTTTCGTCAACAGTTTTTGCAGAACTTTTTTTCTGCCGGTCAGCGCTGAAAACTCC